>CAYOGW010000034.1:13585-22992 GCA_964403635.1 uncultured Anaerolineaceae bacterium | reverse complement strand
CCGGCTGAAATTTCGGCAGAATTAAATCCATCTCTTGCAAGAAAAGAATATCATTTACCAGAGTTGTAATCTGACCGATATTCCGGGCAACCGTATCAATGGTGGCGGGGAGTTTGTCTGGCAAAATCACCCCTTTTTGAAGTAATTGTAAAAAACCACCCGCCGCCATTAAAGGGGTTCTTAATTCGTGGGCAATGTTGGTTAAAAATTCGCGGCGGGCTAGTTCTTGTTCTGCTAATTTTTGGTATGCCTCCGCCAATTCTGCCGCCCGCATCTTTAAATCTTCAATGGCCATTTCATCGTTTTCGCGTAAACGGCTAGAAATTTCGCGTACCATCGCCATAGAGATATTGCTAGAGCGCTGCAATACACGATTAAAGTTTTCTTTGTCTATTTCTAAAACGGTAACCAAAGTGGTGGTAGAAACAGTCGCGGCGCGTGGTGCGTTATGGATTAATGCCATTTCGCCAAAAAAATCACCGGCTTCAAGTGTTTTTAATAAGCGTTGTTCCACATTATTAATAGTCTTCGAAACACTCACTTCGCCATCTAATAAAATATAAAACTTATCTTCAATGCGGCCTTCTTCGCACAAAACCGTATTGGCTGGATAATTATTTACTTTGCTGCGCGTAATTAATTCATCCAACTCTAATTCCGAAACACCTGGAAAGGCGCGCGGAATAATCTCTTTTGGAGAAGGTAGGTTTTTGCGAGGTAAATTTAATGGCATCATGCGATGGGCCTCAAGTGAATAATAAGAATTTTATCACGCACTATCTGTTCTATAAATTAATACTACTTGCGGATTTATAATTTGGGACAAAGGAAAATGTGAGCATGAATTTAATTAAATGGAACGTATTAATTGTACTCTTGATTGTGGGTTGCTCTCCGAATGTTCAAAGTAATACAAATGTTTTGTTAGAAACTCCAGCGGCTGGCTCAGCCCCAGCCATTATTCCCTCTCTAGAGCCTTCTCTTACGCTTACGCTTCGCCCCAGTATTACGCCCGCACCGACATTCACAGTGGTGCCAAGCCTTACACCCCAGCAAAGGGTAGCTCGTGTATTAATTATCAGTGTAGATGGCTTACGACCGGATGTGATTAATCTTGCTCCAATGCCAGTTCTGCAAGGGCTTATGGTATCGGGCGCTTCTAGTATGACCGCTCAAACCATTTTCCCCAGCGCGACCCTTCCGGCGCATGCTTCCATGCTGTTAGGTGTTTGCCCGTTTAAGCATGGGGTGAATTGGAACGAGTACATACCAGAGCGCGGTTACGCCGTGGGTACTTCTATATTTGATTTGGCTCATCGAGCCGGACTGAAAACAATCATGATTGTTGGTAAAGAAAAAATGCGTCAATTGGTATTGCCTGAAAGTTCTGAAAAATATCTCTACATTAATGACCGAGATGTGGTTATCGCCGAGCAGGCAGTGCCTATATTAATGCAAGGGTTTGATTTAGCCTTTATTCACCTTCCGCTCGTAGATGGGATGGGACATGAACATGGCTGGCTTTCTGCCGAACAATTAAGTGTTGCTCGCCGAGCAGATGAAGCTGTTGGCATGTTACTGGATGGATTAAAAGAAGCGGGAATTTTAGAAAATACGCTGATCATTATTTCAGCCGATCATGGCGGGCACGATCAAACGCATGGCTCTCGCCAAGCTGAAGATATGACCATTCCATGGATTATTAATGGCCCTGGGGTTGTTCCGGGATTGATTCTTCAGTCACTCATTAATACAACGGATACAGCTGCCACAACCGCTTATGCGTTGAGTTTGATACAACCGACCGATTGGGACGGGCTGCCGGTTTTAGAAGCCTTTGGTCGAGAGATAGGCAATAGAACAGAACCAAGATGCCCATAATTTAATTAAGCAGAAATTTGTTGAAAGAATAGTAATAAAGTACTGCCGTATTTTCTTTCTTCAACTTGTTCTAAATTATTTAATTCCAACTTGCGATATTCTCTCGGGTGGATTTGCACAATCACTTCGGCGTCTTCCGCCAGCCAACTAGGGTTTTCATCTAAATGCTTTAAGGCTTCAATCCACATTTCTTTATATTGCGGCGGAGCAATAAAAATATAGTGAAATGTTTTGTCTGCAGGTTCAGAGAGCATGGTAAAGGCATTTCCTCGTCTTACTTCGGCTTGTTGGCTAAAGCCGCAAGTTTTTAAGTTATCTTGTATGGTTTCAACTGGTAATCGGTTTAAATCACTAAAACGAATAAAAGCTGCCCCACGGCTAAGCGCTTCAATACCAATCGCTCCCGTCCCGCCAAATAAATCCCACCAATGGCTGTCAATTACATCTGAAGCAAGAATATTAAATAAAGCCTCTTTCACCATATCGGTTACGGGGCGGGTGGTATCACCTGCCACACTTTTTAATTTTCGTCCTTTGGCTTTTCCTGATATAACACGTAAGGTCATTTTTTCTCGAATCGATGAATGAAATTAGAGGATAATCGCGTGCGGGTATTATAATGTTGCTTTCTTATTAGGAGCCAAATGGATTTCTTGCAGCCTTCCTTCATTTTTTTGTTTTTGCCAATTTTTTTAACCGTTTATCTCATTTCTGCTCAAAAAAATAGAATATATGTGTTGTTAGTTTCAAGCTTATTATTTTTGGCTTGGGGGCAGGCCGCCGCCTTAATTTGGATAAGCTTATTAATGGTAGCAGGCTATTTTTCGGGCTTAATCATGGCTCAACCACAGCGCCGAAGACTTGGGCTTTTTGGCATTTTAATTGCATTAATCGTTCTGATATTTTTTAAGTGGAAAGCGGTGAATGGTTTTTCAGAAACATGGGTCGACTCATTAACAAAATCTTGGGAAATTCCGCTGGCGCTTTCTTATGTAACCTTTCAGGTCATTTCATATCTATCAGATGTTTGGCGAGGAAATATTTCTGCCGAACGTAATCCCTTTCGTTTTGCTGCATACTTGTTATTCTTTCCAAAATTAATCTCTGGGCCATTGGTTTCTTATAAAAACCTAAACTTAGACCAGTTGGCTCCAAACACAGATGAAATTGCAAAAGGGATTCGCCGTTTTTTAATTGGGTTTATTAAACGGGTTTTAATTGCCAACCAGTTGGCTGTTTTGGTTAACGCTGCCTTTAAAATGTCTAGCCCTAACTATGCTCCAGAAATTGCTTGGCTGGTCTTAATTGCCTATGCTTTACAAATTTTTTATGATTTCTCTGGGTATACTGACATGGCTTTGGGGCTGGGGTTAATGGCTGGGGTGAGCCTGCCAGAAAACTTCAACGCGCCTTATTTTGTAGAAAGTATTATGGCGGCGCTGGCACATGTCCCTGTCCAATTGGTTTCGCGACTATGATTTTTTTCCACTAGAACGGAATAGATCTGGGCGAGCTTATCTTCAAACCGTTAATATACTAATCGTCTTTTTGCTAACCGGCATGTGGCATGGACTTAAGCCAACCTTTATCACTTGGGGCTTAATCCACGGTCTGTTTATAGCACTTGAAACGGTTTGGCTTGGCCGCTGGATTAACTTGTGGTGGCGCCCATTAAAAACCATCTACACCCTTGTCGTTGTGTTGGCTGGCTGGGTATTTTTTCGCTCAAATAACATGGATTTTGCTTGGCAATTTTTTGCTCGCTTAAGTGGAAATGCAGATGGAATAACGCCTATGGTTTTTTCTAATACTGCACCGCTGCCGTTTATCGAGCCTACCTTTTTAATCGCGTTGAGTTTTGCTCTTATTTTCCTGTTTCCATTAAATAAAATAGGTCATGGCCTATTGAATAAGATAACAGAATACGGGCAGGGCTGGGGCCTGCTTGCTCAATTAACAGCCGATGCTTCGCTGGCGGTTTTGTTCGTTCTCTCCTTGGCGTTTTTACTGGGAGCAGGTTTTGCGCCCAATATTTACGCTTCTTTTTAAAGGATTTCATTCATGATGCGTTTTGAAAAATTCTATAAAAGGTATTCTGTTGTATTTGTGCTGGCTTTTTTGACCGGTTTGTATATCGTTTCTGCTTTAAGTTACTCAGGCGGCTGGAACGGTTTTCAAGGAGATCTGTGGGGGCAAAGTAGGTTAATTTCAACCTATGCAGATATTCGCCTTAAGTTAGGCGATCGTGTGTTTCCGAGTGTTTTGGTGGGCAAAGACGGCTGGTATTTTTATACAGCTGAACGAACGATGGATGATTACCAAAATACTTTTCAGATTAACGAAGAACAATTGAAAAATATTCGGGTTGGGTTAGAAAAATTGAACCAACGCCTAACAAATAAGAATAAGATTTTAATTTTGGTGATTGTCCCCAATAAGCAAACCATCTATGCAGATAAAGTGCCAGAATTGATTCAGCCTTTATCAGATTCTTCTCGATTGGAGCAATTAACTGCATTGCTAGAAGAAAATGGTCCACCAATTTTAATTGATTTAAGACCCGTTCTTACCAGTGGAAGACTAGAGCGAGATGTTTTTTACAAAACCGACACCCATTGGAATGATTATGGTATTTATTTAAGCTATCAAGCCATTATTCAGCGATTAAGTCAGCAATTAGAGACTATCCCAGTGTATGGTGACAGCGAGTTTGAATTTAAAGAGGATCAACCGCGCAGGTTCGATTTGGTTCAAAATATTGGGGCTGTATCTCCAGTAGAAACCCCTTATTATTTCAGTTTCATTAATAAAACCCCAGCCCATTTTCGCCAAATTGCTTTGGCTGGTGGCAGGCAAATTCTGATGTCTTGGGTGCCTAACAACGAACTGCCAAGCTTGGTGATGTATCACGATTCGTATGGTTTTCGATTAAGGGATTTGCTGGCGATGCATTTTCGTAATGCTGTATTTGTGCCGCATTACACCGGACAGAATATTGCCAACTTAGATTGGATAAACCAAACTAACCCTGATGTGGTGATATTTGAGTTTGCCGAACGTTATTTGCATGATTTAGATGATTACTTACGCCAGCGTTAATTAAGGTTTAACATACTCTTTAATTAAACAAAAAACTGCTCCTTCGCGGCCAAAGCTTTTTAAAGTAGGAAGCCCACGCAAGGTAGAACGCTTGTCTAAATTTGCTCTTGTAGAAAAAAGAATTAAATCTCCAGCATTAAAAGTTTCTTGCCCCGAAAGAGGCAGAATCGTTAAGCCATCGGCATAATAGTTGGCTACTTCAAACTCGCGTTGAATATAAATTGTTGCGGCGGGTCGATTATTTCTTAACCATGTGATGGCTTCTTTGTAACAGGTCAGCCAGTAATCAGTTTCGTAAACATGGTATGCGCCTTGGGTGCCGCCCGTAAACTGGTTGTAGTAAGCATACGGGTACGGGAATAAACTCCAGATGCCGATTAATCCCGGCAGCAGGCATGCTAATAATATCCCCCCAAAAAAGAAGCGAGGTAACTTATTCAATAGCCATTCAAACGCGAAACCAACAAAAACAAACAATGGGGGCAAAATAAATAAAAAATGGCGAATACCATCGTAAACGGCTGGACGGCTTAAAACAATATAGAAAAATAACAAACCAAACCACAACGAAAAAATCACCAACAGTTTTTGATTAATTAAATTGCCGCGCGCTAACCAAGCCAACCGTAACCAACCTGCCATAATAAATATCCATGTGGGTTCAGTAAGCGTTAATGCCAGCATGGTAGGGAAGTAACTACCAGGCATTTGGTTGGCTCGAAAAACCTGCCCTGCAAAAAGTACACCTAGCTCAGTGGGATTATTCGACATATGCCGAAGTACTTCAAATAAACGATCTAAGGGGTTTTGCCAAAGATAAGGCCAAAAAATAAACATTACCAACATAGCAGTGATGGCATACACAACAAAAGGGGCGAGTTGCTTTTTATTTAAATTTGGTAAGGCGTAAAGGATGACGAGAATACCGGCGAGTGGCCCGATGACGCGAATCGCGGCGGTTAAGCCTAATACGATGGAGGCCACGAGCAGGTTACCCCAAGGTGTTTTTCCGTTTTCGGTATTGAGCAAATCAACCACGCGGATTCCGCTAAAAACGGAAGCCATGAAGAAAACCATAAAAGGAATATCTTTGGGATTAATGAAGGCGTGACCGAAGAGTAAAGGTTGCACGCTTAAGAAAACGCTGGCGGCAAAGGAGGCGGAAGGGGATAACCAGCGAATGCAAAATAAATAAAAAATGAGTATGCCAAGTGTGAAGCAAAAGAAATTAACCAAGTGCCATGCCGAAGCAAAATCTGCTCCGCTGAGTTGAATGAGTTGCTGGATGGGACGGGCGAGTAGTAAGTAGGCCGGGCCATAGAATTTATGGTCTTCGGCGCTGACACCGTATATTTGATTAAAATCAAAGTGGGGGTTGAACCACGCCTCGCTGGAATAGGCGATCGGAACTTGGTTTGCGTAATCATAAAAATAGGGTTCATCCCAGCTTAAGCCATACTCCTGAAAGGTAAAAATCCCTACGAGGATTTGAATAAGCAACAAGATAATAATTAGCTGGTGTTTACGAACACTCAGTTGTAATCTGTTTATGAATTGGGGAGAAGCCATTTATTTTTTGCTTTTTGAAAATGTTTTTAATTTATTCAGCAATTCAGTTTCTTCACCACTTTGGTTGTCAAAATAGTTGTTCATAAAGTCAGAACGTCTTAATCGCAAGGCCATGGGGGCAATAATGAGCAAATCACTTTCGGTTACGGTTGCGCGGGCATCTGCGGCGGCGTATGCGCGCGCTGCTTCGAACCAAGTTATTTCCGCGCGCAGCGAATCAATTTTCATGTCTTGAACTAATTTAATCCCTTTTTTAGCAACTTTATCTGGGATGGTTACTTGTTTGAGCAGTTTGCGGGCTTCTTGAATTTCGGCGCTGGCGGCGGTAATTTCTGGCATAAATTGTTGAATTAGAATGCGCGGATTTTGGATATAAGCTTGTACACGCCGGTATGCTTCGAGCCTTTCGGCGGGGGTATCTAACCCGCGCACGATAACACGCAAGCCAAAGCGGTCTAAGATTTGGGGTCTTAAGCGCCCCTCTTCGGGATTCATAGAGCCGATTAAAACGAAGCGAGCGCGATAGGTTGACGAAATGGAGCCGCGCCGAACGGTGTAAGTACCCTGAGCAGCGGCATCTAAGATGGCATCTACAATATCGTCTCCCAGTAAATTAATTTCATCAATGTAAAGTAAGTTGCGATCGGATTGGGCTAAGATGCCACGCTTTAAACGGTGCCGCTCGTGGCTCGCGTTGCGTTCGTCTAAGCCCCCAACTACATCTTCAATTTGAGAATTGATGGGTAGTTCAACCAGTCGAACGCGGTCGGGCGCCGTCAATGATTCACCGCGCCCATATTTTGCTGCGCATTCTGGGCAGACAGCATCTATTCCACCTGTTTCGATGTCTTCGGGTAAGCAGCCGTAAAAACAAGTGCTTCGTTCTACCATGGGAAGCATGTTGGTTAAACTTCTTACAGCGGTGGTTTTGCCGGTTCCGCGTGGGCCAATTAATAAAATGCCACTCACATTTGGATTAATTAAGCTGAGTAGAAGTGCTAGCTTCATTTCGTATTGCCCTACAATGGCTAAAAACGGAAAAGGCAGCGAATCAGCAATACCCGAATCGCCCATATGGTCATAACCGGTTGTAAAGGCTTTGTGTGAGGCTTTCTCTAGTAATTCCCGCAGAGAACGAAACGATGTATTCAGTTCGCCTGTGTCTTTTGGTTCGGGTTGTGAGTTTTCTAGAGAAGTTTGCTTTGTTTCCATTTTTATTCTCTTCTTGCCAAGCGTTGGGCTTGTCTTTGCTTCCCTTTTTCCAGTCGAGCAAGGTCTTCTTCGTTTTCTGCAAGAATGGGCGGGATGGGAACTGCATTGCCGGAATCGTCTAGTGCTACATAGACTAAATAGGCGTTATTGGTGTGTGTTTTTTCACCAGTAACGGGGTTTTCGGCTTCCACATGTACTTCCGCTTCAATCGATGTTCTTCCAGTGTAGCTGACTTGGGCGGTGAACGTTACCAAATCTCCAATGCGGATTGGTTCTCGGAAGGTCATGCTATCTACGGCCACAGTTACCACCCGTCTTTGGGCGTGCCGCATGCAGGCTAAGGCACCTGCTTCATCGACTAACTTCATAATCCAACCGCCGTGAACGTTCCCGAGGTTGTTGGCGTGTTCAGGCTGCATTAATTGAGCAAGGGTTACACGTGAGGCACGAATGGGTTTCGGTTGTAAGTTATTCATGCTTATTAATCCATATCTTGGCGCATTTCACCTGAATCGCGCGTGTGTAACAGTTGAGGTTCTTCTTCGAAGACGTCCACTAAGCTATGAGGCAGGTCTCCCATTAAGGGAGGTAGCGGGGAGTTTGGAGGAACTCTTAAACGGGCAGGCGCTTGAGGGGGAGCCAGCCGGGGTTTTTCATCATCCAGAGAGCGCTTTCGAATAACCCGTCTTTCGCTGGTTAATTGACCAACATAAAAACCTAATACTGAGTGAACATCTCGTTGCGGGGTTACGAAACCAATCCACTCTCCTTGGCGATTAAAGATGTATGGGTAGACGAGATAAGCCTCGACTTCTCCGTGGCTGCTAAATAAAGGAATAATTGTTCCGGTAGTCATAATTTATTATAGTTTGTTTGTTGGGTTAAGGGTTGTCTATGTCGCCATACGTCCAATAGCGATTAATAAAGAAGTTCCATAATAGTACGGCGCCGACAGCAATGGCAAGGGCTAGGTTGTGCCCTAAAAAGTCTGGGCTAAGGCCGCTGAAAGATTGAATGTGTAAGGTTGAGAACTCGCTTCCTAAGAAGGGTTCTAGTATGGCAAAAATTGGTGTGCGAATGAGTAACCCGGCAAAATTAACCAAGGAAAATTGGAGAATTTGGGTGGTTAATGGTTTAGAGCGTGATTCTGGATAGGTCCAGTATCGATTCCAAATAAAGTTGCTGGTAACGGCTGTGCAGAAGGAAATGATGCTTGCTATGATAGGATTAATTTTTAATAAAGAGCTTAAAAGATTAAAAATCCCAAAATCTATCACTGCGCCAAATGTGCCAACCGCGGCAAATTTAATAAAACGCACCCGTTCTGCTGAATCCTGTAGGATTCTTGCCATTTAAAGCCCTAATTTAGACTTGAAATAAGGGATGGTTTTTTCAATTCCTTCTTCTAGGCTTACTTTGGGTTCCCACTTTAGAATATTTTGGGCGCGGGTGATATCAGGTCTGCGCCTTTGCGGGTCTCGAGCAGAGCGGGCATCTGAAACGAAGGTAATTCCGGCTTGATTGCCTGTTACTTTATTAATGGCTTCTGCAAACTCTAAAATGCTCATCTCAACTGGATTGCCAATGTTGACCGGCATGTGCTCATCCGAATAGAGCAGTTTGATGATGCCATCCACGAGGTCATC
>CAYOGW010000034.1:7637-13485 GCA_964403635.1 uncultured Anaerolineaceae bacterium | reverse complement strand
TCTACATTACCTGGGTAGTCTTCGCTTTGTGGGTGAACGAGAGGGTCGCCATATATTTCACTGGTAGAAGCTAATAAGAAGCGAGCCCCTTGCGCCTTAGCCACACCAAGTGTATTGTGTGTGCCAAGCGCTCCAGCTTTCATGGTCTGAATGGGTAAATTAAAATAAGCCAATGGAGATTGTGGATTTGGGCTTGCGGGGGAAGCAAAATGAAGAACCGCGTCTATTTTGCCGGGTAGAAATATGTAGTCTGAGACGTCGTGTTTGTAAAAGGTGAAATTTTCATTACCGGCTAGGTGAGCAATATTATTGGGCGAGCCTGTGATGAAGTTATCCATACCGATGACAGAATGTCCTTCGGCTAATAATTTATCTGTTAAGTGAGAGCCTAAAAAGCCAGCCGCTCCGGTAATTAAGATTTGCATTGCGTTCCTCCAAAAAATTTCATGATTATTTCCAATCTATTTTAACGATTAAACCATCGCCTGTGCTTTGATATGTTTCTTGGGTGAGTGTATCAATAAACCATAAATTTCCTTTATACAATACTGCAATTAAAAGGGAATTGTTATTGGATGTGCCGCTAGGTGCCCAGATAGGTTGCTGGGGTTCAAGCCCAGTTGAGCCTTCTGGCGGAAAGAGTCCTTGTTTGTTTGAGCCGTCTCTGTCCATTATCATTAATCGATAACCGCTTGCATCAGACTGGGTGGGCAGGAGGGCTTGTAAATAAGCCAGTTGATAAGAAAACTCTTCTTCAGCGTTGATGGCTGGAGAGGCACTGGGATAAGAAAACATTCCGCTTTGATTAATAAGGCGCGGATTTGCTCCGCTAACGAGGGAAATCCCATTTAAGTCAAAGTACGGAGATTCTTCTGGGTTGCTTAGCCCTTGGGATGGCGGATGCGATACGTAGAATAATGTTTCTGAATCTGCCCCCCAGCTAAACCCAGGGATTAATGCCCAAGCGCTGTGCGTTTGCAAAGGGGTAATCTCCATCACATTAATCATTTCTTTATCCCGAAAGCTTACCAAGCCAATTCCATCGGGGCGGCTATAGGCCATACGGCGACCATCTGGTGACCATGCAAAGTTCGTCCCCCACCAACCATAAACACCGCCGGTATTGGCGTCGAGTATTTTTTCTCGAGCACCTAAGGCTCCTTTCTCTCCAAATTTCATGCGGTATAGGTTGTTATTGGCTTGCCAGCCTGGGGATGCAGTTCTCGGCTCTACGGTTGAGTAAACAATGGTTAAAGATGCCTTGGGGTCCCAATCTGCAAAGTGGATAATGTTGGCCGTTCGCAAATTAATCGGTTCTGCTTTTTGATTTTCAATGTTCAATGCCCATAAGGTATTAATTTCTTCATCCGCAGGTTTTTGGCTTTTACGGGTAAAAAGCAGCCATTTTCCATCTAAAGAGAGCTTTAAAATACGGCCGTCAAGGTCGCCAGTGGTGACAAGCGGCCTACGGTTCGCTGTTGATGCTTCCATAAGCCACGCGTTGCCGCTGGCAATATAGACCAACCGACCAGGGATTGGGATTGGTACAAATGGTGCTTGAACGCCAACCATGATAATTTCTGGCTGGGCAGGGGTAATGATGACCGTTTTGACAACAGCATCGCTGACCAGTTGGCCTTCTTCAAACACTTGCCGAGTTGTAATTTCCTGTAATCCGTTAATGCCAGTTTGAATTAAGCGCGTTTCACCTTGGGGCAGCGATTCGTTTCGAATTGTTTGCCGCTCAAAGGCTAAAGTTTCTTGCCGAGTTGAAAACTCTTCTCGAATTCGAACAATGGTAATTTGGCTTCCATCGCTGAGTAAGGTGTAAGGCGGCGGATTAATTTTGTCTAAATTGCCGAGTGTGATATTGGCAGCATTAATTGCATCCTGTACAGTTGCCGCGGCCGGCACACTGACAGAAATTTGTTGATTGTCTACCGAAATATTTACTGTAATAGTAATGGTGCTTTGCGATACGCGCGGCGAAAAACAACCCGTCATCAACACGGCTGCAAGCATAAAAAGTGCAAAAATACGCGTCAGCGAAAGCGATTTATTTTTTAGCCGCATAATGGTTGCTGGTATAATCCGCCTACTTTACGCGGCCAGTGAGAGTCATAATGCCGTCTGTGATAACAATTGATTCGAGTCTGAAGCCGGTTGCAGCTGGGCCAAGAGCACCTGTAAACGCTTCACTGACAAGTGAGCCAATGGCGGCGTTAATTCCTTCTGGAACCGGCAAAGGTCCAAAATCAACTGATTTGACGGTTAATAATGGGCTGCCGTTTTCATCAATGCTGGTTGTTATCACTATCCCAATATTGGCTTCAAAATTGCCTTGGCTGGCTTTACCAAATATTTGAATTTCACCGTTTCTTAAATAAACTTGTGGTTCAGTAATAAAAGGTTCAGATTCAGCTTGTAATCGGTAAGCCAAAAGCGAGGTTAATTGACTCTCGTTAATGGTCATGGTGATGACGCCAGATTGAAGGCTTTGGTCTACTGCTGTTTGAATTTGCTGCTCTAGGGTTGTAACAGCTTCCTCGGATACCGGAATAGCAGCTTCGGGGTAGTCTGGTCCGCCTACAAACAGGGTGCAAGCTACTGTTGTAACGGTCAGTGCTAAAATGGCATAAAATATTTTTTGTTGGAACATTTCATCAACCTTATTTCTAAAATTTTGAGCGGAGCAATTATAGCATGAGCGATTCTGAAACTTTAGTAGAGCTTGAACTAAGCGCCTTGTTGGAAGGGCTTTTATTTGTGGCATCGGAGCCAGTTACCCCAAGTCAGTTGGCGCAGGCTTTAGATATTTCTCCTACTCAGGTTGAAAAAGGATTAACCCATTTAGATGAAATATTAAAAATCCGAGGGCTTCGCCTGCAGCGTAATGCGGGACGAGTTCAATTGACCACGGCTCCAGAAATGGCTGAAACAGTAGAACGCTTTTTAGGGCTAGAAGCCACTAGTAAATTAAGCCGCGCTGCCTTAGAAACGCTGGCGATCATTGCTTATCAACAGCCGGTTACCCGCCCAGGAGTAGATTTGGTGCGTGGTGTAAATAGTGACGGTGTGATGAAGAGCTTATTAAGCAAAGGGTTGTTGCAAGAAGTCGGTCGTGCCGAAGGTCCGGGTCGCCCCATTTTGTATGGCACCACACCAGAGTTTTTACAACATTTTGGATTAAATTCGTTGTCTGAAATGCCAGCTTTAGACTTGCCAGAATCAGCTGAAAATGGCGTAGAGTTACTTAAAGGTTAATGAAGGTTTTCTTTCATTAATTGAAAAGCGGCAATGGCAAAAGCAACCGCTACATTTAGCGAACGTTTTTCGCCTAGCATATTGATGTGAACCGCATCGTGACAAGCCTCTAATATTTGTGAGTCAATCCCAGTTATTTCATTTCCTAAGACCAAAACAATCGGTCTTTTTTCAGTTTTAATCGGTTGCCATTGCTCTATTGGCGCGGAGTTCGGCGCGAATTCCAAGGCGAGGATATAAAAACCTTGGTCTTTTAACCGATTAATTAAAGTGAGACTATTTTTATGATGAGACCACGCCACACTTGATTCTGCTCCGAGCGAGGTTTTTTTAACCGCTGGCTGGTCTGCCGGAGGCGTGATTCCGCACAAATAAGCATGTTCTAGCCCAAGCCCATCGGCGCATCTTAAAATGGCGCCAACGTTCCAAGCTGAGCGAATATTATCAAGCAATACATGAAATGGGATATCAGGCTTTACTAAGTTTTCGGTGGGGTTTTCGTGGGTTAGTTCAGCGCCTAGCACCAGAGATGTCTCTGAAAAACAATTGGGGCAGCGTTCGCCGATGGGGTGTTCTCCAACAAGCGGGTATCTTAAATCGCATTGCATGCAAAGCCTAATTTGGTAGCTATTTGTCATCTCTGCATTAAACCATAAATCCCTGTAATCTTTTAATTGTCTGTAATGCTACAATATTAACAAATGTATCCTACAGCCCACACCCGCCGGTTGGTTCCAGAATTTATCCTAAAACAATATGCGATTGGCCAACAACAAGGTCAATTATTGGTCGCCGCCATGTTTGTAGACCTTTCTGGTTTTTCAGCCATGTCAGACGCGCTCGGTCGTGAAGGGTATGCTGGTTCAGAAATTTTAGCCAATGTAATGCAAACTGTTTTTGAGCCTTTGGTTTCGCAGGTCTATCAGCATGGTGGGTTTGTAGTTGGCTACGCGGGAGATGCCATTACAGCCTTGTTTTTAGAAGAAGCCCAAAGCCAATCCGCTGTTCAAGCGCTCTCGGCGGCCCAATTTATTCGTGAACATTTCTTAAAAAACCCAATCATTCAAACCAGTTTAGGGCAATTTACTCTTTCGGTGAAAATTGGGTTGTCTTACGGTCAAACAACCTGGGAAATATTTCGCTCTGCAAATCAACAACGGGCTACTTACTGTTTCCGTGGCCCCGCCATGGATGAATCGGCTCATGCCGAACATCATGCCGCGCCTGGCGAAATTTGGATGGATGCCCCTTTTTGGAAGCAAGTAGAAACATCGATTTCAACTGAAGAAAAAGACGGTTTTTTCAAATTAACAGAAGGTCAAGTTTCTGCTAACAGAACAAGAAATTTAATTAATCAGGAGAAATATCTAGAATATAGCGCTGCCTTTTCAGAGCCGCAAATTTTAAACCTTTCTGCTCGTGGAGAATTTCGCCCATTGGTCAGTGTCTTTGTAGACATCCCCGAACAAGCGCAAAGCGGTCAAGCTTTACAAGCCTTCATGCAGCAGGTTTTTAATCTGCAAGAGAAATATGGCGGCTTTTTTTTACGAGTCGATTTTGGTGATAAGGGCTGTAACCTGTTAGTATTTTGGGGCGCGCCTGTTGCTTATGAAAATGATATTTCTCGCGCATTAAATTTTTTATTAGACCTACAAAAAATAAGCGGGGTTCCAGTTTCGGCTGGGGTAAGTTACCAAATGGCTTACGCGGGTTTTATTGGCTCGGCGCTCAGAGAAGATTACACGGGTTACGGCTGGGGAATTTCGTTAGCCGCCCGTATGATGAAATCTGCTTCTGTTGGAGAAATTTGGGTAGACGCAGAAGTCGCCAACCGCGCGGAACAACACTTCACCTTTGGAATAAAGGACACCCGAAAATTTAAAGGCTTTGTAACACATCAGGTTGTAGCTTTGTTAAAAAGCCGCCGCACAGCGCAAGAACAAACCTATCGTTCGCCATTTTTAGGTCGTGCGCAAGAACTAAAAAGTATCAGCGAATTTTTATCTCCTTTAACCAACAAACTTCCAGCGGGTTTATGTGTAATTTCTGGAGAACCTGGCACTGGTAAAAGCCGATTAATTCACCAATTAATGATTTCACAACAAGGAATGCTCGATGCGCACTGGGCAGTTTGCCAAAGTGATGAAATCGTACGCGAGGCTTTCAACCCGTTTCGGTATTGGTTAAAAAATCGCTTTCAAATAGATGACCAAGCCACAGAGGAAGAAAACCTAACCCATTTAATTAATCAGCTCAATCTTTTAGCCCAAACCGTAACAGACGAAAGCCTAAAAACTGAACTAACCCGTACCCAGCCCTTTATCGCCGCCTTATTAAACTTCTATTGGGAAGATTCGCTCTACACGCAGCTAGACGCCAAGGGTCGCTACGAAAATACTCTTATTGCGCTTGAAACATTATTGAGGGTTGAATCGCAACAGAAACCACTGGTTTTATTAATTGAAGATATCCACCTGCTCGATGCCGATAGCCGCTCTTTCCTCGTTTCTTTGATGAAACATCTCAAAGCAGACTCCCCCAAGCCTTTTCCGTTGGCCATTTTGTGTACCGCCCGCCCTGAAGG
>CAYOGW010000034.1:0-7537 GCA_964403635.1 uncultured Anaerolineaceae bacterium | reverse complement strand
GTTCGAGAAACAGTGCTTTCTGCTTCGGTGTTAGGCAGAGAATTTGAATTGCGTTTGTTGCAGCATATGTTAAACGATTCAGACCTGTCTCCAAAAATTGAACAAGCATCCACTGAAGAAATTTGGATTCAATTAAGCGAAATTCGCTACATCTTCCGCCATGCCTTAATGCGAGATGCGGCCTACTCGATGCAGCTTCGCTCACGGCAACGGCAATTGCATCAGCTGGTGGTAGAAGCCACCGAAAAGCTTTACGGATATGAACTTGAAGCGCATTACGGAGAATTGGCTCATCATGCCGAGCAAGCAGGATTGAAAGAAAAAGCGCTTTCATTTTTGCATCTCGCGGCAGACCAAGCCCGACAAGCGTTTCAGCTTACCCAAAGTTTAAATTACCTTAATCGCGCCTTAGCACTTTGTGGAACTTCTCCAACCCAACTAAGATTTAATTTGCTCAAAGACCTCAATGATGTCTTTGCGGCGATGGGGGATGCTGAAGCCCAGCTAAAGACATTAAATGAGTTAGATGCACTTGCTAAAGAATTTGTTGATCGCAGATTAAGCCTAACGGCTAAAATTTTACGAATAACGTACCACCACTCGCGCGGAAACTGGCAAGAAGTAATTGATTTGGCAAGCGGTGTTTCTGTCGAAGTGGGCTTGCTGGGTGACGCCCAAATGGTGGTAGATATTAATCACTCGGTGGTGCAAGCCTTACTGCGCTTGGGGCAATTAGATCAAGCCATTCAGGTGGGGCAGCAGGCTTTAAAAATATCGGTCTCTGCTGGGTTAGAAAAATCGCAGGCGGGCATCTTAAATGGTCTTGGTTTGGTAGCAACAGAACGGTTTGAGCGAGAAGTGGCGAACCAGTATTTTCAACAAGCATTAACATTGGCGCGCAAAATTAATGACCTGTATGTTGAAGCGCAAGCCTTAAATAATTTAGGAAATTTGGCTGCCCAAACAGCCGATTATGTTGCCGCGCGAACGTATTATTTAGAAGCCTTAGAAATGGCTCGTAAAATGGGTAACCGCCCTGGACAAGGGTTGGTCTTAAGTAATTTAGGTTGGATCTTTGCATTGCTGGGTGATTTTGAAACGGCTTTTACCTATCAAATGCAAGCGTTAAATATGTCTCGCGAAATGGGGAATTTTTACACAGTAAGCAATGCGTTAATTAATTTAAGCAGTGTTTCTGCATTTTTGGGGCAAGGCAAGCAAGCTTTGGAATATGCCAAGGAAGGGTTGCAGTTGGCCAAATCCTTGAATGACAAATCAACGGAAGCATGGGCTTATTTTTTTCAGGGTCATGCCTTGTTGTTATTAAACAAACCCAAACAAGCGAGACCATTTTTTGTATCGTCGGTAAATATTCGAGCTGAGTTAAACCAACCGAATTTGCGGTTGGAAGCGCTGGCAGGCTTGGCTCAGGCTAATTTTTCGGCGGGCAGCTTGGGGGTAGCCAGCCAATTTGTCAATGAGATTTGGGAAGCCTTTGAAGCCGGTATCAGTTTAGATGGGGCGGAAGAGCCGCTGCGAGTCTATTACGATTGCTTTAATATTTTGCAAGCCAGTCAAGATGATCGCGCTGAGCAATTTTTAAAACTTGGTTACAAGGCGCTTTTAGAAAGCACCGCCGGAATTTTGGATGAAAATACCCGCCGTATGGTGGTTGAAAATGTTCCATGGCGGCGGGCAATTAAGGAATTTGGGGAAAATTTAGCTAATCGTTAACCGGTTTTGGTTCCCCAGCCAGTGGATGGGTCGATGATATCTAAGGTGACTGAAATATCAGCATCTGAAGCGGCGTTAGCGGGGCTAAAGTTAAGGCGGGTAATGCTGCCGTTTTCGTCCATCAAAAATAAGTGATCACCTTTTTTCTTTAACTTTAGTTCATAATTAACTTTTTTACTGCCCTTTTTGCCCGTTAATTCAAGTTCGTAGGTGTTAAACCACTCAATGTTAAATTGTTCACCATTTTCAGTGAAAGCTGAGTTTGGCGGTGCGATGTCTTTCTTCTTTACTTTGTATTTTGCCTTTAATTCGGGCGGCAATTTTAAGGTAATTTGCTGTTTGCCGGGGATGTCAAATTCATCTGAATCTGACGAACGGGGGTCAATGATTTTGTCTGCCATGGGTTCTCCTTAAAGCGATTAATAGTTAATTAATATCATTATATACTTCCCAAAAAAGATTTACAATCCAACCATGAAAAAAGCGCTTTTTATTTTTATTTTAATGATTGCTCTATTTTTCCCAAAGGCTCAGGTTAAGGCTCAGCCAAGCGGTGTGGTTACCGATGCAAATTCATTAATCGCGGCGGTGAATCAATTGCGCGCGGCAAACGGGTTAGCTCCTTATACCCCCAATGCCATTTTGATGGGGGTGGCGCAAGCGCATGCCGATTATATGGCTGCAACCGGCAATGTTTCTCATACCGGCGCTGGCGGCTCCAATGTAACCGGGCGCATGTTGGCGGCGGGATACTCGGTAGCCGGAGATTTATCTTTGGGGGGTATTCGGGCGGAAAATATCACAGCTGGTCCCAGCAAATCAGTCTATGATGCCGTTTTAGAGTGGCAAGGAGACGCGCCACATTTAAATACCATGCTGCATCCGCTGGCGTTAGATATCGGCGCTGGCGTGGCTTACAAAGGGGATACTGTTTACTATGTCATTGATGTTGCGTTAAGGTCTAATAACCCATTACCAACCTTACCAGGCGGCACCCCGGGGTTGGTGGGCACGCCGGTGGTATACGCGCCGCCGTTAGTAAGCACAGTTATTCCGGTTACGCCCAACGCCGAGGGCAAATTAATTCATACAGTGAAGGGTGGCGAAACCTTGTGGTTAATTGCCATTACCTACGGGGTTACAGTGGCAGAAATTAGAAGTTTAAATGGCATGTCTGAGGCAGATGCTATTTACCCTGGCGAAGTCATTTTAATTAAGAAGGATTTACCGACGAACTCACCCGCAGCGCCTTCTGCTACTGCAACCGTGATCGTGTCTGAAACGCCTACTGCTTTTGCTTCTCCAACGCTTATCAGCTTGCCAACTGCCAGCCCAACACCTGAGCCAGAAATTACGATTTCTTTAGAAGAAAATAATAATATAGCGGTTGGACTAATTCTCTTTACCGCATTAATTTTAGCCTTGCTGCTGGCACGTTCTTTTGTCTCTCGTGAATAATAAAAAACTCTCCGTTACGGAGAGTTTTTTATTCCACAATTTGATAGATAAATCGTTGCCTGTCACCAGTAAGGGTAGGGACCCCTTTTTCAATCCAGCGCATAAAATGCCCGCTTAATCGGTGTGCTTCTAAAGCTTGTTTGCTTTTGTAAACCTCGTACAGCATAAATTTGAGTGGCTCGTTTTCAAGCTGCAACAAATCAAACTGAACAACACCAGTTTCTTTTTTGCTTTCAGCAACATTAAGCCGCGCCTCGGTTAAGAATTCATTTAAACGGTCAGGCTGAACTTCTAAAGTAACCACTTGAACAATCATTATTAATCCTTTAATTAATTTGTTTGGCAATTGTACTCGAACAACCTGCAACTTGACTCTTTGGAAAAGCGGAATAAAATAGTTGCAACTGTTAACTAATTTTAAAAAAGGAGTCTATGAACCCATTAATAGAGAAATATTGGGAAAGTATTCCACCAGCTTGGTTTCAGGTGCGCGCCCGTGTTCGACAAACGGCAGCCGAACAATTTAATTTAACCGTTGAGCAATTTCAGGTGTTGCGGCGCATTCGGCGTGGATTTAATCGGGTCAGTACCATCGCCGAAGATGGCAGGATTAGCCGCCCAGCCGTCAGCAGGGCGGTGGAAGCCTTGGTGAAACGCGGATTAATTAATAAAGAAGACGCAACGCAAGATCGGCGGCAAACTTTCCTAAGCCTAACGGCTGCTGGGCAAGAAGCCCTCACCACGATTTATGCGGTTACCAACCAATGGTTAAATGACCAGTTTTCTACTTTAACTGAAGATGAACAAACCGCAATGATGAAAGGAATGGAAGTGTTATTTTCTGTTTTTGGAAAATAACACAAAACGACTATGTCTGACCTTTATAAACTAAGGGCTTTTATTAAGCCTTATCTGCCGCAAATTTTCTTAAGTTTTTTAAATTTAGCCATCTTGACGGCTCTGTCTTTGGCGGTGCCGCGCATCATTCAAAATGTGGTCGATCAGGGCTTGGCTCTGCAAGATACACTCTTTTTAAGCCAGTCCGCCTTTTTGTTATTGACGCTTGGGTTAATCACTGCATTATTAAGCGGCACGCAGCGATATTTGTCTGAATGGGTGTCGGCGCATATTGGCTACGATTTACGAAACAACATGTACGACCATGTTCAATATCTTTCTTTTACCTATCATGACCATTCGCAAACGGGACAATTAATCAGCCGATGTATTGAAGACGTGCGTTCCATTGAGCGATTCTCTGGAAATGTAATTATTGAATTAGCTCAATTTTTTATGTTAACCATTGGCATTTTGGTACTCATGTTAACAGCCAATTTTCAATTGGCGTTAATTTCTTTAATTCCTATGATTCCATTGGTATGGATTACTTTTGATTTTGGCGGACGAATTACGAAGTTATTTTTTGCTGTAGACCATGCGCTGGGAGATTTATCTTCTCGGTTGCAGGAGAATGTTTCTGGCGCGCAAGTGATTAGAGCCTTCGCCCGTGAAGCCTTTGAAAATAACCGTTTCGATGAAAGTAACAAAATATATTATGCAGCCCGCGTCACCGTTATCAGTGAGTGGGCAAAAGTGATGCCAACCACCAACTTATTAATTTCGGCTGGCACACTATTAATTTTATGGTTTGGCGGGCAGATGGTTTTGGCAGGAGAAATGACCATCGGTGAAATTGTGGCTTTTAACGCCTATTTATTAATGCTTTCAGCGCCAGCGCAACAACTAACTGTGTTGGTTAATGCCGCCGGAGAAGCCACCGCAGGCGCGCAACGCTTGTTGGAAGTGTTAGAAACCCCGGCTGAAATTAATTCGCCAGCAGATGCGATTAAGCTGCCAGAATTAAAAGGGCAGGTGGAGTTCCGGAACGTTTCGCTTAAATATCAGGGCGAGAAAACGGTTGCTTTAGAGGGAATCAACTTGCAGGTTGAACCGAATCAAATTATCGCATTAATTGGGCAAACTGGTTCGGGGAAAACATCCTTGGTTAATTTAATTCCTCGCTTTTATGACGCCAATACCGGCCAAGTGCTGGTGGACAACCAAGATGTGCGGCGGCTTGATTTGTATTCTTTGAGAAAGCAAATTGGACTGGTGCTGCAAAGCTCTTTGTTGTTTTCAGACAGTATTCGTGCCAACATTGCTTATGGCCGCCCAGAAGCCACAGAAGAAGAGGTGATTGCGGCGGCGAAGGCGGCTCAGGCGCACGAGTTTATTGAGCAGTTAGAGCAAGGATACGAAACCGTGGTGGGGGAGCGGGGCATTACCTTAAGTGGTGGTCAGCGGCAGCGGGTTGCTATTGCGCGGGCTTTGTTAATGAACCCGCGAATTTTAATTTTGGACGATTCGCTTTCGAGTGTGGATACGCAAACCGAGCAATTGATTCAAAAGGCGCTGGATGTGCTGATGGCTGGCCGAACTACTTTTGTCATTGCTCACCGCTTAAGCACAGTCCGGCGTGCCAATTTAATTTTGGTAATGGATAAAGGGCGCATTGTTCAGCGTGGCAGCCATGAGCAGTTATTAAAAGAAGGCGGTTTATACCGAGAAATTCACGATTTGCAATTGGTTCAGCAGAATCGGTTTTTAGAAGAGATGGAAACACTAGAGAATAGAAAAGAAGAAAATGCTGAAGTCAATTCAAATCGTGGGGAGGAGTTTTAATGAGCGACACGTTAATTACCCCGCCCGCTTATGTGACCCAATCTGAAGAGTTATACGACAAAGGCTACGACCCGCAAGTGGCGCGCCGCTTGCTGCAATTTATTAAACCGTATCAATGGCCTTTGCTGGTTGCCTTGATATTAATGCTCGCTTCTACCTTGGCGGCTGTGGCTGGACCCTATTTGGTTAAAGTTGCCATCGACGATGGTCTGGTGGCTGGCAATCTTCAATCACTGCAAAACACGGTGATCTTGTACTTACTGGCAGCCTTGGCACAATGGATATTTACCTACATTCGGGTGATATTAATGGCCAAGGTAGGTCAGTCGGTTATTTATAATTTGCGGAAAGTGCTATTCGAGCACTTGCAGCAACTGTCGCTTGGTTTCTTTAGCCGTTATTCGGTGGGACGGGTGATTACGCGTGTCATCAATGATGTCGAAACCCTGCGAGAATTCATCACATGGGCGGTTTTAGCCATTGCGCGCAGCCTCTTTGCCATTGTCGGCATTATGGTTGCCATGCTGGCATTAAATGTTCAATTGTCTTTGCTTACATTTTTAACCATTCCTGTCATGTGGGTAGCCACCGCCATCTTTAGAAAAAATTCTCGCATCGCTTACCGAAAGGTGCGGGCGGCAATTTCTTGGGTTAATTCTGTGCTGGCTGAAAATATTAATGGGGTGCGGGTGGTGCAAGCTTTTAGCCGTCAAAGCCATAATTATCAAAACTTTAGCCAATATACCAACCGCTATCACCGCGGAACGGTTTTGCAGGCAGCCAAAGTAGCCGCCTTGTTTGTACCAGTAGTGGATGTGCTGGGCGCGCTGGCCATGGCGGCTGTGATTTGGTTTGGGGGCGTGGCTGTGCTTGGGCAGTCGATTACGGCTGGAGTGTTGGTGGCTTTCGTGCTTTACATCGACCGCTTTTTTGAACCGATTCGAGATTTATTTCGCCGTTTTGATACTTTGCAATCGGCTATGGCTGGCGGAGAGAGAATTTTGGCGCTGCTGGATAGTGAGATTGAAGTGCAGGATGCGGACGACGCCCAAGCCTTACCCCCGATTAAAGGGCGTGTTCAGTTTGAGAACGTTACCTTTCATTACAAAGATGACCCCACGCCGGTGCTAAGCGATATTAATTTAGAGGTAAAAACGGGTGAAACCATCGCGCTGGTCGGAGAAACCGGCGCGGGAAAAACCACTTTAATTAAGCTGCTCTCTCGCTTTCACGACCCTGTCAGCGGCTGCATTAAAGTAGATGGCTATCCACTGACCGAAGTTACTCAATTATCGCTAAGAGCGCAAATGGGCGTTGTGCTGCAAGACCCCTTTTTATTTAACGGCACCGTCGCAGAGAACATTCGCTTTGGCCGTTTAGATGCTACCCAAGCGGAAATTGAATCCGCTGCCAAGGCGGTAGGCGCGCACGAATTTATTGTGGCGTTAAGAAATGGATATGAAACAACAGTAGAAGAAGGCGGCGCGCTGCTCAGTGTTGGGCAACGCCAACTAATCTCGTTTGCGAGGGCCTTGCTGGCCCAGCCGCGCATTTTGATATTAGACGAAGCCACTTCCTCTGTGGATACGCAAACAGAACAAATTATTCAAAAAGCGCTGGCAACCTTGCTCAAAGGCAGAACCTCTTTTGTGATCGCGCATCG
>CAYOGW010000033.1:4605-23125 GCA_964403635.1 uncultured Anaerolineaceae bacterium | reverse complement strand
AAAAGCAGGCCTAAACAAAATTCGGCTCTATACCAACGCCCTCATGGTTGAAAACATCGCCCTATACAAAAAGCTAGGCTACCAAGAAACCAGCCAAGAACCTTATTTAGGCTCTACGCTGGTACACATGGCAAAACAAATTAATTAAAATTTAAAATGCCAGCCCTTCAGCAGGTTGGCATTTTTGATTCCTCGTCAGAGTATAATATTTAAAGTGAGGAACCAGCCATGATAACTGACTATTACCGCCCAAAAACCTTAGCAGAAGCCTTAAAACTTTTAGAGCAAGCTAACACCATTCCGCTTGGCGGCGGCACAGCCATTAATTCTCCCGAGTATAAAAATCAAGAAATTGCGGTGGTCGATTTACAAGCCCTTGGATTAAATGAAATTCGCAAACAAGACCATTTTTTAGAAATAGATGCCTGTGTTACGCTCGAACAATTACAGCTACACGCGGGCTGCCCCGTAGCGCTATCCGCAGCTACCAAGCTTGATTCTCCGCTGAATGTGCGTAACCTTGCCACAGTGGCTGGCGCTTTGACGGCCAGCAATGGGCGCTCTACTTTTGCATGTGCCATGCTCGCCTTAGATGCCAAATTAATGCTCGATGGAGATGCTGATAAAAGCGTCCGCCTAGGAGAGTTCTTGCCCCTGCGCAGCCTGCCCGGGAGATTAATCACGAAAATTATCATCCCGCTTAATTGCCAATTAAGCTTTGAACAAGTAGCCAAAACCCCGGCAGACCGACCGCTTGTTTGCGCCGCCCTTGCCCAATGGAGCAGCGGACGCACCCGCTTGGCGTTGGGCGGCTTTGGTAAAAGCGCAACCCTTGCCCTAGACGGCACCGAAGAAGATGGCGTAGAAGAAGCCGCCCGCAACGCCTGCCACGAGGCGGCGGATGATATTGCATCTGCTGAATACCGCGCCGATGTTGCCGCCGTGTTAGCCAAACGATGCTTAGATGCAGTAAAACAATTTAATTAATCGGAGATAGCATGTCTTTTACTTTAATCGAAACCCGCCACATCCCAGAAATTAATGCAACCGTCAAAGTCTTTGAACACCAAAAAAGCGGTGCGCGTTTACTCTCCGTCAGCAACACTGACGAAAATAAAGTGTTCGGCATTACTTTTCGCACACCACCGCAAAGTTCAAATGGCATTGCCCATATTATGGAACACTCGGTGCTCTGTGGTTCTCGCAAATACCCATTAAAAGAACCTTTTGTAGAACTGGTCAAAGGGTCTTTAAATACTTTTTTAAACGCTTTTACTTATCCAGACAAAACTTGTTACCCTGTTGCCAGCCAAAACCTGCAAGATTTTTATAATTTAATTGATGTTTACTTAGACGCCACCCTCTACCCTACCATCGCAGAATACACCTTGCTGCAAGAAGGCTGGCACTACGAAATTGAAAACCCCAACGACCCATTAACCTATAAAGGCGTTGTCTTTAATGAGATGAAAGGCGCGCTTTCTTCGCCTGATGACTTGCTCGGTGAACTCTCTCAACAATCTATTTACCCCGATACCCCTTATGGATTTAATTCCGGCGGCGACCCAGAAGTAATCCCTAATTTAAGCTATGCCGAGTTTAAAGCCTTCCACCAAAACTATTACCATCCTTCCAACGCCTATATCTATTTTTATGGCGATGACCCAGAAGATGCCCGATTAACCTTACTCGATGCTTGGCTAAATGATTTTGACAAAAAAGAGATTAATTCTCAGTTGCCCTTACAGCCCGCTTTTTCACAGCCCAAACAAATCACCCACCCCTACGACTCAGGTGACTCACCGGATGCCAAAAGCTACCTAACAGTTAATTGGTTAATGCCAGAAACAGCAGACCTGCAAACCACCATGGGGTTGTCTATTTTGTCTCACATTCTCTTGGCAACACCGGCTTCTCCGCTTAAAAAAGCCCTGCTCGACTCTGGCTTGGGCGAAGATGTGATTGGCGGCTACCAAGAAGAGCTGCGGCAGGGATATTTCTCAGCGGGATTAAAAGGCGTATTAAACGAGAATTTGGCAAAAGCGGAGAATGTCATTCATACCACCTTAGCGGAACTCGCCAAAAACGGTATTGACCCGCAAACGGTAGCCGCCTCTTTAAATACCATCGAATTTCGCCTGCGAGAGCAAAACACCGGCCACTACCCGCGCGGGTTATTTTTAATGCTTAACGCGCTTAGCACTTGGTTGTATGACGGCAACCCATTAGACGGCATGAGTTTTGAAGCGCCATTACAAGCCATTAAAAGCGCGGCCGCCCGAGGCAATTATTTTGAAACTTTAATTAAAGACCATTTTCTCAACAACCCGCACCGTACCACCTTGCACTTAATCCCAGACCCGCAGGAAGGCAAGCGCAAAGAAAAAGCAGAGCAAGAACGTTTAGAAAAAGTACGAGCTGGGTTAAGCCAAACCGAGTTAGAAGCGTTAATTAAAACGACAGTGGAACTAAAACAACGGCAAGAAACGCCAGACAGCCCCGAAGCCCTGGCAACCATCCCTGCTTTAAAATTAAAAGATATCGAACCCACCATTAAAACCATCCCTATTGAAGTTCGCCAAAGCGGTGAAACCAAAGTGCTGTTTCATGATTTGTTTACCAACGGGATTGTTTATTTTGATTTGGGGTTTGACCTGCACAACCTTCCCGCCGAATTAATGCCGTATGCCGGTTTGCTCGGGCGGGCTTTACTGCAAATGGGTACTGAAACAGAAGATTATGTTCAGCTAACCCAGCGCATTGGCAGCCAAACTGGGGGTATTGGCTCTGCGGCGATTACCTCTACCGTGCGAGAAAGCAGCGATTCGGCGCTGTGGTTCTTCTTACGCGGTAAAGCCATCTCCAGCAAAGCCAACCAATTACTTGCAATTTTTAAAGATGTTTTATTAACTGCCAAGTTTGATAACCGCGAACGCTTTAAACAAATGGTGCTTGAAGACAAAGCCCGCAGCGAAGCCAGCTTAATTCCCAATGGTCACCGTGTGGTCAATGCGCGCCTGCGCGCCCGCTTCAGCGAAGCAGATTGGGCAGCAGAACAAATGGGCGGTATCGAGCATTTATTCTTTTTAAGAAAACTAGCAGATGAAATTGAACAAGACTGGCCTTCTGTTTTAGAGAAATTGGAAACAGTTCGCCGCCTATTAATTAATCGCTCGACGAGTATTGCCAATGTCACAGTCGATGCCGAATCCTTCGCGGCGTTCTCCCCTCAGCTTGATTCCTTTTTGGAAGCGCTGCCCAGCCGAAAAGTGAGCCAGCCCGCCTTCAAGCCAACTCTCCCCAAAAACCTTCCGAACGAAGGATTAACCATCCCTGCCCAAGTCAATTATGTCGGCAAAGGGGCAAATTTATATCAACTGGGCTACGAACCGCATGGCTCGGTGAATGTGATTACCAACTTTTTGGGTACCACTTGGCTTTGGGAAAAAGTGCGCGTACAAGGCGGGGCTTATGGCGGTTTTAGCGTCTTTGATATGAACTCTGGGACATTTACCTTTTTGTCTTACAGAGACCCCAATATTTTGCCAACGCTAGAAAATTATGACAATACAGTTAAATTTATTAACGAACTAGATTTAAGCCACGAAGAATTGACAAAATCAATCATTGGCACCATTGGCGATTTAGATGCCTATTTATTACCAGATGCCAAAGGCTGGGTAAGCCTTAACCGTTATTTAATTAACTATACCGATGAAATGCGCCAAGCCTTACGAGATGAAGTTTTAACCACCCGCTTAGAGCATTTTAAACAGTTTGCGCGCGTGTTAGCTGAATTAAACAAACACGGTCAAATTGTGGTGCTCGGTGCAGCAGATGCAATTGAAAAAACAAACCAAGAAGGTAAGCACGCATTAACCTTAAATAAAGTGCTATAGCCCATGAGTCTGCTCCCGCTTAATCAAGTGCTGCATGGAGATTGCATCGAAATTCTCGACTCTCTGCCAGAAAATTCGGTAGATTTAATTTTTGCCGACCCGCCGTATAACTTGCAGCTACAAAACAGCCTTTACCGCCCTAATTTATCCAAAGTAGATGCAGTGGACGATGACTGGGATAAGTTTGGCAATTTTGCAGAATATGACCTTTTTACAAAAAATTGGCTAAAGGCTTGCAAACGAGTACTCAAAGAGACAGGCACACTTTGGGTAATTGGTTCTTACCATAACATTTTTCGCGTGGGGACTATTTTACAAAACTTAGACTATTGGATATTAAATGATGTCATCTGGCTAAAATCGAACCCCATGCCAAACTTTCGCGGGGTGCGGTTTTCAAACGCTCACGAGACATTAATCTGGGCTCAAAAAAATAAAGGGGCGCGGTATTCGTTTAATCACCATGCCTTAAAATCTTTAAATGACGATTTGCAAATGCGGTCAGACTGGAACATTCCCTTAGCAACCGGCGGGGAACGTATTAAACAAAACGGAGAAAAAGCCCACGCTACCCAAAAGCCAGAAGCCTTGCTCTACCGCATTATTTTGGCTACCAGCAACCCGAACGATGTCGTTTTAGATCCATTTTTTGGTTCTGGCACAACCGGCGCGGTAGCGAAGAAACTACAGCGAAATTGGATTGGAATTGAACAAGACAAAACCTATGTTGAAGTTGCCAAAAAACGAATTGCAAGTGTAGAGCCTGTACCACTGGAAAGTGTTCAATTAACCGACCGCCGCAAACAAAAACGAGTGCCCTTTGGCTTATTAATTGAAGCCGGATTGCTTGAACCCGGGCAAATGTTATACTTTTTTAAAGGGTCCCAGACGGCGCAAGTTCTTGCCAATGGACAAATTCGTTGCGGCGAGTTAATCGGTTCGATTCATAGCGTTGCCAAACACTTATTAAACGGCGCACCCGCCAACGGCTGGGACGCGTGGCTGTACCTTCATCAAGACCAAAAACAAACCTTAGATTATTTACGACAACAGTTTAAAAGTATTCAGGAGAGCCAATAAATGTCTGAAATATTTATCATAGAAGAATATGCGGTTATTTTATTACTGGTTGCTACCTTGGTAGGCATTGTTGCCCGCCGATTGCGAATGCCTTACACCGTGGGCTTAGTGCTGGTAGGAACCGCAATCGCCATTTTATTTGAACAATTTCATATTGATGTTGAGCCAGCTTTAATTATGGGCATCTTGGTGCCGCCACTCATTTTTGAAGCGGCATTTCATTTGCCCTTTCCAGACCTGCGCCAAAATATTATTCCAATTTTAACCTTGGCCATTGTGGGTGTTTTGCTGACTACTTTTTTGGTAGGCGGCATTGTTTCTTACGGCGCAGGGATTCCGATGAGTTACGCGCTTGTTTTTGGAGCAATTATTGCAGCCACAGACCCTGTGGCAGTGATTGCTTTATTTAAATCGCTGGGGGTGCCAAAGCGGCTGCAAGTTTTGCTAGAAGGGGAAAGTTTGCTCAATGACGGTACCGCGATTGTTATTTTTAATATCGCTGTTGCCGCGGCAGCCACCGGGCACTTCAGCTTAATTGAGGGTGTAGCAGAGTTTGTTAAAAGCGCTGGCTTAGGCTTGGGCATTGGGTTAATTCTTGGCATCTTGGCTTCCTTTTTAATTTCCAGAGTAGATGACCATTTAATTGAAACTGCCATTACCTTTGTTTTGGCTTATGGTGCGTTTATCACCGCCGAATCAATTCATGTCAGCGGTGTTTTGGCAGTTGTGGCGGCGGGGGTTGTCAATGGCAACATCGGTCCGCGCGGTATGTCTCCGACCACCCGCATTGTGGTCTTCAACTTTTGGGAATTCATGTCCTTTTTAGCCAACTCTTTTGTCTTTTTATTAATTGGCTTCGTGGTCGATTTACCCCTACTCATTGCCAACTGGATTCCTGTCTTGTGGGGCATTTTAGCGGCTTTGCTAGCCCGCCTAATTGTGGTCTATGGTTTATTACGCAATTCAAACATTCCGCTGCGCTGGAAGCACATTCTCTATTGGGGCGGTTTAAGGGGTGCTATTTCTCTGGCGTTGGTTTTAGGGTTGCATAGCGCGTTGGGCGCAGAAATCAGTAACCAGCTGCGGGCGATGGTCTTCGGTTTGGTTATGTTCACTTTATTGGTTCAAGGCGCCAGCATGAGCAGCCTCGTCAAGTGGACCAAAGTCATCTTAAGACGAGAAGACCGCGAAGAGTACGACCTGCGCCGCGCCCGTGCCGCCGCCACCCGCGCCGCCTTTGAAAAAATGAAGAATATTCATGAAGATGGCATGATCTCAAAACATGCTTGGGAAACACTTTCTGGCGCGTTAAACCCCTATGTTTCAGAATTAACCAACTCGGTTCAAGATATTCTCAATCAGCACCCCGAAGTACAAGCCGAAGAACTGGATGCCGCTTGGCGTGAATTCCTTAACCAACAAAGACTGGTGATTAATCATCTCTTTGCAGACCACACCCTCTCTGAAGATATTTACGGTGAATTAAGCAGCCGAATTGACTTTCTACTAGACAGCCGTGAAATCAACTGGAAAGATATTAACGACTTACAAGCCGCTCTTTGGGATACCAACGAGAAGGCAGACCTCCCCGATGCGCTTTCCGCTTAAAAAGGAGCAATCATGCACCTAACCTTAACGATTAATGGAGCCACCCATACAGTAGACTGCCCTCCAGCCGAAACGTTATTAACCAGTTTGCGAAAACTTGGTTTTTACAGCGTTAAATTTGGAGATGAGCATGGTTGGACAGGCTCAGACACGGTTTTAATTAACGGACAACCCGTTAATGCGGGTATGCTCTTAACAGCCCAAGCTGAAGGGCATTTCATTGCTACCCTCGAATCCTTAGGGGAACATCCCGAACAAGGCTGGCGAAAAACTGAAGGGTTACACCCCTTACAGCAAGCCTTCGCGGAAAATGGAGCCATTCAATGCGGTTACTGTACTCCCGCACAAATTTTGGCTGCCAAAGCCTTATTACAAAACAATCCAAAGCCCAGCGAGTCCCAAGTTCGTGAGGCTATCTCAGGTGTGCTCTGCCGCTGTACGGGTTATTTAAAACCTGTGCAGGCTGTTTTACAAGCCGCTGCTGTGATGCGCGGTGAAGCTGAGCCTGGCCAAGAAAACACTTTATTTTCAATGCCAGAAACACCCATAGCGCCTTCAGGCTCCAATTTAACCGATACCTTAACCAAAACGGCTACCAAAGTGGTGCTTGCCCCCCAAACCGAGCAATGGCAAACCGTTGGCAAACCAGAGAAAAAAGTAGATGCCATTAAACTGGTGCAAGGAAAGCCAGCCTTCACGGCTGATATTGACCCGCGCGGCATGCTTTATGCAAAGGTATTAAGAAGCCCGCACGCCCATGCCTTAATTAAACATATTGATGCCAGCCAAGCACGGGCCTTGCCCGGCGTTGCGGCTGTATTAACTTGGCAAGACATTCCACGCGTGGTCTACTCTACCGCAGGTCAAAGCGACCCGATCCCTGGCCCGCTTGATACTTTCTCGCTTGATAAAAAAGTGCGTTTTGTCGGTGACAGGGTAGCCTTGATTGCGGCGGAAAGCCCAGAAATAGCAGAAAAAGCGCTCGGATTAATTAAAGTGGAGTATGAAATTTTGCCAGCCATCTTAAATTCATCCGATTCAATGAAGCCCGAAGCCATCCAAATTCATGACGAACCAGAATTTATCAACTTTGCTGATTCTGACCCAGCCAAGAATTTAGCCGCTGAAATTCGTATTGACATTGGAGACGTAGAGAAGGGCTTTGCCGAAGCAGACCATATTTTTGAAGGGGTGTATGAAGTACCCAAGGTACAGCAAGCCCATATCGAGCCGCATGTTTGCATCACCTATTGGGATGAAGATGACCGCTTGGTAATTCGTACCAGCACGCAGGTGCCGTTTCATGTTCGCCGCATGTTAGCCCCAGTGCTCAATATTCCTGTCAAACGAATTCGAGTGATTAAACCGCGCATTGGCGGCGGATTTGGCGGCAAACAAGAAGTGCTGATGGAAGATGTTGCCGCCCATTTAACCATTGCCACTCGCCGCCCGGTACTCTATGAATACACGCGTGAAGAAGAATTTATCGGCGCGCGCTCCCGTCACCCCATGAAAATTTGGATGAAAACCGGTGTTAAAAAAGATGGCACCATGACTGCCAACGAGATGAAAGTGCTTTCGGATACCGGCGCTTACGGCTGCCATGCTTTAACCGTAACTGGCAACACGGGGCACAAAGCCATGGCGCTCTATGTGGGCGATGGAGAATATCGAAAAGCACCGAATATTCGCTTTTACGCCGATATTGTTTACACGAATACTCCGCCAGCGGGAGCTTTCCGCGGCTATGGTGTTCCGCAAGGCTATTGGGCAGTAGAACGTCAAATGGAAAAAATTGCTCGCGCATTAAACGTAGACCCATTAACCTTTCGATTAAAAAACAGTATTCATCCGGGTGAATATCATCCCTTTAGCACCGCTTGGAATGAAGGACGTGAACCACGGCCTGAAATTATTCATACCGTTGGTTTAGAACAGTGTGTGGTACAAGGCAAAGCCAGCATTGGCTGGGATAGCAAATTTGGCAATATAAATTGGCATCAAGACCCCCAGCGCCCAAGCAAGAGAAAAGGAATTGGTGTCGCGATGGTTATGCAAGGCACAGCCATCCCCTATTTAGATATGGGCGGCGCTTCAATTAAGATGAACGATGACGGCTCATTTAATTTACTGGTCGGCGCAACCGATTTAGGCACCGGATCAGACACCGTTATTGCTCAAATGGCCGCCGAGGTTTTAGGCGCGCCGCTAGAAGATGTGATTACCTATTCTTCAGATACCGATTTCACTCCCTTTGATAAAGGGGCGTATGCATCTAGCACCACATATATTTCTGGCACAGCGGCTGTTCGTGCGGCAGAAATTGTGGCAGAGAAAATCCGCCAGCGGGCTAGGCTGATGCTTAATCTCAACGAAACAGATGAGATTATTTTGGCTGAAAGCGCCGCCAAAGCAGCGGACGGGCGTTCTGTGCCTTTTAGTGAAATCGCTTTAGATAGTTTGCACCGGCAGGAACAGGAGCAAATTATGGGGGTAGCCAGTTACGTTTCACCCGTTTCACCTCCCCCATTTGCGGCTCAATTTGCTGAAGTGACTGTAGATATTGAAACTGGAGAATTAATCGTAGATAAGTTGGTTATGGCAGTCGATTCGGGAATCATTATTAATCCATTAACGGCTTCCGGCCAAATTGAAGGCGGCATGACTCAAGCGCTTGGTTATGCCGTTTGCGAAGAAATGACCTATGATGGAGCCGGACAAGCCAGAGAAAAAGACTTAGACCGATATCATTTATTCCGGTCACATGAAATGCCCATGCTCGATACCATTTTTGTAGAAACATTTGAGCCGAGCCATCCCTTTGGGGTTAAGGCTGTTGCCGAAATTCCAATGGATGGGGTTGCGCCCGCTGTTGCCAATGCAGTGTATGACGCCGTAAAAGTAGATGTGGACGTAAACCCAATTACCCCAGAAAAAATTTGGCGTGCATTAAAAGGCTAATATTTTGAAACTGAATAACTAGTCGTTACCTTTTAATTAAAAAATAACCGAATTGATGAATACTTTAATTAATTTCCTAAACCCAACATTAATTTCACAAGAACCAAATCTTTTAAAACAAAGATTACTAAAACGCCTGAGCCTAGGCGAATTTATTGCACTTGCCATTTGCTTTATTTTTCCCATCGGGACAATCTTTCTTGGATATGTCAATATCGGGGGACAAGCCGCTTATGATTTTCAGCATTATTTAAATACTGCCAATGGCGATTTCTCTTTTTATTATTATGCCTATTGGTTTTTACCGGTTTGGCAGTTCTTGAGTTTACTTCCGTTAGAGGTGAGTTACACACTGTGGACTTGGTTTACTACCCTTGCTATTTTTGCAGCCAGCAGAGTTTTTGGCGGAAATCCCACGGTTAATTTAATTACCTACACCATGCTGGCAATTCTATATTTTGGTCAATTTGTAGGGGTTATTGTTGGTGGTTTGGCATTAATGTGGTGGGGATTAAGTAACAAAAAATGGAATCTTGCTGGCTTTGGGTTTTTACTCGCAGCATCAAAATATCATACGGGACTAATCCCAGCTATTACTTTGCTGCTCTGTTTCGAAACAGCTTGGTCAAATCGACTCCGAACATTAATTGTTCCGCTTGCTATTGGTTTACTTTCTTTAATCATTTACCCGCTTTGGCCATTGGATGTATTAAACACCTATCAATTAAACCCTGCTAATGATTGGGGCAGCGTCACATTATGGAAACAAATTGGCGCTTTCTCATTGCTGCTATGGCTGCCAACCTTATTGATAAAGATGCCTTGGCAAAACCGAATTTTTGCAGTCATTTCTACTTTGCCACTTGCTATCCCTTATTACCAAATGGCCGATTTAATGATTATGTTTATCTTTCCTATTGGTTGGCTCCCGATACTGAGTAACGTTGGGTTGCTCTTTCCGTGGCTAGGGTATCGCGCAGTGGAGCTAACAGCCATCATCCCAATCATCGTGTATGCCAGTACAATTGGCGCTGCCTTAATAACAAATTTTGAAAACAGAAAGTAATTTGAATATGGATAAAGTTTATGTAATTGGACACGTTAACCCCGACACCGACTCAATCGCTGCTGCGATGGGCTACGCTTGGTGCCTGCGAGAAAGAGACGGCGTAGAAGCAATCCCGGCACGGGCTGGGGCTTATAACCCACAAACCACTTGGCTTCTCAAAAAACTCGAATTAGATGGTCCTATCTTAATGACCGATGCTTCTCCACGCTTTGAATCGGTTGTGCGCCGCATTAACCCTGTTTTACCTGAGCAACCTTTGCGAGAAGCCTGGGACATTGCCAACCGCACTGATGGCGTTGCCCCTGTCGTCACTGAAGATGGGCTGCCTTTTGGCATTATCAACGGCTTAAGCCTGTTCGACTTCCTTGGCAATTTGGTTGGCCCCAAACCACGCAGCGAAATGAAAGTAGCCGAAATTTTAGCCATGCCCTGCGGAGATATGGCTGATGAAACCGTGCCCAAATTTCAAAGCAATGCCTTCATTCGCGATTCACTTAATCGTATCTTACGCAGCCAGCACAACGACTTTTTTATCGTGGATGAAAACGGACATTACATTGGCGTATGCTACCAAAAAGACATCCTTAATCCGCCACGCATTAAAGTGGTCTTGGTAGATCATAACGAACCGCGGCAATCCATTGGTGCCTTAGAAGAAGCGGAATTAATTGAAATTTTAGACCATCACCGCCTCGGCAATCCATCCACCCATACCCCTATCCGCTTCACAGTGGATGTGGTCGGGTCCACCTCCACGCTGGTTTCCGAAAAAATAGCCGAAGCCGGTCTATATGCCCCTCCCGCCTTAGCTGGCATGCTGCTGGGTGGCTTGCTTTCAGATACGCTGATCTTAACCTCGCCAACCACCACCGAACGGGATCGCCAAGCCGCAGACCGCTTATCCCGTTGGGCATTCACCCAAAAATCACCGCTTAAAGGTGAAACGCTTCAAACCTTTGGCAAAGCCTTGCTTTCGGCAGGGGCTGGGTTAGACAGCCGAGACCCAAAAGAAATCGTTGGCACAGATATGAAAACCTACGAAGCGGGTGGTTTCCGCTTTGCGGTAGCCCAAGCCGAGGTAACCGATATCATGACAATTGCCGAGCATATTCCCAATTTGAGCAACGCATTAGAAGGACTACGCGAGAGCAAAGCCTTCGATTTCACAATGCTTTTAATTACAGATGTTGTTCGCGGCACAAGCCGATTATTAATTTCCAACCCGCCGCAGATATTAGATGAACTACCCTACCCGCCGCTGCAAGATGGAACCCGCCAAGCAGACGGAGTTGTCTCTCGCAAAAAGCAACTATTACCAGCCGTATTAGGCTTGCTAGAGAAATAACAAACTGTAAGTAGTTAGTTATGTAAAACTACTTACAAAAAGTTATGATAAACCCGCATGAACAATGAACACGGATCAAACCGATACCCTGAAGAAAGACGCCTTGCAACAGTGCTTTTTGCTGATGTTCAAGGCTTTACAGCCTTAGCTGAACAATTAGACTTTGAAACCGTGAGCGATTTAATTAAAGGAATTTGGTTCAGGTTAGACAAAGTAATTGAAAACTATGGCGGGTATATTGACAAACATTTGGGAGATGGTGTAATGGCCATTTGGGGTGCTCCCTTCGCAGCAGACAAGGATGCTGAAGACGCGGTTGCCACAGGGTTAGAATTAATTAAAGCGGTAGAAGAATTTAGCAAAAACAGCAATATCCCCGGTGCAGAAGAACTAAAATTACGGGTTGGCATTAATACCGGTTTGGTCTTTGCGGGTTATGTAGGTATTAAAAATGAATATACCGTTATTGGAGATACTGTAAACGTAGCCAGCCGTATGGAGCAAAGTGCCGAAGCCGGAACTGTCATTATCGGCGAGAACACGCTTCGGATGGTGAAAAACCGCTTTCGGGTGAAACGCCTAGAACCCACTTACCTTAAAGGAAAAACTGAAAAAATTCAAACCTATGCGGTGGAAGGTCATTTAGCCGCACCCGGGAGAATTCAGTATCAGGGCGCAGATAGTTTAATCACCAATATGGTTGGGCGTGAGCAAGAAATCAGTAAAATCCAACTATTGTACGACTTTGCTTTTCAAGCCTTTCACCCTGTCATGGCCCTCATCAATGGAGAAGTAGGTTTTGGCAAAAGCCGCCTGTTATTAGAGTTTGGGCGTGTGCTCGATTTAAAAGGAGAAGATGTAAATATCCTATCCGCAAGGGGTTTGGCACAAACGTCTCGCATCCCCTACTACCTTTGGCGGCAATTGATTCGCAACCGATTTGGATTGAAGGATGGCGAATCACTAGAACTTAATGATTCAAAGTGGACAGAAGAAATTAATGCACTGTGGGATGATGATGCCTTACAAAACAGAAGCCAAATAACACGCGTGCTAGGCAGCATGATTGGGCTTTATGACGACAAAGAAATTGAATCGAAACAAGAATCTATTTTTGAATTAACCCACGAAATGCTAAGGCGCATAACCGCGCGCCGAAAAATGGTAATTTTGCTAGATGATTTGCAATGGGCAGATAAAGAAAGCCTCCAACTACTTAATTATCTAATTACGCATGAAGGCGCGAACCTTCAAATATTTATATTGGCAACTTGCAGACCAGAATTTCTCATCCAAGCATCACAGTGGAGAAACCTAGCTCGGGTAATTGACCTGCCCCCGCTTGAAATGGATGCGGAATCTGTCGTGAAAGCCTACCCAGATCTTGTTAACATTTCTAAACCCATCCTTGATGAAATTGCTCAAAAAGCAGAAAACAACCCTTATTTTCTAGAAGAAATTGTAAAAAGCTTAATTAAAGCCGGCTTACTTGACCAAAACTTATCTGAAAACGAAATTCAAACCCGTTTGTTGGTACAAATCCCCGAATCGCTACGCGGAACTTTACAAGCCAGGTTAGATAACCTCTCGCGAGAAGCGCGCACTGTTGCCTTGCTCTCCTCGGTTGTTGGTAGAATTTTCTGGGTTGGTGCCATTTTAGAACAAGTTCGCTCTAAACCCAGCAACGGGGTAACCCCAATGATTAATGTGCCAGAATCGGTTTCAGTACGGTTTGTTCAGGATGGCTTAAGGCAATTGGTCCGCGCAGAACTCGCCTTTCCCAGAAGCGGTTCTCAATTTTCTGATGAACAAGAATATATTTTTAAAAACACCTATTTACGTGATGTCGCCTACAGCTTAATCCCCAACCGTAACCGCGCACAATACCATCGCGCCGTTGCCGAATGGATGAAGCAACATACCGACCCCGCTTTTATCACCATGGCAAACGAACATGAACAAAGCGCCATTCATTCTGCAAAAATTTCTACAGGCAGTTTGCCAAAAATTACAGATTCATGAAAAAAACCATCATTCAACACCTCGCAGACATTGAACAGTCTGGCCAGTTAGCGGCTTTATGCACCATCATTGAAAGCAGTGGGTCAACCCCTCGGCATACTGGCAGTAAAATGCTCGTTTTTGAAGATGGCAAAATTGAAGGAACCATCGGTGGCGGCGAGTTAGAAAATCGTGTCATTCAAGAAGCCTTGCAAGCCATAAAAGAAGAAAAAACAAAAAAACTTAATTACAAAATGGCAGACCCGACCCAAGGAGACCCTGGTGTTTGTGGAGGTCAAGTGGAAATTTTTGTAGAGCCAATTTTGCCGCCTAAAAAAATCATTGTTATTGGAGCAGGTCACGTTGGCAAAGCGGTGGCTCACTTAGCCAAGTGGCTTGGTTACATGGTAATCATTTCAGATGATCGTCCAGAGTATTGCACACCAGCTTTTGTTCCTGACGCAGATGAATATATCATTTGCTCCCTTGCAGACCTCGTTAAAGAGACTCATATTAACCCGCAAACAGCTCTCATACTGACCACCCGAAATATTCAAGTTGATATCGAAGGCTTACCCAGTCTGATAACTTCTACAGCGGGTTATATTGGTGTCATTGGTTCTAAAAAACGCTGGGCAACTACAACAAAGAAACTCATTGAAAAAGGAATAAAACCTGAAGCCTTAGAGAATATTCACTCTCCAATGGGATTAGAATTAAAAGCAGAAACCCCTGAAGAAATTGCCTTAAGCATCATGGCAGAAATACTATTGCTTAAAACAAAATCGAGCGGCAAACCAATGAAATAAATGCAACATTGTTATTAAATACGCGTATACTTTAAACGTTCCAAACTTGTACCAGCCTATCTCATACGCTATACTATTTGATAGAACACTGCATTCTTAATTAATTAAGGAGAAAACAATGGCCAGAATTTTCGACGTAATTGAATATCGTGACGAAATGGTGGACGAAATAGTCCACCGCTTTCCAGATGACAACTCGATTGGCGATTATCGCATTGGCTCAAACGTTATTGTTCGAGATGGTCAAGCCGCCGTATTCTTTCGAGATGGGCAGGCTTTAGATGTTTTTGGTCCGGGACGTCATGTGATTGCCACAGCCAATATTCCAAAAATAATTGACTTCATTGGCAAAGCCTTTAATGACCGCACACCCTTCCCCGCTGAAGTTTATTTTGTTTCACTAAAAGAATTTGCAACCCGTAAATGGGGCACCCCCCAGCCAATAATTGTTAAAAACCCGGGCATGGGTTTGGGCGTGGCTTTGTTACAAGGCTTTGGTACTTATTCATTTCAAGTAAGCGACCCTCAATTATTTGTAACCAACATTGTTGGCAAGCAAGCTCGTTTTCATACCAATGAAATTGAAGAACGCTTACGAACCATGCTTCTTTCGAAACTGCAAGATTTACTTGGAGAAACGGCTGCCACCAAAAGCGTGGTTGATTTAATTGGTTTAACAGAAGAAATTGGCGCTGGGGTACGAGCCAAAACTCAAGATGACTTCGCAGCCCTAGGCTTAACTTTAAAATCTTTTTACATCGGAAACTTAAAACCATCCGACAAGTCTGCTCAAGAATTAAGGGACATGGGCATGTTAGATATGTCAACTTATACTCAACTACAAGCCGCAGATGCCATGCGTGACGCTGCCAATAATCAAAGCGGTGGAGCCGGTTTAACCGCTGGTATTGGAGCAGGCATGGGGATTGGCAACATTATGAATCAATCCCTCGCAGGCGGGATGGCGAATCAAGCCCAGCAGCCAACCGCTCAACCGGCTGGCGCAGCTGCCGCCGCGGGTGGTACCCCCGACGTGATGACCCCAGCTGAAGCGGCTTCCATCCTACGGGTTTCAGAAGAAGACGTGCTAGCAGCCATCACCGCTGGAGATTTAAAAGCCAAAAAACTTGGCAATGCCTACCGCATTAGTAAAGCCGCGCTAGACGAGTTCTTAAAAGGTTAATTTACATCGCGATAATTAAAAAGTCGGTGTGTACACACCGACTTTTTAATTAAACAAGTTTCTTTAAACTATCTACTATTAGATTTTGTTAATAAATTTTATTCTTGAATCTTACTTTCCATAAACTTTTTCGCATTCTCAGTATGCTATAATCACAACATGTCACAGCACTCAGAATCTACTCACAAAACAACCAACCCAACCAGTTCCGCGCCAGTAACCCCTGATCCCCAAATTGAACGCGAACGAAAACAAATGGTAATCACAGGCGCAGTAATTATTGTCTTAATTATTGCTTTAGCAATTGCTGCGGTTATTTGGCTTCTTCAACCCAATGCCCCTACCGATAAAATTAGAGATATTTTTATCATTTTTATGGCACTTGAATCAATGTTAATTGGCGCGGCGATGGTTGTACTTATTATTCAACTTGCTAGCCTTGTTAATTTGTTGAATAACGAAGTCAGACCCATTTTAGACGCAACCAATGAAACCATTAATACCTTGCGAGGAACTACTGAATTTCTCAGCGAGAACTTGGTTGAACCAGTTGTAAAACTTAATAGCTACTTGGCAGGCATTCAAAAATTGCTTGACCTAGTTGGTTTAAAGAAAAACTAATTGTAAGAAAGGAAATTAAATTATGTCTGACAGAGATGAATTTGGCGCTTTTTTAGTTGGCTTTATTGTTGGAGGCTTAAGCGGTGCCGTTGTAGCCTTGTTGTTTGCTCCACAGTCCGGTGAAGAAACCCGAACCTTATTAAAAGAACGTTCCATTGAAATTCGTGACCGCGCTGCTTCGGAAGCAGAAGAGGCATGGAAGCAAGCCGAAGAAGCCGCATTGAATGCTCGATTGCGGGCAGAGGAATTAACTGCCTTAGCCCGTACCCGCGGAGAAGAACTTGCTTCGCAAGCCCGTGCTCGTGGTGAAGAAATCGCATCCCAAGCGCGAAGCCGCAGCGAAGAAATTACCTTGAAGGCTCGTGAACGCGGAAAAGAATTGGTTGAAACAGCTAAAAAGGCAACCGGACGAAGCAGCAAAAAAGAAAGCCCAGCAGCAAACGCTGATAGCGAAGCTTAATTTCAAAAAATATTAAAAAAAGGCTGACGGATAAAATGTTCGTCAGCCTTTTTAATTAAACTATAGCAAACTGTTGCTTCCTTTTTAATTTTCAGGTTAGAATGAATTAATGGAAATTCAAATTGCAGTCGCCAAAACCAATAAATATGCCGTCTCTGAAAGCGGTGACACGCTAGAAGTAGTTGAGCGTCCAAACGGCGGGTTGTCAGTTGTGTTGGCGGATGGTCAAACTTCTGGACGAGGGGCGAAAGCTGTTTCGATGCAAGTTGTCAGAAAAGTAATTGGCTTACTCGCGGAAGGCGTTCGAGATGGGGCAGCCGCCCGGGCTGCATCAGACGCTTTATTTACCGAAAAAGCGGGGAAAGTTTCATCTACCTTAAATATTGTCTCTGTCGACATGCAAACGAAAACCGTGGTCTTGGTCAGAAACAACCCATCCCCAGTTTTTATTGCTCGCGGCGAAAATTTAGATAAATTAGATACCCCCAGTGAACAAATTGGATTTGCGCGGAACACCCGCCCTGTTATTACCGAAATTCCACTCGAACCTGAATTAACAGTGGTTATTTATACCGACGGTCTGGTTCATGCTGGCTCACGGCGTGGCCAAGGGATGGATGTAGAATTATCTCTGCGAGGGATGCTAGAAGAAAGCAACCCCACCGCCCAAGAAATCGCAGACGCACTGCTTTCACAAGCCATGCAATTAGATGAGCAACGCCCAGTGGATGATATTAGCGTGGTTATTTTGCGGGTTATGCCGCGCACTGGTGACGAGGTTCGTCGCATGACGGTTAGATTACCTATTAAACTATGAAAATTTCGCGTTGGCGGCAGTGGCGGGCATCCATTCGAGATACTTGGTTGCTGTTACAAGAATTTCGGATGGCAATTCTTGTTTTTAGCATTGGCGTCTTTGGCAGCGGGTTGCTGTACGATTGGCGCGCGCGCTGGGTTGGCGAAGCAACCTATAGCCTTTCCGAATCAATTTATTTGGTCCTTTCTTTAACTTTTTTTCAACCCATTGGTGATTTTCCAAAAGATTCGATTTTGCAAATTTTCTTTTTTGCTATGCCCATTGTTGGATTAAGTACATTAGCAACTGGACTGGCAGATTTTGGCTATCTTTTCTTTAACAGAAAATCTCGAGACAAGGAGTGGGAAATGGCAGTTGCCTCCACCTTTAATAACCACACCGTTTTAATTGGCCTTGGGCACTTAGGGTACCGCGTTGTTCAGAGCCTGCACAGCATGGATGAACCCGTTGTAGCGATTGAATTAAACCCCTCTGCCGATTTAATTTATTCTGTGCAAGAGCTTGGTATCCCCGTCATTCAAGATGATGCCACCCGAGAAGCGGCTTTGCTAGCAGCCGGGGTTACCCGCGCCCGCACCATCGTGATGTGCTCTCAAAACGATGCGATGAATTTACAAATTGCTGTTAAAGCCCGCAGCATGAACCCCGATATTAAAGTGGTGCTTCG
>CAYOGW010000033.1:0-4505 GCA_964403635.1 uncultured Anaerolineaceae bacterium | reverse complement strand
CGCGGCATTACGGTGCGGCATATTGCCCAAGAACACTCGTATGTAAAGGATATGTGGAAAAAAATTGCCAATCCCGATTTGTTAATTTTTTTAGATGCCAGCTTTGAAACAACCCTTAAAAGAAAACGTGCCGATTTTTGGCTCGAAAGAGATTATCTTGAACAAAATCGCCGCTTAAGCCATGCTCGTGAACATGCCGATTTGCAGCTGGCTACCGATGAGTTGACTCCACAAGATGTGCTTAATCAGGTCTGGCAGTTTTTACAACCCTATTTAAAACATGAGTAAACAAACTTTAACAAACTTGTTTGAAATTCCAGCAACAGAAACAAGCTGCGAAATAACCAGCTTAAACTCTCGTTTTATTGCTACAATCTCCCCCGTAACAACCACAGAAGAAGCCCGCGAATTTATTAAACGGATTCGTGAAAGATATAGCGATGCCAGCCATCATGTTCCGGCGTTCATTATAGGCTTCGGTAATTCTGTAACCGAATTTTGCAGTGACGACGGAGAACCAGCTGGCACCGCCGGAAGACCGATCTTAACTGTCTTACGTGGTTCAGGGCTGGGAGATGTTTGTTTGGTGGTTACACGCTATTTTGGCGGAACACTCTTAGGAACAGGCGGTTTGGTAAAAGCTTATACCGAAGCAGCACAGGAGGTAATTAAAGTTGCTCCACGTGCCCGCAGAATTGAAGTTTGCATTAGCTCATGCACAATTGACTATTCTCTGTTTGACAGAGTCAAAATTCTGATTTTGGCTCAACAAGGCGAAATCGTAGAGCAGGTATTTACAGAAGTAATTAATTTAACTATTCAATTTCCTAACGATCAATTTGCCAAATTTAAGCAGTCTCTGCAAGAACTTTCCAATGGCAAAGCCCAACTAAATATTTTAGAAAACACTACAACTTTAGTCGCATTAAAATAAACCTGAACGACTGTTTAATTTACTCTTTTTTTAGGACAACAATCGTCACATCGTCAAATCGATTGGCTTCGCCAACATGCGTTTGTAAATCATTCTCAATCGCTGCCAAAATCTGCTCTGCGGGCTTATTGGCATTTTTTATATAAACCTGTGTCATTCTTTCCATACCGTATTCTTCATCTTTTTCATTTAAAGCATCCGGAACACCATCTGTAAACATAACGATCGAATCACCTGAATTTAAATTAATTAAAGCTTGTGAATATTCTAAATCTGGAAAAAGTGCCAGAGCAATGCCTGTTCTCGTTAATAACTCAGGTTCTTTCTGACCTTTTCGCAACAGCAACGGCGGGTTATGCCCCCCATTTACATAAGCAACTTGTGCATTATTTGGCTCAACTTTTAAATAAAACAACGTCACAAACATGCCATCTTCAGAATCCGCGCTGGCTAAGGTATTCGTATGAGATACCGCATGAGCAATATCCGGCGCGCCAAACATGGATGCGCGTAAAATAGCCCGTACGTTTACCATAAACAACGCCGCTGGCATGCCTTTATCTGCCACATCTGCCACGGCGATGCCGTAGGACTGTCCATTTTCCGCATCATGCCCAAGCGGAATGAAGTCATAATAATCACCGGCTACTTCTCGTGCCGGAATCCAGCGGGCAGCTAATTGCCAACCAGAAATAGTCGGGATTTCTCTTGGCAAAAAGCTGGTTTGTACTTGCCGAGCTACTTGTAGTTCTCGTTCTAAGCGACCTTTTTCTACGGCCACTTGATATAAGCGAGCATTTTCTAAAGCAAAGGCCGCGTTGGAAGCAAAGGTTTCTAACAGTTCCAAATCTTCTTGCGAAAAGCCTTCTGGCTTATTAAATACTTCGATCACGCCAATGGCTGTATCATTTACCAAAAGCGGAACAGCGATTAAAGATAATGTTGTGAAGCCGCTATTATTATCAAAACTCTTAAAAAAACGCGGGTCATTTCTAACATCGTTAACAATGACCGGCTTCTTATTCTCTACCACCCAACCCGCCAAACCTGTGCCGATAGGCACCCGTTGCGGTTTAATACTTGATGCAGAATCACCCAATGCAACCTGAAACTCTAGTTCATCACCAATAACGGTGAGAATTGAAGCGGCGGTACCCCCAAGCAATTCTTTAACTGCTTGGGTAGTGGCTGATAGCACTCTGTTCAAATCAAGCGTGGAGGTAATCTCAAGGCTGATGGAGCGGAGCAAGTCGAGGGTAGCCAGCCGGGCTTGTGTTTCTTCATACAGACGCGCATTTTCAATCGCTATAGCGACACTGGCGGAAAATGTGACCAACAAATCTAAATCTTGCTCAGAAAAGCCGTTTTCTTTATTAAATATTTCTACAACCCCAATCGCTTTTTCATTAATCATGAGCGGCGCGGCAATTAAACATTTTGTCGTAAAGCCAGTGGCTTTATCCAATGTGCCATAAAATCTTGAGTCGTTGGCAACATCATCTAACAAAACCGGTTGCTTATTTTTAACAACCCACCCGGCAACACCTTGCTCTAAAGGAATTTTGAAGGGTTGATTATCAACCGCTTTTTCACCAACAGAAACTCGAAAGGTTAAATGGTCACCATCTACCGTTAGGATGGATGCGGTTGACCCGCCAATTAATTGTTTAATGGATTCTACTGAGCGAATTAATACTTGGCTGACTTCTAAGGATGATGCAATATCTTGGTTTAATTTTCTTAATAAATCAAGTGAGTTTAAGCGAGCTTGGGTTTCGGCATATAACCTTGAATTTTCGATGGCAGTCGCGGCGCTGGCAGCAATGGCACTTAATAAATCTAAGTCCGTTTGCTGAAACAATCCCTTTTGAGCGCGGTTATCCACATAAATAGCGGCTAAAACTGTTTCATTTCGAACCAGCGGTACACACATGATTGAACGAATATGCAGCCCAATAATGCTGGCGTTGGCTGAAAACCGAGAATCAGACTGAGCGTCATCAGTAATGATAGGCTGGCCGGATTCTAAGACTTTTTTCACTACGCCACGTGAATGCAAAAAAACACTGGACGTAATCACATCATCAGAAAAGCCGCGCACAACCGGTAGACGACTTTTCTTTTCTTCCGTTTCGGGCCAAGCCACAAAGCCTCGCTCCGCGCCGGTTACAGCCAAAACATCATCCAAAACGCGGTTTAAAACTTCGTCTGGGTTCGCCGAAACGCTTAAACGCTGAACCAATTGCATTAATAAAAGCAATCGCTGATCTGTATTGTTCGCATGGGATGTGGTTTCAGCCATCATTAATCCTTTTCGGTTTATCTTTTTAGTTTAACCTTAAATACAAACATCCGTTACGGATTGCTCAATAATTAACTATTTATCTTTAGAACGAGGCGGACCTGCAATCCAATCACCCGCAATACGCAGCTGCCAAACAGGCCAAACATCTCTGGCTTTAATTTCATCTCTGGTTAAGGGTTGATAATAAACAAACGGCAGATAAATTAAAAAAGCCAATATCAGCAAGGTAATCCCAAAATAAACAGAGATACGTTTAGTCCGTGCAGATAAAATGGTGAGCGATTCAAAAATAATAAAAAATAAAATGATCCCAATTAACAATGGCGGCAAATAATGATAAAGATACATCACACGATCAATGACCATAATGCCACCCATATACCCCCAATACAATAGAACCAGAGGGTATAAATGTTTTCGAAGATCGTTAGATAAAAAACGAAATAAAATATCTGCAAAAACAGTTGCCGAAGCAGCCAACACACCCAATAGCGAAATTAGCCAAGTAACCGGGTTTCCCAATAAGTAAATCGTTCGGTAACTTTCACTGTCTGGTGTTTGCCAGCGATATGAAATAGCCTGCCCGCCAAAGGGCCATTGGTACCACGGGCTGCCGATTTCATCTGGTTGTCCCAGCCTTAATTTTGGAACCCCTTTATGCCAGCGAGAAATAAAGCCCATCGCATCTTGTAATTGAACAGAATATTTGGTCAAAAAATCAACTTGTTCTTCTCCGCGCAAAATGGCCGCGTGCTGGTCAGTAATGCCATACTCTTGCCCTTCAACCAAATTGGGAATTAATGAAAAGTGAATTTGCCATATCCCCAAAAACATGATTCCGGTTAAGAAGCTATACGCAGCCAGAAACCTAAACGAGCGGACCCACCCCGAACGCCTCCAGACCGAAAAAGCAGCCAAAGGCACCAAGACGAGTAAAAAAGCCGCCGTAAACTTAACCATTAGAGCAGCCCCAAAAGAGATGCCAAACAAACTCCACCATAGTGTGTCTTTTCTTGTTAACGATCCTTCACCTTGCCAAATCGTTATAAAACAAATTAGATTTAAGAAACAAAAAAACATCAAAATCGTATCGGGTAAGGCGGCTCTCCCTTGCACCAAAAGCGCGTTATCAAATGCAACCACAAGCCCTGCAACCAGCGACCAGTCATCTTTTTTTAATATCAACTTAATTAAAATAAATATCAGTATTGGCAAAAAAGAACCGAACAATGCAGGGGCAAGCCGATAACCCAAAATTTCCGATTC
>CAYOGW010000032.1:11835-23368 GCA_964403635.1 uncultured Anaerolineaceae bacterium | reverse complement strand
TGTTTACCCAAAGTGCTAGGCTGACGAGCCTAGCACTTTTTTTATTAATTATTTAATTTATTTCAAGGAGAGTCTATGAGCATCCGAGGCATTCGCGGGGCAACCAGCGTGACCGAAAATACAGCCGAAGCCATCCTTTCGGCGACCCGCGAGCTACTAACCGCAATCTTAAAAGCCAATCCGCAATTAAATCCGTCCGAAATTTGTAATATTTTCTTTACCCTAACGCCTGATTTAAACGCAGCCTACCCCGCGCTTGCTGCCCGCGATTTGGGCTGGGGACAAGTGCCATTGCTTTGCTCCGTTGAAATTGATGTTCCAAACAGCTTAAAATCTTGCGTACGCTTGTTAATTCAGTGGAACACCGATTTACAGCAAAGTCAAATTAATCACATTTACTTACGCGAGGCCGTTTCCCTACGCCCAGACCTTGTGAAAGAAACCTAATCTAAAATTTAATTAACCAGTAATTATTTCTCTGGAGGAGAAAGAATATGATGATTATTATGCGTCCTGATGCAACACAAGAAGAAATCGCTTCTGCCATTTCTCATGTTGAAACCATGGGCTTACAAGCCCACTTCACCCGCGGCATCGAAAGAACCGTTATTGCTGTGGTCGGAGACATCCGCGAGGTAGACCCGCGCGCGCTGGGGGTATTGCCCGGCGTTGAAGATGTTGTCCGTATCTCAAAACCCTACAAATTGGCTTCCCGCCAATTTCAGCCTGCCAATACCGAGTTTAATATCAACGGGGTACGGGTTGGCACAAACGAAATCTTAATCATCGCCGGACCCTGCTCGGTAGAAAGCCGCCAGCAACTGTTAGAAGCAGCCCACGCCGTCAAAGAAGCCGGTGGGCACGCCCTACGCGGCGGAGCCTTTAAACCGCGTACATCCCCTTATGCCTTCCAAGGCATGGGCGAAGCCGGTCTAGAAATTCTCGCCGAAGCCCGAGAAATCACTGGCTTGCCAGTGGTAACAGAAGTAATGGCGCCCGAACAAGTGGGCTTGGTCTCAAAATATGCTGACGTGCTTCAAATTGGTGCGCGCAACATGCAAAATTACAATCTGCTCCTCGCAGTTGGCAAAACCGAACGCCCCATTTTGCTCAAACGCGGCTTATCTGCCACCACCGAAGAACTACTCATGGCTTCCGAATACATTATGTCCAACGGCAATCGGCGCGTCATTTTATGTGAACGCGGCATTCGTACCTTCGAAACATCCACCCGCAACACCACCGATATAAACGCCCTGCCAGTGCTTAAATCTCAAACGCATTTACCCGTTTTCTTAGACCCCAGCCACTCCACCGGCAAAACGGAATATGTCGCTGCCATCGCGCGGGCTGCCATCGCCGCCGGAGCAGACGGTTTAATCGTCGAAATTCACCCTCACCCCGAAGATGCCGTTTCAGACGGGGCACAGTCCATGCGCCCCGAGCAATTCGCAGAGATGGTTCGCCAAGTCAAATTAATCGCCGAAGCCATTGGGCGTACCGTACCCCAACACCACAAAGAACCCGTTTAATTCATCATGCAAACTCTGGCTATTCAACCCATTTCACACCCGCTACAAGCCAGCGTTCGCGTGCCGGGTTCAAAATCACTTACCAACCGCGCCCTACTTTTGGCCGCCTTGGCCAACGGTGAATCTACCCTGCAAAACGCCCTTTTTTCAGACGACTCGCTTTTTTTTATTGCAGCACTAAAACAACTTGGCTTTTTAATGAATACGGATGAAGCCGCCCGCCAAATTAACATCACTGGTTTAGGCGGCCATATTCCCGCCAAATCAGCGGAACTCTATATCGGAAATGCTGGCACCGCCGCCCGTTTCCTGAGCGCTTTTCTCGCGCTGGGAACGGGTTCATACAAACTTGACGGCGACACCCGTATGCGCGAACGCCCGCTCGGCGATTTAATTAACGCCTTGCAGCAACTTGGCGTTGAGATTAATTCTCCTACCAATTGCCCGCCGGTCACGATTAAAGCCAACGGATTAAGGGGTGGCAAAACAACCGTAGCTGGCAACATCTCTAGCCAGTTTTTATCCGCTTTACTCATGGTCGCCCCGTATGCCAAAACCCCGCTCGAAATTGAGGTAATAGGCCAACTTAACTCGCAACCCTATGTCGAAATGACTCTCCACATCATGCAGCAGTTTGGCATTTCTGCTCAGCACAATAATTTTCAACATTTTTTCATTCCGCAAGGAAAATACCAAGCCCAGCCAACCTACACCATCGAATCAGACGCTTCTGCCGCTTCCTACTTCTTCGCCGCGCCAGCCATTTGCGGCGGCAGTGTAACCGTCGAGAATATCACCCGCCCCAGCCTGCAAGGGGATATTGCCTTTTTAGATGTGTTAAAAAGCATGGGCTTAAGCATTACACACGCCCAAAATAGCATTACGGTTACCAGTGTCCGCGCCTTAAATGGCATCGACATCGACATGCGTGACATCCCAGACACCGCCCAAACCCTGGCCATCATCGCCCCCTTCGCAACCAGCCCCACCCGCATCCGTGGCATTGCCTCGGCGCGCGTAAAAGAAACCGACCGCATCGCTGCCACTTGCACGGAATTAATTAAGCTAGGTATACAAGTAGAAGAACACTCCGACGGATTAACCATTTACCCCTGCCAAACCATTCAGCCTGCTAGCATTGCCACCTACAAAGACCACCGTATGGCCATGGCTTTTTCTTTAATTGGTTTAAGAGAAAACGGCATTCAAATTAAAGACCCTGCTTGCGTTTCTAAAACCTTCCCCAATTTTTTTGAAGTGCTAGAGCAATTAAGATGAAGAAAGAATATTCTCTCGGGCTGATAGGTTACCCGCTCTCGCACAGCTTCTCCCCCCAGCTGCATACCGCCGCTTTAGCCGCCGCCCAGCTGACAGGCTCTTATGACTTGTATCCCATTAATCCAGCTGACAGCAAAGGCTTAGAAAGTTTAATTAACAAAATTCGTAGCCAAGAAATTAACGGATTAAATGTAACCATTCCTCATAAACAAACTGTCATTCCGTTTTTAGACCAATTAAGCCCCAGCGCGCAAGCCATTGGCGCGGTGAATACCCTTTATTTAAAAAACGGACAATTAATTGGAGACAATACAGATGCAGCGGGTTTTATGGCTGATTTAGAAAAGCAATTAATTAAAGGTGAAAAATGTCTGGTGTTAGGGGCTGGCGGGTCAGCCAGAGCGGTTGTTTTTGCACTCAAAACAGCCGGTTGGCGGGTAACGGTAGCCGCTCGCAGGTTAGAACAAGCTACTAAACTGGTAGCAAGCTTTGGGCTGGCACAGGCGCTCGAATTGCATCAAGCAACAAATGAGCATTATGATTTAATTGTTAATACCACCCCGTTAGGCATGCACCCCTACGAAGACGGTTGCGCTTGGCAAGGGGATTTTCCGGCAGGCGCGTTTGTGTACGATTTGATTTACAACCCCGCCGAAACCCGTTTAATGAAGCTAGCCCGCGCCGCCGGATTAAAGGCTACAAATGGTTTAGGCATGCTGATTGAACAAGCCGCTTTGGCATTTGAACTATGGACCAACCAACCCGCCGATCGCGCCGCCATGAAAAGAGCGATTAATTAATGAAAACATCCTCTGCCCGTACCACTCATTTAGCAGATCACTTTTATGCGGACTTAGACGCCCGTTTGCAAACTATCAAAAACGACGGTCTGCCGATTATTCGGCTGGATGTTGGCTCGCCGGATTTACCGCCCGCTCAACACATTGTGGATGCGTTAATTAAATCTGCTCAAAACCCTGACCACCATGGCTACCAACCTGTTAAAGGGGAATTGGCCTTAAGGCAAGCTTGGGCAGAAAATTACAAAGAAACCTACAATGTAACTATTAACCCAGACATGCAAATTTTTACAACCCTCGGTTCAAAAGAAGGTATTTTTCACCTTTCGCAGGCGCTGCTTGAAGCCGGAGACATTGCCTTGGTGCCAGACCCCAGTTATATGACCTATGCCCGCGGGGCTTTGTTTGCTGGCGCACAACTCTACTTTATGCCTTTAATTAAAGAAAATGGATTCTTGCCCGATTTAGAAAACATCCCTGCTGAAGTGTTAAGCCGAGCACGCTTGCTGTGGCTAAATTACCCAAATAATCCCACTTCGGCCGTGGCTGATTTAGATTACTACAAAAAAGCAATTGAGTTTGCTCGCAAACATGATTTAATCATCGTTGCCGATTGTGCTTACACGCAAGTTACATTTGATGGTTTTCGAGCGCCTTCTATTTTAGAAATCGCAGGTGCTGAGGAGGTAGCCATTGAATTTAATACACTCTCAAAATCGCACAATATGGCAGGCTGGCGAATGGCTGTGGCAGTCGGCAACCCAGCTGTGATTCGCTCGCTTGGAAATGTGCAAGCCAATGTTTCTTCTGGCGGATTCAAACCGGCGATTGATGCCGCGATTGCAGCCTTGACCGGTGACCAAAGTTGGTTAGCCGGAAGAAACGGAATTTATGCCAAGCGGCGAAACCTGCTGGTTAATCGATTAAATCAACTGGGCTGGGAAATAGACTCTCCGAAAGGTGCGTTGTATTTATGGCTTAAACTGCCAATTAAAATGAAATCGGTTGATTTCACCAATCGCTTATTAGAAACCGCTCGTGTCAGCTTAACGCCCGGCACTGTCTTTGGCAAAAGCGGAGAAGGGTATGTGCGGCTGGCGTTTACATCTCCAGAAAGTGTTTTAGAAGCAGCGCTGCAACGAATAGAGCAAGCCATGCCCATTTTAGAAAAAGAGACTTTATGATGAATCACATCCGATTTTTAACCGCAGGAGAATCACATGGACCTGCGCTCACTGTAATACTGGATGGCATACCTGCGGGCCTACCCATCAGCACCGATTTAATTAATCAGCAGTTGGCTCGACGCCAGTTTGGGGCTGGCTCAGGCGGCCGCATGAAAATCGAGCACGATACAGCCGAAATCCTTTCAGGTGTACTAAAAAACCAAACCACTGGCGGACCTATTTCGCTGCAAATTCAAAACGCAGACCATATTAAATGGAAAGGCAAACCAATCAAAGCGTTCACCATCCCGCGCCCGGGCCATGCCGATTTAACCGGAGCGGTTAAATACGGCTATGATGACCTGCGCCCTTCGCTAGAACGGGCCTCTGCCCGAGAAACCGCCGCTCGGGTGGCCGCCGGAGCAGTCTGCAAGCATTTCCTCGCTGAATTTGGCATTTCCATTGGCGGCTATGTCCGTTCGATTGGAGAAATTGATGCTACCTTAGACCATATTCCCCTTGAAAAACGAGCCGAACTGGCTTTATTCAATGATGTCGCCTGCCCAGACGAGGCTTCGGCCACCAAAATGCAAGCGCGCATCAAACAAATCATGCAAGAACGTGACACGCTGGGCGGGATTATTGAAATTGTAGCCATAGGCTTACCCGTTGGGCTAGGTTCTTTCGCGCAGTGGGATACCCGCCTCGAAGCCCGATTAAGCGCCGCCCTGCTCTCGGTGCAAGCCATGAAAGGCATCGAGTTTGGCGACGCTTTCGAAAATGCGCGCCTACCCGGCACCCGCGCTCACGACGCTATTCGTTTAAAGGGAAAAGAACTCACCCGCCCTACCGACCGCTCTGGCGGGCTGGAAGGCGGCATCAGCAACGGCCAGCCATTAATTATGCGTGTGGCCATGAAACCGATTGCCACCACCCTCGTGCCTCAGCAATCAGTCGATTTAACCAGCGGACAAGAAGTAGACACCCAATATGAGCGCTCCGACTTCTGCCCCGTCCCGCGCGCCGTGCCCATCCTAGAAGCCATGGCCGCCTTCGTGTTAGCCGATGCCTTAATTAGCAAACTGGGCGGCGACAGCCTCAGCGAAATGTTGCCACGCTTCGCCAGCCTCCGCAAAGCCAGCCTCGACGACTTAACCATCAGCGGTGGCGAGCACACCTTTTGGCCATGAAACATATCTTTCTCTATGGTCCGCCTGCCGTTGGCAAAAGCACCCTTAGCCGCCTGCTTGCCAACAAATTAAACCGCCCCCACTACGACTTAGATGAAGAAATTATTAAAACAACTGGACTTTCTATTGCAGATATATTTAATCAGCAAGGTGAAGCAGCATTTCGGAAAATAGAACACCAGCGGCTGGCTACCCTTTTGCTTGATTCCGTTAAATCAGCCTCGGTTATCAGCCTGGGCGGCGGCGCGTTAATTAACCCCAACACCCGCGCCTTAGCCGAGCAAAACGGCCAGATTGTTTTATTAACCGCCAGTACCGAATCTTTAATTAAGCGGGCTCAAAAAAACAAAAACGCTCGTCCGCTCTTGAGCGAAAACCTTACTGAAAAATTAATTGATTTAATTAAAGCAAGAACAGAACACTACCAAAGTTTTTCACTGCAAATCGATACAACCGCCAAATCAAATACAAAAGTGCTGAAAGAAGTTCAACGAAAACTGGGAATATTTCGAGTAAGCGGCATGGGCTCTGCTTATGATGTTGTTATTCAAAACAATTCTTTAATTAATCTTGGCGAATTAATTAAAGAAAGAAGCCTAAGGGGCCCAATCGTTTTAATCAGCGACGAAAACGTAGCACCGCTCTATGCTCAAATTGTGCTGGATTCGTTAATTAAAGCGGGCTTCACAGCCAACCTACATTCCATTCCGGCTGGAGAGAATCATAAAAATCTGGCAACGGTTGCTAGTCTGTGGGACTTCTTTTTAGCACGAGGCTTAGAACGAAAGAGTACGGTCGTTGCTTTGGGCGGCGGCGTAGTGAGCGACTTGGTTGGGTTTGCCGCCGCAACCTACTTACGAGGAATTAATTGGGTTTGTATTCCCACCACGTTGCTAGCCATGGCAGATGCAGCCATCGGCGGAAAAACTGGCTTTGATTTGCCACAAGGGAAAAATTTAATCGGGGCGTTTCATCCGCCAACATTCATACTAGCTGACCCCTCTACATTAAATAGCTTGCCCACACGAGAATTACGCGCTGGTTTGGCAGAAGTGATTAAAAGCGCAGTAATTGCAGATAAAGATTTATTTAATTTATTACAAGCAGAAATTGAAATTTCTTCAGTTGAACAGTTTTCAACTGACTTTTTAAAAGAAATTATCACCCGCGCGGCGGCGGTTAAAATAAATATTATTGAACAGGACCCCTACGAAAAAAGCTTACGAGCCGCGTTAAACTTTGGTCACACACTGGGGCATGCCATTGAGGTGGCAAGCGGTTTCAGTTTGCTCCATGGTGAGGCAATTTCTATCGGCATGGTATTGGCTAGCGAAATGGCAGAAAGGCTGGGGGTAGCCCGCCCCGGATTTTCTCATTCTCTTAATGAGCTATTCATTAAATTTGGCTTGCCAACCAAGATTCCGCCCGAAATTCAACCTGCCGAGGTGATACGCCTGACAGGTGTGGATAAGAAAAAATCAGCCGGTGTTATTAAATTTGTTTTGCCAGTTAAGGTTGGTTTGGTAAAAACTGGGGTTGATATACCCAATTGGCAGTCTTTAATTTTTGGAGAGTGAAATGAAAAAGATCTTGGTGTTACATGGACCCAATTTAAATTTACTTGGAACCCGCGAGCCGAATATTTACGGCCATTTAACGTTGGATGAAATTAACAAGAAATTAATTAATGAGGGGGAGAAAATTGATTTCACCGTTGAATGCGCCCAAAGTAACCATGAAGGTGTTTTGATTGACATGTTGCAGGATGCGAGAAATTGGGCCGCTGGTGTAGTTTTTAACCCAGGCGGATATACCCATACTTCGGTGGCATTAAGGGATGCGATTTCTGCAATTGGTATTCCGGTGGTGGAAGTGCATCTTTCTCAGGTCGATGCGCGTGAGGCGTTTAGAAAAAACTCACTGGTTTCGGAGGTTTGTATAGGGAAAATTAGCGGTTTTGGCTGGAATTCGTATCGATTGGGGCTTTTGGGGCTCAGTGAATGGCTGAATAATCAATAAAGGTTACAAGACTGTAAGCCAGTTGTTGACAGGCAGATAAGATTATGAGATAAAATAGAGGAGAATTGTTGTTATAGTGCTGTTATTTATGGCTTAGAAAGTAAGATTAAAATCTCCGGTGTGGAGAAGTAGACATGTTTAATGATGAAAACCGTGGCACCATTTTATACGTAGAAGATGACCCTAATAATCGCACTCTCATTCGGCGTGTTTTAATGGCCGAAGGTTACGAGGTGGTTGAAGCGTATGATGCGAATATGGCATTGGATACGCTTAAGACATTGCAACCGAATTTAATTTTGATGGATATTAATATGCCAGAAATGGATGGATATGCATTAACGGCTGTAATTCGCAAAATTCCACACTTGGGCAAGGTTCCAATTATTGCATTGACGGCTAATGTAATGCGTGGAGACCGCGAGCGATCAATTGAGGCTGGCTGCGATGGTTATATTCAAAAACCAATTGACATTGATACGATTACTACTCAAATTGAACGATTCTTAAAGAGATAATGATGAACGATCAAGAAACCAAAACACCTACATCCCCACAAGGCTCAGAACCGAATCGCAAGCCAAGCATTCCTAAAGATGCAACCGTGTTGGTTGTTGAGGATAATGTTTCTAACTTTGTTTTAATTGCAAGAATGCTTGGCTTTATGAGTATTCACTGTGAGTGGAAGACTTCTGGTTATGAAGTGGTTGAATACGCAGACACGTTGGCACGGCTAGATTTAATTTTGATGGATATTCGACTTCCTTACGAAGACGGTTACGGTGCATTAAAGAAAATTCGTTCATCTGACAAACTTAAACAAGTACCAATCATTGCTGTGACGGCGGAAGCAAGCAATGAAGAAATGAACAAAGCGCGGGGCGCTGGCTTTGATGGGTTTTTAGGAAAGCCCTTAGATCCTGATAAATTCCCAGACCAGATTCGAAGAATATTGAACGGTGAACCTGTTTGGGAGATCCCCTACGAGGAACGCTAACATGCGAGGGATGCTCTCATCTTAAAGAGCCCCTCGCATTTTGTTTACATCTAAATAGATTGGGTAAAAATGAGCGAACAGGAAAAACTCCAAGCATATCAACATACCATAGAGTTACATCATGCCAATTATGATGTTTTTCAGGCGCGCACAGAAAAAGATTTACAAGATTCTATTAAACGTGTTTTACAAAAAAGTCAACGGTTTATTTTATATTATCAAGTAGTAACAGACGGCTTGGAATTATTGATTTCAAATGAACCTAATAAAAAGAAATCAAATTTAGGAGATTCTGCAAAAAAAATAAAGCTTTTAGGCGCAGATATTGCTCGTTATTTCTCTGAAGATATTTCAATTGTAAATTTGGAGAATGCTGAATTACCCGCCCCACTTTTGGATATTTTTAAATCTAATGATTTTAATCAAATCGCCGTTATCCCTGTAGTTAATGATGTAGTTACCTTAGGCGTATTAATGCTCGGGGGAACGGATGAAGAACAACTTACTGAAGAAAATTTAGACCCTTATGTTCACTTAGCAGAACTCATTCCTACCGCTACTGAGAATGTCCGTGCGGCGCGCGCAACCCAACAACGGTTGCGTGAGCTAGAGATTATCACCGAAACAAGCCAAAGCATCTCAGCAACGAATGACCTTAATAGTTTATATAAGACTTTACATAATCGAATAACAGAAACCATTGGCGCTATTAATTTTGCTATTGCGTTGTATGATACCCAAACCGAAACAATTGAAATTCCGTTTTTATTTGAGCGCGGCGAAGTTCTCACTGTGGAACCGTTTCCGATTGGAGAAGGTTTGGTTTCGATTTTAATTCGAACACGCCAACCGTTGATGATTTTGGAAGATGCAGAAAGACGGGCAAAGGCATTAGGCGCTAAAATTGTTGGCGAACAACAAATTAAATCTTGGCTTGGCTGCCCGTTGGTAATGGGTAACGAAGTCATTGGTGCGTTAATCTTGCAAGACTTTGATACCGAAAATCGATTTACACAAGATGACCTTCGCTTTGTGATTGCGCTGTCTTCTCAGGTTGCCGGTGCCATTAATAACATACGCCTGCTTGAAATTGCCCGACAACGGACCCTGCAATTACAAACCGTAGCTGAAATTGCGCGAGAAGTTTCTGGCTCTTTAATTGTAGATAATCTATTGCGCGAAGCAGTTGAACTGATTCGAAGCCGATTTAATTTTTATCACGCTTCAGTATTTTTAATGGACGACACCCAAGAATATGCTGTAATCCGCGAGGCAACAGGCGACGCCGGCATTCAACTAAAACGCTCCGGCCACAAACTGGCTGTCGGTTCAAAGTCTATTGTAGGGTATGTAACAAAAAATAAAACGTCTTTGGTCGTTAACGATACATCCTTAGACCCAAATTATTATGCCAACCCATTACTGCCTGAAACCCGGGCGGAAGCAGCGCTTCCATTATTAGTTGGTGATAGGGTATTGGGAGTATTAGATGTACAAAGCACCCGCCCCTTTGTCTTTGCTGAAGAAAACGTTAAAACACTCCAAATTTTAGCGGATCAATTAGCGGTGGCGCTTGTCAACTCGGAATTATTTGCGGAAGCGCAAGAACGATTATCGCAACATCGGCTTTTACATCATGTCACTACCGCAGCTGCATCCAGCACAACTATTGAAGAAGCCCTTAATAGCGCGGTGCAAGGGTTACAAGTTACGCTTGGCGGGGACCAAATATCTATATTAATGGCAGATAAAGAACAAAAAAACCTAGAAGTCAAATCTTCGATCGGTTACCCAAACGAAGAATCGGCCCGATTAAAAGTTCCCTTTGGAGTAGGAATTACTGGATGGGTCGCCAGCCACCGTCAGGCACAGCGAATTAATGACGTAACCAAGGATTCTCGCTACATTTCTGTCAATTCCAAAGCCCGTTCTGAATTAGCTATTCCACTCATTTATCGCAACGAGGTGTTGGGCGTATTAAATGTTGAAAGCAACCGAGTAGGGGCTTACAGTGAAAATGACGAGGAAATGTTAGGCACATTGGCAGGCAGTTTAGCAGCCATCATTGCGCATTCCCGCTTATTAGAGCAGTTCCGCCAACAAGTAGAACGCGAACGGTTGTTATATGAAATTACAAGCAAAATTAGACGCACTACAAGCCCTGAAAAAATACTTGCCGTAACAGCGGAAGAGATTAGCAAGGCGATAGGCGCTCGCAGAACGCAAGTTCGGGTTGGTTTTCATACAAAAAATGAAACCGATAAATAATAGAAAGAATAGATACCATGATGAATAATCAAGAAGACCTTCGCGAAATTACCCCTGTCAACGCTGACAATGAGCCGATTAATCTCAATGTTATGCGGGTCATCTTGATTATTTTATTTTTAGGTAGCGTAGCAGTTTACATCTTGAATTCTTTGACTGATTCTAACCCTTGGGGAACGATTAGTATTGCCATTATTGCAAGTGCCATGCTCAGTTTGACTGGTTTGGCTTTTTTACAATTTAATATTCGAACCCCAGTTCAATATGGTATTCCAATTGTTTT
>CAYOGW010000032.1:0-11735 GCA_964403635.1 uncultured Anaerolineaceae bacterium | reverse complement strand
TTAGATGTGCAATCAAAACATGGAGATGATTTTCGGCCTGAAGATGTTGAAACCTTACAAAGTATGGCAAACCAAGTTGCGATTGCTATTTCTAACGCTCAGTTATTTGAACAAATGAATAGCACTTTGGAAGAGCTTAGCCAATTAAATAAAAACTATATTATTTCCGGTTGGACTGGACGGACAAAGAGTCAAAACCTTGAAGCGACAGTCCGCCAACCCATCGTTGGATCTACAGAAAACTTAAATGAATTAAAAATACCAATGACTCTGCGAGATGAGAATATTGGGCAAATTTTTCTAGAAACAGACCAAGATTGGAGCAACGAAGATCAAGCCTGGGTAGAAGCGCTTGCAACTCAAGTCGCTTTTTCGCTAGAAAACGCGCGTTTAGTGGAAGACAGCCAGCAGTCTGCCCTGCGAGAAAGAATTTCCGCATCCATTGTTCAAAAGTTATGGTCATCCAACTCCGTCGATTCGATTTTACAAACTGTCGTTCGAGAACTTGGAAGAGCCCTTGACGCTTCTGAAGCAACCATCGAATTAAAAATGGACAATAAAAAGGGCTAATTTATGAATAGAAAATCAGACAACATATTTGTTAGCACTTGGCGCTTTTTGGTCGAACCGGCAACTAGTGTAATTGATGTAGGTGATCGACGACGGGCTTTATTAACCTCTGTAATTTCATTACTTTTACTTTTATCTTTTTTCGTTGCGTTAATTGCAACAGGGATAAGCGGCCGGTTTGACGAAACCAGCACTTATTTTCTTTTATATTCTGTCCCGATTATTCTTGCATCTTATACACTAAGCCGCACTCGCTTTTACACGTATGGAAGTTTCCTCCTAACCATTGCTTTGCTATTTGTCACAGTTGCTGATGTGCCGCTTTTGATTAATGAACAAGGATTAAATCGTGGCGTTAGCTTTTTAAACACAATGATTCTTTTTTCAATTGTCTTATCGAGCACAATTTTAAGAACTCGCAACATTTCTATTGTTGCTCTAATTAGCATAGGTACTTATTTATACTTATTATTTCCTTACATGGGTTCTTTTCGGTCATTCATTGGAGATTTTGGTGTTATTCTGACAATTGCTATATTAATTATCGTGACATCGGGATACCGCTCGTATACTGAGCAAGAACAAATTAATGAAATTAAACGGACAAATGAAGAATTGAGAAGCGCATCAGTAGAGCTTGAGCAACGCGTTGAAGAACGAACAAAAGAATTAAACCGCCGTTCCACATTATTAGAAGCAGCAGCCTTTGTTTCTCGACAAGCATCCGGAATTCAGGAGTTAGGCGTTCTGTTAGACCAAGTTGTAGACTTAATTTCAGAACGCTTTGGCTTTTATCACGCCGGAATATTTTTAGCAGACCCAAACCAACAAAACGTGGTCTTGCAATCTGCATCGTCAGAAGGCGGAAAACGCATGCTTCAACGTGGTCATCGTTTAGAAATTGGCAGACAAGGAATTGTAGGCTACGCAGCTTACTTAAAATCTGCTCGAATTGCGCAAGACGTTGGCAGCGACAATGTTTACTTTAATAACCCAGACCTGCCCAATACTCACTCCGAGTTGGCGCTGCCGCTGATTGCTCAAAATCGATTAATTGGAATCCTAGATATTCAATCAGAACAATTTAACGCCTTTGGCCCAGACGATATTTTCACATTACAAACCATGGCAGACCAAATTGCTTTAGCAATTGAAAACGCCAGACTTTTAAACGAAAGTCGAGAAGCGCTTTCGCAGTCCCGCCAATTGATGGTTCAAGGAGCAAAACGGTCTTGGCAACAAGCCTTAAGCGGAGAAGTAATGCGGTTTACATATACGCCAGTGGGAATAAGCCAAAATGTCCGCGAAGCAACAGACTCCGATTCGGCTGCTCACGAACTGCGCGTACCAATAAATTTACGAGGACAACAAATTGGTGAATTAATCCTACGCCGCAAAGAGAGTGTTCAGCCGTGGGATGAAAAAGAACTAGAAATGGCTGAAAAAATTAGCGACCAAGCGGCGCTGGCGCTTGAGAACGCCAGATTACTACAAGAATCTCAGCGCCAGGCAGCTCAAGCTCAAGCCTTAAATGATATTTCGGATCGATTTAGTCAATCTTTAGATATTGAAACCTTATTACAAAACGCTGCCAAGCAAATTCACCAACTTCCCCAAGTTAGCGAAGCATCTATTTTGCTAGCTCCGCCAAGCTCGAAGAAATCAACCTAAGAGAATCGAATGCAAAACAGAACATCCATCCGAGAATTCTTAACACTTTCTGAAGACCGCCCTGACCTACCAGGTGGGGAAAGAGAAATTTATCGCAGACAAGTTGCAATATTGCAATTTAGCCCTATCTTGTTAAGTTTTAATGCACTGGGGTACCTTGTTCTATTTAGCATTTCTTCATTTGAGTCTTTAGGTACACCAGAAGTAGGATTAATTTGGCTGGCAGGTTTATTTTTACTTGCATCTGCACTCTTTATTACCGTTTATCCATACGCAAAAGAAGCTCGCTTTAATACAGTTTCTGTTTTTTATATTTTAATTAATGCTGGGTTAGTTATTTCACAAACCTTTTTTTGGGGCGGTTTACTTTGGTTATTAATTCCTTTGGCTTTCATTCCAGCCATTGAAACACTAACGCAAAAAGCTACTCCCCTTTGGACAAAGGTTTTTTCAGTACTTTCTACAGCAACAGTAATTTTTACATTATTCTTTATCGAAGGAAGTATCACCCTTCAACGCATACAAACCGAAAGTTTGAGTTCTGTCGCTGCGGTCTTTATTTACATTCTCATTAACTTAATGATGGTTTTGTTAATTAACATCAGTTCAAACCGCACCTTTAAAACCATTGGCGCTCGATTAATTATCACCTTTGGTTCTATTACATTGTTAGCCGCATTAACTACAATCCTTATTGGTGGTCTTAGTAATTATTATCGTGATCAGTCATTAAATTTTGAGCGCTTGCGCACCATTGCTGCCCTCCGTGAATCTCAAGTAACCACCTTGCTACAAAGCATCAGCCGAGACGCATCGGCGGCTACGCAAGATTCAATTATTCGTGAGCGCGCTAAATATCTTCTCCAAGGTGATAGGAGCAGTTTAATTTATCGCCTAAACCAACAACTTGTAGAAGATTATTTCCGCAACTTGTTGGCTCGGGCTTCACAATACGATGAATTGCTGCTGATTGATGCCTCTGGCAAAGTATTAATTTCTACAGATTTTGATAACCGACAAATTTCTTTGGCCAATTATTCTTTCTTCAAAAATGCTTTTCGTGGCAATTACATTACTGTTGAACAAAACTTCCCAGAAGCAAACGGCCCATCTATTATTTTGGTAAGCCCAATTATTGAAGGTCAAATTTTCCCCGGTATAGTGGCGCTTCGGGTTGGGCTTGAGAATTTAGGTGAAATTTCTCAATCTCAAAGCGATATTGGAATTGGCTTTGACAGTTATTTAATTGGCCCGGATGGCAACACACTTACAGATACTTTGGAAGGGCCACAAGTGATTTCAGGTGACCCATTTATTAAAACATTTATTGAAGAAAATATCAGCGGACAAGGCACTTATTTTAATTACGCGGGGCAATTGGTTTTAGGTTATTACAAATACATTCCCGGGCTTAATGCCACAATTATTTCTGAAGTTCAACAAAGCAGAATTGTTAATGATATTTTAAATTTGCTCGCTACCTATGGCGCGGTCGGTATTTTTACAACCTTAATTGCGATTGTTCTTGTTTATATTACATCACGCTCTATTGGTACGCCAATTGTTCAGTTGGCTGAAAAAGCGACCCTGTTAGCAGGTGGTGATTTAAGTACCCGTATTCAAATTGAAAGGGAAGATGAAATTGGAACCCTTGCTACGACAATTAACACGGTAGCTGATGAACTACAAGGCTTGATTCGCAACCTTGAATTTCGGGTGAATGAACGAACCGAAGATTTACAAAAACAAGCCAACCGTCTTCGCTTGGCATCCGAAGTATCCCGAGATGCAGCCTCCGCTCAAGATTTAGGCGAACTCCTTAACCGAACAGCTCAATTATTACTAGAGCGATTTAATTACTATCACACAGGTATTTTCTTAATCGACAATAGTGGTACCTTAGCGGTATTAAGAGCTTCGACAACTGAAGCAGGCAAAAAAATGTTAGCCCGCAACCATAGCTTAAAAGTTGGAGAAGTTGGGATTGTCGGTGTTGCGGCTTCCACTGGACAGCCACGAATTGCAACTAGTACAGGCGAAGACCGCTCTCACTTTAATAACCCGTTGCTTCCGCTTACACGCTCTGAAATGGCTATACCCTTAAAGGTGGAAGGTCAGGTTATTGGCGTGCTTGATGTACAAAGCGAAGAAGAAAATGCATTTAAACAGGAAGACATTTCTATTGTTCAGGTTGTCGCAGACCAATTGGCGCAGGCTATTCAACGTGTGGAATTGCTAGAAAATCTTCAAAATAACGTTTCCGAATTACAACGAACATATCAAACATTTACATCAGAAAGTTGGGATATTTTCTCTCAAAGTAATATTAATACGCTTGGGTTTAAATTTGATGGCAACCGATTAAGTGAAGTTACTAGTTTTCCCGCAGAAATTCAATCAATTCTTCAAAATGGTCAAATTGCCACCCTTTCAACCGAAGAAGATTTGTTATCTGGGCATACATCTTTGGCTGTTCCTGTTAAATTACGCGACGTTGTTTTAGGTGTCATCAGCTTAAAAATTGCTTCACCAGTTGTGTCATCTGAAACATTATCTATTATTGAAGGGATAGCAGACCGTCTTGCAACCGCTATTGAAAACAATCGCCTTTTACTAGAATCGCGACAACGAGCTGAGCGAGAACGAGCCATTTCTGAAGTAGCCAGCCAAATCAGCACAGCCACTGATACAGAAGCAGTTTTACGCACTGCACTGGTTGAGTTAGGGAAACGTCTTGGCGAACGAGAAATTTCTATTCGATTAACCAAGAAGGATTCTAATTCCTAAGGACTTTATGATGAATTTTCTACAGGCGTTATTAACCGCACCAACGTTTGAAAACGAAGAACATAACCGGCAAGCAAGCCTGCTGCACAAGGTTATTCTCGGTGCATGGGTTGTACCGATTGTCTTAATAGCAAATTTAATACTTTTACCGACAAACAGAGAACTAATTATTCCTGTTCTTTTAACCACTTTGGTTGTATTAACCATAGTATCCATTTTAGCCCGCCGAGGAAATACAAGAGGCGCAAGTGTTCTATTAATAACCATCATCGTTGCTATTGGTCTTTATATTAACTATATTGCCGCAGGAGATCCTCGACCTGTTATCATCTTTTTCGGATGGATGTGCGTTGTGGGTGGATTGCTTTTAGGCTATCGAGGCGCACTTTTTGTAGCGTTTATATTTGCTTCAGAACAAGTGATTCTTACACTACTAAGATCATCAAACTTAATACAACCTTTATCTGACCCACCAACTGCTTTAAGCGGAAGTATTACTTATATATTTGGGTATTTTCTCATCGCAATTACTTTTGGTTTGGCCTCTAATAGCATTCAAGAATCACTTGCCCAAGCAAAAAATAATGAACAAAAACTATTTATGAGCAATCAGAATCTTGAAGAATTAGCCCGAGATCTTGAAAACCGCGTTCATGAAAGAACCGCCGAAATAGAAGCATTGGCTCAACGCGCCGATAAACGAGCCCAACAACTTCAAGCGATTGCCGAAACATCAAAAGAGATTTCTTCTATTCAAGAATTAGATCAAATATTACCGCTCATCGCCAATAGTATCAGCGATCGCTTTGGGTATTATCACGTGGGTATTTTTCTTCTAGACGCAAAGAAAGAATTTGCAGTTCTTGTTGCAAGCAATAGCTCCGGTGGCAAAAAGATGCTTAAACGAAACCATAAAATTCCAGTTGGTATTCGAGGCATTGTAGGCCGGGTAGCTGAAACCGGACAACCACGTATTGCGATGTTAGTTAAAGACGACCGAGCCTTTATTACCAATCCAGATTTGCCAGAAACTCGTTCAGAGATGGCTCTTGCGCTCAAAGTAGCTGATCACGTCGTAGGCGTATTGGATGTACAAAGTAAAGAAGAAAATGCGTTTAGCAATGAAGATGCGAGCATATTAGGAGTTCTTGCAAACCAAGTTGCGGTTGCTATTGAAAACTCGCGTTTGTTCACGTCTACAAATGAGACATTAAAAACTTCTCAAAAAATTTATCAGCAATATGTTGAACAAGAATGGCAGCAATATATTGAACGAACTGATTTGGTCGGATATCGCCTTTCTTCTACAGGCGTTAACATAATTCGAAAAAATGACCCCACACCTTCAACAGAAAATCCAACAACCATACCGATTATTGCCAGTGGACAAATAATAGGAACTTTAGAAATTCAATCCAAAAACAAAGACTCAAGATTAACAACCGATGAATCAGCATTGCTTCAGGCGACAGCAGAACGTATCGCTTTGGCCCTTGACAATGTGCGTTTGCTTCAAGCTGCCCAAATTCAAGCCAGTAAAGAAAAATCAATTAGTAATTTAAGTTCAAAAATTGGCGCCGCTGTAAATATTGACGGAATTTTAGAAACCGCCGCGCAAGAAATAGGCTCTTTATTACCTGGTTCCGAAATAACCATTCAAATATCCCAGAACAAGGGTTAACCATGACAGAACAAGAAAATAACACAACTGTTTCTGAACAATATCAAGGAAGCTCCCCTCTATTTCAGTTTTGGCTTTTGGTAACTCGTGCTCACCCCAATGTAAAAGAAATAGGTAACAGGCGCCGAGCCCAACTTATTGCCGTTTTATCGCTTGTCATTTTAGTTATTAATTCTTTAGGCATTCTTTTTGTGCCCACCGAGAGAATTTCACCAACTGAAGTAATCATTTTATGGATATTAAATGCCTTTTTCCTTATTTCTTACATTCTTAGTCGAACCACCTATTTTTCAGTTGGAGCATATCTTTTAAGCATTTCTTTTTCTTTGTCAGGTTATGCTTTAGCCCTTAGCGGAGATGGGCAAATATCTGCGTCGTTATACTCTACCATTCCAGTTGCTTTGGCGCTTGGTAGCGTTTCTCTCCCTTGGATTGGTCTAACCGTCGTTATCTTATTAAATCTTATTTCAACCAGCCTTTTGCCATTCATCATTAATTCATCTAACTATTCTTTTACACAAGCAAGCGCAGATGTTGGTACCTTTTTAACAATTGGCAGTATGTTACTCATTGGCGTTGTGTTTAGAGATTACGTAGAACGCCAACGTTTAAAAGAAATATTTTTATCCAATCAGGAATTAGCAGAAATAAAATCACAACTAGAAACTCGCGTAGAAGAACGAGACGCTGAGTCTCTCCAAAAAGAAAAAGAGCTCGCAGATCAAGTACAAAAAACCGAGAAACAAATTAATCAACTACAGGCTGTCTCTGCCCTATCCAATACAATCTCAACCTACAATGAATTATCTAGCTTACTACCGAGAGTTGCATCCTTAATCGCTGAACGTTTTGACTTTTATCATGTTGGCATCTTCTTAATAGACTCAAAAAATGAATATGCCGTTCTGAGCGGCACCAATAGTGATGGAGGCTATAAAATGCTCGAGCGTGGACATCGCTTACGGGTTGGAGAAGAAGGTATCGTCGGGAGGGCAGCATCTAGCGGCGAAGCCAGAATCGTATCAGATACCGAATCTGACCCAATCTTCTTCAAAAATATGGACCTCCCAGAAACACGAGCGGAAGCTGCTATTCCTTTACGTTTTGGAAATCAAATTATTGGTATTTTAGATATGCAAAGCCCTAAAATTAATGCCTTTGAAGATGATGATATTGGCGTGTTAACAGCACTTGCGAACCAAGTTGCTATTGCTATTTCCAACGTTCGCGCATTGGAAGATGCCCGTCGGTTTATTGACCAGGCAAACAGCTTAAACCGTGAATATACCGCTTCAAGCTGGAGAAATATTATTCATCGCCGAGAAAAAATTGGGGTTCGTTATACAGGCGCCAATCTAGAAGATTTAATGCAACCAGTTTCAAACCCAGAAATTAAAAGCGCTTTGCAAAACGGAAATATTGAAACTTCATTAAACGCAACCGCCTTACCGATTGTCTTGCGTGGAGAAATTATCGGGACAATCCACGTCCGTGTTCCTCATAATCACAAATGGACCCCAGACGAAAGAGATATTTTAAAGTCAGTTTCTGATCGTGTGGCATTTGCTTTAGAAAACGCACGTTTAGTAGAAGATGCCCAAGCGAGAGCAGAACAAGAAAGAGCCTTAGCGGAAATGGGCAATAAAATTAATTCATCTTTCCGATTCGATTCAATCTTAAGGACCGCGGCAGAAGAATTAAGTAGAGCACTTAATGGCTCCGAAGTTTTAGTTCAAATGACATCTGAGCAAGATACGAAAGAATAATCGATGCTTAACAACTATTACGTTAAACCAATCCTAACATTCATCATCCTTTCAACGATTTTTTTAAGCGCTTGCGCACCACTTTCAACAAGCGTACACCAACATGAGCCCTTACGTATAGAATTTGCGGATTGGTTTGGTGATTACACTTTGATTGTAGCCAAAGAGTTGGGTTTATTTGAAAAATATGGTGTTGATGTTGAAGTAATTTATTATCCGAATTTTGGCAAGGTGCTACCAGATTTATCTGCTGGCTTATTAGATGGAGGTTTGGTTGCCGTAGGTGATGCGGTTGCTATCTCCGAGCACACTCCCGTCAAAATTGTTGCTGTTTATGATTATGGTGGAATATCAACAGTAGTAGCCAGCCCTGAAATCGATAGCATTAGTCAATTAAAAGGAAAAAGGATTGCGCTCCCACTTAGTTCACCCTATGAAATATTTGTATTAGAAATGTTAAACACTGCAGGTTTGGATTTTAGTGATGTTACAGTTATTAATGCTTATCCCGAAGAAATTCCAGGGAACATTCCAAGTCAGTTTGATGCAGCTTTCTCTTGGCAACCGTTTACTACCCAAGCATTAGCAGAAGGCAATCATATTTTATTTTCAAGCGAAAATATCACAGGCTTATTCCCTGATGTCATTGTATTTCGCGAAGCTGTAACCAAACAAAGACCTGATGATATTCGAGCCTTTTTAAAAGCATGGTTTGAAGCTGCTGAATATCGCAGAAATAATCCCGTTGAATCACAAGCAATTATCGCGGCTTATTTAAATGTGCCACTTGAAACTATTGAACGAGAAAGTGAAGTTGAGCTTTTAGATCTGCCGGCAAATCTTGCCATTTTTGAAAATGGTGTCCCGGGCGTTTATAGAAGTATAGAAGAATCTACTACTATCAATGGTCAATTTTTAATTCGTATTGGAACTTTAACTCAAATGCCCGATTTAATCCAATTTTTAGATTCTACTTTTCTTCAATAGGTAAAAGATACTCATGAGCATTCCTGAACCAACATTAACTACTGAAAATATGGTTACACAAGACGAAAAGGCCACCAAATTTCGCCAAAATACAATTTGGATTTCTTTAATTGTTGGTATTTTTCTCACTTTAGTATCCTTAGGTAGCTATATTGCTACTACCGCAAACACACAAAATAATTTTATTGGCATCCTTATTACTAGTGTTGTGGCGTTGGTCGCGTTTTGGTGCGCATGGATTGCATCTCGTGGAAACTATGCCCGAGCAAGCAGTGCATTAATCGGCACAATACTAATTGCCGGTCCCCTTTTACCAATTGTTGCAAAAGGGCAAGGCATTCAAATTGCACTTATTTCAACGATCTTAGTATCTATAATTTCCTCCGCAACAACTACATCCCAATCGGCTTGGCGATTTAGACTAGGCGCGATTGTCAGTAGTTTGATATTAATTTTCGTCGATTTATTTTTACCTTTCACCGCAATTCCGACTGACCCAACATATAGCACTATCATTGCTTTAGTTTTATCTATAGGCTATGCAATTTATATTGCACTCAATTTTTCGCGATATTCTTTGCAAGCAAAAATTACAATCACCTTTATTGGTGTTACGGTTATTCCCCTCCTCGTGTTAGGTTTTTATGGGAACTTTACCAGCAACCAAATTTTAAGCCAACAAGCCGAAAGTGATTTACAAGAAATCTCAAGATTAATCAGTGACAAAATTTCAGACTTTATTACCAATCAACTTGATGCAATTCGAGTGGAAGCTCAAACGAATGACATTGTGCAACTCCTCAATGTAGCGCCACGATTAAGAGCGGGCAGCGAATTAGAAAAAAAAGCATCTGAAATATTAAATATTTATGCCAGAAAAGACATCATTTTTATTCGCTCTTATGCTATTTTAGATATTGATGGAAATGTTATTTTAGATACCAAGGCTGAAAATATCGGCAAAAACGAAATTGATTTAGATTATTTCGCTCAAACCCTTAAATTAGGCAGCCCGTTAATTTCACAAGTATTATTTACCAATCCCAACGAAGCAGATTTTTATATTAGCGCCCCTGTCCGAAACAAAGCCGGGCTTATTATTGGTGTGCTACGCATTCGGTATAATGCTTTAATTCTTCAGAATCTTACAAATAAAACTATTAATGAAAATAGCGATAATCAAAACATAACTATTGTAGACCGCCCCACTTTCTTACGAATTGCAGACACAAGCAACCCCAAAGCGCTTTACCAACCTTATTTGGCCTATACAGCCGCAGAAATTCAACAACTACAATCCGTTTATTTGTTACCAAAAAATATTATTGAAATTGAGCCGCAATTCACATCGCCTGAACTTGTTAATGCACTTAGAGATTTAGATAAAAATCCCGTGTTTTATATCAGTTCCGGAGCGGAGAATGTCATTTATGCTGGGCAAGCCATCAGAAATACAGAATGGATTGTTTTAACACATATTGAAGAAAGCATTGCACTATCCCCTGCCAACGATCAAACACGCCTACAAATTTTAGTCTCCTTAATTTTGATTACTCTGGTTGCCTTCGCTGCAATAAACGCTGGACGTTCACTATCTAATCCCTTGGTGCGCTTACGAGAAGCCGCAGCAGCCGTTACCGCTGGAGATTTAAATGCCAGAGCCCCGGTCACATCAACAGATGAAGTGGGTGCATTAGCCACCGCGTTTAATACAATGACAGAACAATTGGGTGAAACTTTAATTAATCTTGAAAAACGAATCAATGAAAGAACCCTTGAATTAAGTGAAGCAAGTGACAGATCTGAAATTCGAGCAAAAGAACTAGAAACGATTAGTGATGTATCACGAGCTATTGCTTCGGAACAAAATTTGCAACAATTATTACCCCTCATAGCAAAACAAGTAAGTGAACAATTTGGCTATTATCATGTTGGCATATTCTTAATTGATGAAGATAACCAATTCGCTGTGTTGCAAGCTTCAAATAGTATTGGTGGACAACGAATGCTCGAACGCGGACATAAATTAGAAGTTGGATTATTTGGCATTGTTGGGCGAGTAGCCCAAACAGGCAAGGCACGCATCGCTTTAGATGTTGGTGAAGATGCCGCATATTTCAATAACCCAGATTTACCAGAAACCCATTCTGAAATAGCTTTGCCCTTGAATTTGCGAGGAAAAACTATCGGCGTGTTAGATGTTCAAAGCTTACAAACTAACGCCTTTTCGGAAGACAGTATCAGCACCCTTTCTGTTTTAGCAGACCAAATTA
>CAYOGW010000031.1:4251-23867 GCA_964403635.1 uncultured Anaerolineaceae bacterium | reverse complement strand
GCCCCCAGCAAAAAAAACACGGCCAGGGGTAGCCCGCTTAAGAATCGCTTCAACCAGACCTTTCGGCCTGCCCATCTTTGTTTTCTTTCTACAGGGTGGTTTTTAGTCATCATCATAGAGCAGGTCTTAATCAAGACCTGTACTCCTATTATATTCCCCCAAACCAAAAACCTTTAACGAGGTTCTATTACTAATTTAATGGCTGTGCGCACTTTGTCTTCTATTTCTACATCTACAAAGTACGGCACGCAAACTACATCAATGCCATCCCCTTCTAAATACCCTTTGGCAAGCACCAACGCTTTAATGGCTTGGTTAACTGCTCCTGCGCCAATGGCTTGCACTTCAGCTCGCTTATGTTCGCGGATCACGCCGGCAATAGCCCCAGCCACAGCGGAGGTCCGGGAGTTGGCAGAAACCTTAATCACGTCCATAATGAGTCTCCCTTTCTAATTCAATGGGGCGTTCTTAATAAAAATTGTACAAGATTCAATGGGGCAATTCAAGCAGGGTCTTTTTTGTTTAAGTTAATCTCTTTTAATTAATAGATATGGATATAGTAGTCTTAGTAGGGGCTGTGGAGAATGTGGATAACTTTAAATAGCCCCTATCTGTGGGATGAGTCATCCTAGACTCACCTGCATGTGCCGATTTTTAATTAAAAATGACAGTTCGGCGTTGTGGATAAAAAACAGACTCCCGAACACCAGTTTTCCGTTAAACCGCGCATTTTCCATAACTGGGAAGGATTCAAAAACAACCCCCATATATGGGGGTTGTGAAAAAATGAATTTTCGAACAATTGAGCGGATTCTCCACAGTAATGTGGGGTTATCCACAGTTTTTTGGCAGTTATCCACAGATTGAATCAAAATCCTTGCATCTCTGTTAAGAACAGCCCCCTATATGCAGGGGTCTGTTTTACTATTTAAGGGGCTAATTGCTCTAGTTTTTCTTCTATCTCATCTAACAGTACATCTAAGGCGGTTAATCGGTCTTCTTTTTGTTTTTGGTTTAATCCCAACTCATTGAGTGCCGTTTGCCAAGCATTACTCTGGCTGATGGTTAAATGGCCTCCATCGGCGGCGGCGGACCAAGTGGGTAACAAGGGCCACAAAGCCGCCAAAGGAAAATCGCTGCTTAAATGGCTAGCAATAGCTTGGCTGTAATACGCGATACGGCTGGGGTGAATGCGTGCTTCAAACGGATGAGAAGCAGCGGTTTCAAATGATTCTTGCCAGTGTGGCAGCCAAGCCGTAATGTGATCCGGAGAAAGTTGCCCAGCGTTTAAACAAGCCATCAGCATGCTGGTGTATTCTGGTTTATTTGCTTTTTGCGCGCGGGCAGGGAAGTCTATCAGCAGTCGTCTTTCGGTTAAGGGCGGGCCATTTAAAGAGGCAATGGCGTTGGCCGCGTTTTCTACGGCTTGTAAGTAAGTAGTTAAATCCCACTCTTTTCCAAATTGAAAGTCGTTCCACGTTTGGCGGGCAAGGCTGACAAAATAATGCGCACGGCTGGCAATATTAACCGCATCATCAAATTGGGCGCGTAAGCTGCTTTGGGTATATTCAAAAAAGTGGCTGGTATCGTGTAATAAGGTTGGGTCCCACATGTTCCAGCCGCGCCATGGGTGCCCGCGTAGCTCTCTGGGTTTGGCATAGTGCGTGTTGCTTTCGTAGGCAATGTCGATGTGAATATCATTCGAGAGTTTTATTAACTCTCTTTCTCGGGGCGGGTCACCCTGATAGATGACCAGCAGGTCCACATCGGCTGTGCCGCCGATAAACGGGTCTTCTTGCAGCATAGAGCCCACCACAAAAACGGCGACCACGTTTCTGTCGGGAGCCAGTTTCTTTTCAGTTAAATCGCGGGCGTTTTTTAGCAGCGCTTCTTTGGTAATTCTCATGCGGTTAATTCTCCTCCATCAAGGTTGGCTGAAAGGGGCTTAAGCCAAGCGCCTCGCGGATGCGGTTTTCAATCAGTTTTAAGTGTTCTGGGTGTCTTACAAAATCCAATTGATTTGAGTCGATAATTAATTTAGGGTGGTTGGTTGCGTCAAAGAAATCGTTATATGCGCCAGCCAGTTCGGCGATGTAACTTCGCTCCATGGCGCGTTCGTAAGACCGATCTCTCAGGGCAATGCGGGTCATTAAAGTATCCACATTGGCAGAAAGGTAAACAGTTAAATCGGGCAGGGGTATTTTCTCAGCTAAGGCTTCGTGTACACGATGATACATGGCTAGTTCGTCGCCTTGCAGGTTGATGCGTGCAAAAAGAGAATCTTTTGCAAAGGTGTAATCTGAAATGAGTGATTTCCCGCTATGAAGGACTTCGGGCACGGTGCTGTTTTGCTGGCGGTAGCGGCTGAGCAAAAAGAATAATTGGGTTTGAAAAGCATACCGCGCTCGGTCTCCATAAAAGTCAGAAAGGAAAGGGTTTTCTTCAAAAACTTCTAACAATAATTCGGCCTGAAACGCTTGTTGCAAGAGCCTTGCCAGGGTGGTTTTGCCGACCCCAATAACACCTTCTATGGCAATATACATATGAAAATTTTCTCCAAAATAGGGTAATTAAGCATACCATGAATCAAAAACTGCGCTTTCATTCTGCTAGGCTTTTAATCATCTGGTTTGCCTTTTCAAACCGTTGTACAATCACGCCGTAGATTTGACCAGACAATTAATTGGAGGCGCTGTGAAAGAACTGCAAGATAAAATTCGCCAAGATGGCCGCGATTTAGGGGATGGCATTCTAAAGGTAGATGGCTTTATTAATCATCAAGTAGATGCGCGATTAATGGACGCTTGTGGCAGAGAGTTTGCCCGTTTATTTAAAGAGGTACAAGCCACCAAGGTTTTAACTGCCGAAATTTCTGGCATTGCGCCTGCGTTAATGACCGCTATGCATTTGGGTTTGCCCGTTGTGTATGCCAGAAAAACCAAACCCATTACCATGCCAGACCAAGTATTTTTAACCTTAGCCCCATCTCATACCAAAGGCCGTATGGTTGAATTAATTATCTCGCCAGAGCATATTGGGCAAGGGGAAAGAATATTAATAATTGATGATTTTTTAGCCAGCGGCGCAACCATTATGGGCTTGGTACGTTTGGCTCAAACAGCAGGCGCAGAAATTGTGGGCATTGGCGCTTTAATTGAAAAAGCGTTTGAAGGCGGCCGTAAAGTTTTTGAGCCGTTGGGTGTGCCCATTGAATCGTTGGCTTGCATTACCTCTATGAATGGGGATCAGTTTGAATTTGCAGAATGAAATTCATTTATTTTTTATTAAGCTTGCCGCTTTTCAAGCGTTGCTGGCTGTGGGTGATTAAGAAGATGCCCTTTGCCTTACCGGTTGAGCGATTAAGAGAAACGCAAACGCTGTTGGCTTTTCTTCATCCGAAACCGGCCTACCCCTTTCATGTTGTTCTCATTCCGCGGGAAAATATCCCCTCGCTGATGGCGCTTAAACCAGATGAATCGCTGTTTTTAAAAGAGTTATTTTCTACGGTGCAAAGCTTGGTGACAGAGTATCACTTAGAAGAAAAGGGATACCGTTTAATCGTTAATGGTGGAGAAAATCAAGATTTTCCTCACTTGCACTTTCATTTGATTGCTTAATTAAATAAAGGATATCCATGCATCAATCAATCGCAATTTTAGATTTTGGTTCGCAGTATGCTCAAATCATCGCACGGCGGGTACGAGAAGCCAATGTGTATTGTGAACTCTTTCCTTGGGATGCCGCGCCGGACGAAATTATGGCCATTAAACCCAAGGGGTTTATTCTTTCGGGTGGACCCAATTCCGTCTATGCAGCGGGCGCGCCGTTTATTCAACCCTTTATTTTTGAAAGCCAATTACCTATTTTAGGCATTTGTTACGGCATGCAAGCGTTAACCCATGCGCTTGGTGGTCAGGTAGATGCCAGCGCCCACCGTGAGTACGGACAAGCGACGATTGAATCGCTGATGCCGGGCACCGTGATGGATGAAATTTCGCAGGTTTGGATGTCACACGGCGACCGAATTACACGCTTGCCAGAAGGCTTTGCCCCTATGGCAAAATCTGCTAATAGCCCTTTGGCTGCCATGGCTGATTTACAGCGAAAATATTTTGGCGTGCAGTTTCATCCGGAAGTGAACCACACCCCCAACGGCATTAAATTAATTAAGCACTTTGTAACGGATATTTGCGCTGTAACCCCAGACTGGACGGCTGACTCAATTATTGAAGATGCGGTGCGGGCAATTCGCGCGCAGGTGGGTAACCAGCGAGTATTGGCGGCTGTTTCGGGCGGAGTCGACTCTTCGGTGGCGGCGGCCTTGGTGCATAAAGCTGTTGGAGACCAATTGGCGGCTGTTTTTGTAAACACGGGTTTAATGCGGCTGGGCGAACCCGAGCAGGTGGTTAAAACTTTTCGAGAAAATTTAGGGGTTGAGTTAGTAGCTGTTGATGCCGCTCAAGAATATTTTGAAGCGTTGAAAGGTGTAACAGACCCAGAAACCAAGCGAAAAATTGTTGGCGAAAAATTTATTCGTATCTTCGAGCATGAAGCAAAATCATTAGGGTTACCCACTTTTTTGGTGCAAGGGACTATTTATCCTGATGTCGTTGAATCGAGCGCGCCAGACCGCAACAAGGCGGAGAAAATTAAAACTCATCACAATGTGGGCGGCTTGCCAGAAGATATGCAATTTGAGTTGGTTGAACCATTAAGATATTTATTTAAGGATGAAGTGCGTTTAGTGGGAGAAGCCTTGGGCTTGCCTGAAGACATGGTTTGGCGGCAGCCCTTCCCTGGGCCCGGCCTGACCGTTCGCTGCTTGGGTGAGGTAACGCCCGAGCGGGCAAGCCGCTTGCGAGCGGCAGATGCTATTCTGACATCTGAATTAGCGGAAGCGGGTTTGTTGGGTAAGGGTGGCGGCACTAGCCAAGCCTTTGTAGTGTTATTGCCGGTTCGCTCGGTGGGGGTGATGGGAGACGGGCGGACTTATATGGAAGCCTGTGCGATTCGGGCGGTGGTGACTGATGATTTTATGACCGCGGATTGGGCGCGGATTCCTTATGATTTATTGGCTAAAATTTCGACACGCATTGTCAACGAAGTGCAAGGAATCAATAGAGTGGTGTATGATATTACGAGTAAACCACCCGCAACAATTGAATGGGAGTAACGAATGATTAATTTTGGAGAGATTTTTACCCGCGCTTGGCAAATTGTATGGAAGCACAAAGTACTATGGATTTTTGGTATTTTTGCTGGTTGCGCTTCAGGCAATGGTGGCAGCGGCGGCGGGAATAACAGTACAAATTTTTCTGATAATAATTTTGGAAGCAATGGGGGCGATTTGCCACCGTTTTTACAAAATTTTGCTTATCAATTTGAAGATTTAGTGAAGGGTATTACGCAAGAGCAAATTATCACCTTTGTGATTGCTTTGTTTTGTGTTTTATTTATTTTTTCTATTTTGTCTTACGCGTTGGGTGTGATGGGCAAAATTGGTTTATTACGCGGAACCATTCAGGCTGAAAGCGGCGCTGAAAAGCTAACCTTTGCCAGCATTTGGGCTGAGAGCAGGCCTTTCTTTGGCCGTGTTTTTGGGCTTGCTTTTGGGCTGGATTTTCTTATTTTGGTTTTAATGCTTATATTTATCGTGCCATTAATTATTTTTGCCGAAACAACAGACCAATCTGGCATATTATTTTTGTTGTTGCCAATCTTTTGTTTGCTGATCCCGCTTGCCATTGGGGTTTCAGTTGTGATTGGGGTTTCAAGCTTAAGCATTGTCATTGATGATTTGCCGATTTTGGCAGGTATTAAACGTGGTTTTGATGTGCTGAAAAATAACTTTGCTTCTATGCTTGTGATGGCAATTCTTTTATTTGTGATTAATGCAGTGGTAGGTTTAATTACGGCGCTGCCGTTTATTATTATTTTGGCACCTATCTTTTTGAGCATTTTGGCAGGTGGAGAAATGATGCAAGCCGGTTTAATAACAACCTTGGTTTGTTTTGTCTTCTTTTTACCAATTAGTATTTTAATAAATGGCATTCTAGAATCTTTTAACCATAGCGCTTGGGGGCTTACGTATTTGCGGGTTACTGCGCCTGTAAACCCTCTTGAAGTAGAACATGGCAAATTTGAAGCGTAATTTTTCTTTAATCCTTGTCCTTTGTTTGGCTACGTTTGCATTCCCTGTAGCCGCTCAAAGCCAAGCGCAAGTATTTATTTATCCGCCAGACCTTACGCATTTTCCAGAAATTTCTTTTTTGGCAGATGTCTTTGATGGTCAGGGTGCTTTTGTTTCAAATTTAAACACCGAAAATATCTCCGTGCTCGAAAACGGGCAAGTGCTCACGCCCAGTTCTGTGCAGCCGCTTACACCGCCTTTACAGTTGGTTGTAGCTATTAATTCCAGTCCATCTTTATCTGTACGGGATAGTTTTGGTTTTTCACGCTATGAAAAAGCCAGCATGGTGATTAAAAACTGGGCAGCTGCCCGCCCTTCAGACAGCTTGGATGATTTAAGTTTGGTTTGGAATGGCGGCATCATCACATCGCATGTTTCTCCGGCTAGTTTTCAAAATCGTTTAGAAGGTTTTGATCCAGATTTACGGAATTCGGTTTCTGGTGTTGCCGCCATCTCTTTTGCTTTAGATGTAGCGCAAGAAAAACATCAGACCGAAGGGGTTAAACCGGCTATTTTGTTGGTTACAGACCATTTAGACCGCAGGGGTCAGCTAGCCCTAGAACCTTTATTAAACCGTGCCGTTGACGCGGGCATACGCGTGCATGTTTGGCTGATCGATTCCGATGCGTTTTTAACGCACCCGGGCGCGCTGATTTTACAAGACCTTGCTCTTCGTACTGGCGGAAAATATTTAACATTTACAGGTTCAGAAACATTGCCAGACCCCGAAGAGTGGTTTGCGCGGTTGCGAAATAGCTATTTAATTAAATACAAAACGGCTCTGCGAGAAGGCGGCGATCAAACCATTTCGGTGCAAGTCTCTAGTTCTCAGATGGCGGGCACATCTCCCGCGGTGGGTTTTCGTTTAAACATCCTCCCGCCGAGCGCCTTGTTATTATCTCCACCTATCCAAATTGTTCGAGAAAACCCGGCGGACCCATTTGATTTGGCAGGCTTTTTGCCCAAGCAACAACCCATAGAAATCTTAATAGAATTCCCAGACCATTTGCCCCGTAAATTGGTTCGGACTACCCTGTATGTAAACAACCAAATTGTGGATGAAAATTTAGCAGAACCCTTCGACCAGTTTTCTTGGGATTTAACCAGCTACCAAGCTTCGGCACAAGCCGAAGTATTTGTGGAAGTGGTAGACGAGCTTGGGCTGAGTCAGGTTAGTAACCCCATCCCCGTGCAGGTTACCGTTGTTCAGCCCCCCGGCGGGTTAGCGGGATTTCTACTCCGTAATCAAAACGCCATGGTAACCATTTCAATTATTTTGGCAGGTATTCTTTTGCTGGGGATATTATCACTTGGCGGAAGGCGTGGTTGGTTTTCTATCGACGCGTGGAAAAAAGAACGCAGCCGATTAACAGACCCGCTGACTCAGCCTGTGTCTCTTTCCGTTGCTGGGGGTTCATCATCTGCTGAGAGAGGCTTTCCCGCATTTCCGTGGTTGAGAAGAAAGTCCATAACCCCCAATGCTTACCTTGTACGCCTTACCGCTGATGGGCAGCCCATGCAAGGCGACCCATTGCCATTAATTGCCAGCGAAATTACCTTTGGTTCAGACCCAACCCAAGCCAGCCATGTTTTAGATGATCCATCAATTTCACCGGTACATGCTCGTATAAAATTGGAAGCCATTACCCAATTTCGATTAATTGATCAAAATTCAGTGGCAGGAACTTGGGTTAATTATGAGCTTATTCCAGAAGGCGGGTACATTTTGCAACATGGTGATATGGTAAACTTCGGTAAGTTGACTTATCGATTTGTGCTCAGTAAACCACCGGTGATTCCTACCCCTACGATAATTTCTGAATAAACTATGATTCGTTCTGACCGCGCTCACATGTTCATTGCTGCCCAGTCTCATGCTGGGATGACAGGTAAAAATAACGAAGATAGTTTTGGCGTTTCTGCCTACCAATTAAGCAGCAGTAATCCTATGCCAGCCGTTTTTGCTATTGTTTCAGATGGCATCGGCGGGCATAAAGCAGGTGAAATTGCCAGCGAAATGGTGGTTAATTTAATTAGCAAAGAAGTGGCTGAGAGCAATGGGGGCAATCCGCAGGCTGTCTTTCAACAAAGTTTTTACCGCGCCAGCGAAGCCGTTTTTAAAGCCGCACAGGTAGATGCCACCCGCAAAGGCATGGGCGCAACAGTCTCTTGTGCCTTGGTGGTTGGCAGCATTTTATACATTGCCTATGCAGGTGATTCACGTATTTATTTAATTCGAGATAAGAAGATTCGCCAATTAAGCCGTGACCATACTTGGGTGCAAGAAGCGGTTGAAAAAGGGATTCTCGAAAAATCGCAATTAAAAAATCATCCAAATTTGCATGTTATTCGCCGTTATATTGGCTCTAATGAACCGCCCGAACCCGACTTGCGCCTATTTTTACGCAGTGATAATTCAGACAGTCAAGCCCGCTTGAATCAAGGATATATGCTTCAGCCGGGGGATATTGTTATGTTATGTACGGATGGTTTAACCGACTTGGTTCAAGATGTAGAAATTGTAGCAATGGCACAAACCCGCCCCCTAGATAAAGCCACCAAAGCCATGATTGACCTTGCCAATGAACGCGGCGGGCACGACAACATTACAGTAGTGCTGATGCAATTACCAGAAAATTACGAATAAAAAACTCACCTTTTAGGTGAGTTTTTTATTGATTAAGCTTCGTATTCGCCTAGTTCTTCTTCTACTGAAGTGATGGGTTCCTCAGACGGTTTTTTGTCTAAAAATTGCATGGCAATTGCCACCACTTTTGTAAAATATTTTGTATTACCTTTGTCGTCGTATTTTTCTGTTTTTAATCGGCCTTCAACATAAATTAAACTGCCCTTACGAAGGTATTCTTTACAAACTTCGCCTAGTTTTCCCCACGCTTCTACATTCACCCATTCGGTGTATTCTTTGGTTTCCCCTGCGCTTTTCCAGCGTTGAGAAACTGCTAAGCTAAAAGAAGTTACAGTTTTTCCGGTAGGGGTATAACGAATTTCGGGGTCTTTGCCTAGATAACCAATTAATTCGACACGATTTAAGGCTGGCATTTTTACTCGCTTTCTTTTAATTACTTTTAGATGGTAGGTGTAAGGTGGTAATACAAATTAAATCTCTAAAAGGCAATGTTATGGTTAAAGCATCAAGCCAGTGCTTTTGGCGCTGGCTTGAATTTTGTTACTTAGGCTTTTTTGAGAACCGGCAGACCGGTTTTCATTTCAGCGACACTGTAGCCACTGGGCAAATCGGCGGTCAAGCCAGGTTTCTGTTCTTTGGAAAAGTAGTATAAAGTGCGGTCTTTTCCAGTTGAGGTGGTGCTGGTCTTCGCATGCAGGTAATAGGTAGTGCCTTTAGAATTTTTGAAACTGTATGCCATAGTATGTCTCCTCTTTCATTAGTAAATACAGTTTAGAACACAATTTCTACACTGTCAAGTGGGAGATAGTTGTACACGACGCATACAACTAACCATAATTGCGAATAAAAATCTCCCAAATTAAAGCTAAAACAAGTATATTGTTAGTGTAATCAAAAATTTCATCTCGTCAACAACGAATTTTATATAGGGAATACTCGATGAAAATAGCAAAAACAGTAACTGAATTACGAAAAGCCAGAATGTTATTACCTGGACCGGTCGGCTTGGTTCCTACCATGGGTTATTTACATGACGGGCATTTATCGCTTGTTCATCAAGCGCGCCAAAGCTGCAATAGTGTTGTCGTAAGTATTTTTGTTAACCCAACGCAGTTTGCAGCCAATGAAGATTTATCAAAATACCCGCGTAATTTAAAGAGAGATTTAGACCTTTTGGAGCGGGCTGGGGTGGATGTGGTTTGGACGCCCGATGAGGCGGATGTTTACCCTGAAGGCTTTCAAAGCGCGGTTTTAGTTGAAGGTTTAAGCCAGCCATTAGAAGGAGCTATGCGCCCGGGGCATTTTAAAGGGGTGACCACTGTGGTCGCGAAGTTATTTAATGTGGTTCAGCCGCAAAAAGCGTTTTTTGGACAAAAAGATGCCCAGCAAGCGGCTGTCATTCAACGCATGACTGTGGATTTAGATTTTCCAATAGAAGTGATTGTTGGTCCGATTGTGCGCGAATCAGATGGTTTGGCGATGTCTAGCCGAAATGTATATTTAACGCCTGAAGAACGAAAAGCGGCGACCGTTTTGTTTCGAGCGTTATCAGCGGCGAAGCAGGCTTTTGATGGCGGAGAAAAAGATGCGGGGAGCCTGCGAGCAGTGGTAGAAAAGATGATTAAGGCTGAGCCGTTAGCTCAACTTCAATATGTTTCTTGTGCAGATTATTCATCCTTAGAAGAATTAAAAACAGTTACAAAAAAAGCATTGTTGTCTTTAGCCGTTTATTTTGGCAAAACACGGTTAATTGATAATTTTATTTTGGAATAAAAAAGGCACAGCTTTATTGCTGTGCCTTTTCATCAATCTTCGGTTGCGCCGCCCGGCTGGTCGAAGCGAATAACTTGACCGTGATAGTCTATAACCACTTTGAAACCAAGCATGCCAATGTAGGCGCGCAGATCTTCTGGAATGCCGACATTAAAGAGTTGCTCTACTTGCTCGTCTATATTTTTTAGCTGATTTTCAATTAAGGCGCGGCTAAAGGGGTCGTTGGCGCCCATCATTTTTGCGGCTTCGCTGCTAATTTGCTGTTCGTTGCCAGCAATCATTTGAACCATCTGAGCTAAAACCTGACGGTCTATTTTCTCTGCTGGGATATGTTGTTTAAAACCAGCATCATTAAGCACATAGCAAGGTTCTTGGCCTACATAAGCGGTTTCTAAAGGTTGGTCGGTTTCGTCGAAGACTAACCCGGGGAAGAGTGCCTTGCGTTGCATTTTATTCTTGGCGGCCTTCAATAATGGCCAATAAAGTTGCGGCGGCTAGCCCCAAACGGCGGTCTATGAGGCTTGGGTCTTCGGCAAAGTGAACGTTTAATTCGTAGCGAAATATATTAAATTGTTGTTTGATGTCTACCGCGCGAACATTGCCTATGGTCAGGTCGTAATCTTGCGGTAACCAAGCGCCTAATACAAAGCGGCGTAACATGGCTAAGCCCATGCTGTCTTCAAATAGTTGACCGATTAAATTGTCGTTGGCATCTAACACTTCCCATTCATCGCGCAAAATAGATCTTAATCCCTTGCGCCGCAGCACGCCTACTTTTTGGTTGCTGCTGCTATCAAAAACATCATAGGATGCCGAAAAGTCGATAATTTGGCGGGCTTTAATGGCCAGCACTTCTTGCGTTTTGGTTTCATCAGTAAAGATGCGAATATCTTCTCGCAATTTAAACATGCGTTGTTCGCAAAAGAGAACGACATTTCCGTTGGGGTCATAAAAACGCAATTTGCCGGTTAAAGCAAAAACCTGGCGTTTTAGAAGATAATGATTAAATTGAAATGCTGAGTGCATGAGAAAACTCCTTAATTAAATTAAACCGTTGAGCGAGTGGTTTTAGTAATGTACGTTTACCAGCAGGTTAGATGGCGCCCAATTGTAGAGCCATTCAGAATCGGGAATGGTCATGTTAACACATCCGTGACTCATGGGAGTGCCAAAGTTATTATGCCAGTAAGTGCCGTGAATGGCATAACCCTGATAGAAGAACATCGTATTCGGTACATCGGGCAGCGAATAGCCCGGCCCAGACATATGTTTGTATTTAAAGCGCGCATAGACGCGGTAGGTACCTGTAACGGTTGGGTATTGCCACGTGCCAGTTGAAACCACAAACGAACCAACCAAAGTGTCACCATCCCAGGCGTATAACATTTGTTGGCTTAGGTTCACTTCTACCCAGCGTTCTCCTGTGCTGGCATTGCTGGATGGCGCGGCTGGCGCGGCGTAGGTGGGAGCAACTGTGGTGGGCGGGATTTCGGTTGGTGGAACAATATTAATGGTTAAGTAGCCTTCTACCGCGGTAGGCCAAGGGGTTTCGGTTGGGATGCTGGTTGGGCTTGGCTCCGGGGTTTGGCTGGGAATCGTAGTAGGAACTGATGTAGCAGAAGCGCTTAAGGTAGGAATACTCGTCGGCGGGATGTTGGTGGCTGTAGGCAGGGCTGCGACTGGACTAGGAAAACTGGTGGCAGTAGAAAGTAATAAAACAGGCAATTCAGTGGGTTGAAAGGTTGGGCTAGCCGTTGGGATAATTTGGACCGATTCTGGCTGAATGAAACCGGCCGCCTGTTCGGTATTTCCGCTGGCGAGGGCTACTGCTTGGGTAACCATCGGCCAAGCCCAAGTGGCACCAATTAATGAAATTAATCCAAAAATAAGGACAAATAGAATTAAACGTTTGGGTAGAACTTCTTTTACTGAGGCTGATTTTTTGGTGATGCGCGGCGTTTGGTTGGGCTTAGGCGGGTTTGAACGGACGGGAGCAACTGAAGGCTGAGAAGCCGGAGCAGGCTGCTCCGCAAGCACTCGTTTTTCTGCCCAGCGTAAGCCTTTAAGGCCTCGTTCGCTGTTGGGATTAATCTCAAGCGCTTTTTTTAAATAGGCTACACTGGCGCGTGGTGAGGCCAGCGCAGCCAGCATTAACCATACTTCTTCTAGGTCTGGGGCAAGCATAGCGGCTTGCTCGGCGAAGGTGCGGGCGGTGCGCTTGTCACCAGCGTTGAGTGAAAGTTGAGATTTTTCGAGGGCGCGAAATGCAGCAATATGGTTTGGGTTCATTTTAATTAAGGGGCGGGAACAATGTTTTCATTGTTAATGTAGCACAAAATGCCATTAACAATGCCATTTGCAATTAAATCGGGCTGTTCGGTAAGAATTCTATAGTCTAAATTTAAGAAGCCGGTTTCGATAATGGCGGCGGTGGTATAAGGGCTTACTTCTTCAAAGGCGTGGTAGAGACTCATGTCGTTGGTAATGCTGTTATGCCAAGGCAGGCTAGTGGTGCGCTGATAGCGGTCCCGTAGGCAAGACGCCAAGCGGTTGGCTAAGTTTAAATCGCGGGCGCTCATAGCGGCGGCAACTTTAAAACCGGAAGCTTGATCGTTTACAAAGTCGCAGGAGTCATTATGAATAGAGACCAAGGCCGCCGCCTGATAGCCTTTTAAGCGGGGGTCAAACTCCTGTAGTAAATCGGTTTCAAACCCTTGTGCGGTTAATTTTTGTTGAACCAACGTGGCTATGTTTAAATTAACATCTGCTTCGGTGGTTCCGTTTTCGCAGACTGTACCTGAGTCATTGCCCCAGTGACCTGCCACAATACCAATGCGGACGACAGGGCGAGCGGCGCCCGGCTGAGCTGGGTTTTCCGCATCCACTGGGATTAAGCTGCTTAATTGATCGGTTAAATCTCCCGAAAGGAAGCTGCTCGGCGTCCAAGCTGTAAACAAGGTGGCAAGCAAAACCGCAATGGCAAGGCTATTTTGTAAAACTCGCGGGCGTTTTGCTTTGGGTTTACGGGTTAAACGAGGCTCTTCTGGTATGGGGTTCGTTTGCGGCATGGGTTGCATACAAACATTATAAAGCGTTCATGCCCAACGCAACTGGTCATTAATGCTTATTTAATCAAGCCTTTTTTGACCAGTTTAATATTTAAATATGAATTGAGAATATTTGGGTTGACGGGCGTCTGGCTGGGGCTTATGATGAAAGCACTTTAACGATGGAGCTTGATTAATGACGCTTAACCCCGATGTATTAAGAGATGCAATGCGATTTTGGTCAACCGGCGTGGCTGTTGTCACCGCAAAGCACAACCACATTCAACATGGCATGACCGTAAGTTCTTTTACTTCGCTCTCTTTAACGCCGCCCCAAGTTTTGGTTTCTTTGGCTCGCAACACCCGCACCCACGATTTAGTCATGCGTTCAGAAATCTTTGGTGTTAGTGTTTTAAATGACAACCAACAAGATATTTCAGACCGTTTTGCAGGGCGTGTGCCCGATGACCTAGACCGGCTAGAAGGAATTGAAACCTTTACCTTAAAAACGGGAATTTCGTTTATAAAAGGTGGCTTAGCTCATTTTGATTGCTGTGTAGTAACCACTTTAGGTTCTGGTACACACACCATTTTTATTGGCGAAGTATTGGCAGCCCAGCACCAAGAAACCGGCCAGCCGCTCATGTACTTTAATCGAGACTATCGGCATTTAAGTTAATCATTAAAGAGAAGCCATGCCAGCCAAAAAACAAAAAACAAAAAAATCAACCCCGCCGCAAAAAAAACCTAACCGCGAAAAGTTTATTGTTACTTTTTTGTTAGTGTTTAGCGGCATCTCTTTGGTCACCGCCTTGGTGCTTTTTGTTTGGTTCCCAGAAAACCGCAGCCTGTTCAGTGTAGTAGAAAACCAACAAGCCTACGCCCCTTTGTGGATTTCGTTTTTTTACCTGAGTTTAATTAATTTAATGGCGGCTGGGGCGGCTTGGGTTTTTCAGCGGATGAAAAAGCGCAAAGAATAAGGGTGGATTAATTTGAAAGCCATTACCGTTTTCTGTGGTTCTGCCGATCGGGCTCACGAAGAGTATTTTTCGGTAGCTCGTTTAACCGGTCAATATCTAGCCCAAAGCGGAATCCGCTTAATTTATGGCGGCGGTAAAACGGGCTTAATGGGCGCCGTGGCTGACGGCGTTTTGCAAGCAGGCGGTCAGGTAGTTGGAGTGATTGTTGAAAGCATGAATACGCCCGCTTTAGCTCATGCGGGTTTAACCCACTTTGAAGTGCTGCCGACTATTCAACAACGAAAAGCGCGCATGTATGAATTAGCCGATGGCTTTATTGCCCTGCCCGGTGGTTTTGGCACCTTTGATGAGTTGTTTGAAACCCTCACTTGGGGGCAAATTGGCTTGCACCAAAAACCTGTCGGTTTAATGAATATTCGTAATTATTTTGCTCCTTTAATGGCTGCCATTCAACATGCTGGCAAAGAGGGCTTTGTTTTTCACGAGCATGTTGAAAGCATTTATATGGCTGAAACAGCCGCGGATTTAATTAAGCAAATGCAAAAACATCAACACCCGCACGAGGCCGTAAAACGCTGGATGAGGGAAGATTAACTTTAAGCATTCGTTTTATTGGTTGATTGGCGGAATTCGGGTTAAAGATGTTAGATATTACATACGATCTAAAAATTAAGGTTCCACATTAATCTGAACAGCCGTTGTTTCTACCAACTGATTCTCTCGCACCACAACCAATTGAATCGAATACAAGCCACTCTGCCCTGTGGCATCCCACACACCCAAAACCCCCTGGGGAATAGGCGTTTGGCTTTCGCTAATTAAAACCCAGTTTTGGGGGTTAAGACCTTGCCCGACTTGTAAGCGATAGGATTGAAAGTTTTCTCCGCTGGCAGAACCAACCACTTCAATTTTGCCGCTTAACGTATCAAACATAGCGGGAGCAAGGATGGCTAAGTCTGCGCGCGGGGGCGCTTGTTGAATGGTGTCGTAGGCGGTGGGCGGTGTCCGTAAGCCGCTTAAGCCAGCCCAATTTAACGCTTCGGGCGGGTAATTAATATAAACCCGTTTTTCGAGCATGGCGGGCGGTGTAAAAACGGTGGCCAGCAAACCGGTTTCTCGGTTGATGCTGTATTGTTGATAGAGCGTATCCGTTTGGGTGGGTTCGTAACCGTTTAAGAAAATTTCGCTGACAACATTGGGACAGGCTTCGGTTGGAAGCTGACCAGAGGGGTCGCACACATTTAATCGGCTAATCCCAGCGGGCATGCTCCAGCCTTCAGCGGCAGAATTTTGGCTGGCTGTTTGCATAATGGCTGCCCATAAACCAGCCGTTACCCGCGCTGGAATATTTTCTCCGCCCATCCAAACCACCACTGTGCGAGAGGTGGAGTAGCCTACGGCCCAGCTTTCTTGCCCATCTAAGGTTTGGCTGCTTTTGGCAGCAACCGGCAAACCGATTTCGAAGGGGTTGGGGTTGCCAAGGCTGGGCCAGCGGGCAGATTCGTCGCTGAGAACGTGATTAATTAAATAAGCCAATTGCGGCGAAACCACTTGGCGGGTTTGGGTGGTTTCCCAGTTAAGAACCATTACATTGTCATAGCTGGCTACTTGTAAAACAATAAACGGGCTTAAGTTTTGGCTATTAAAAGCCTGACCCGTTTGTACGCCTTGGGCAGCAAAAATGCTGTAAGCCGAAGCAATGGCAGGCAGTGAAAATCGCTGCTCATTGTTTAAATATTCGTCTATGGTGTTCATGCTGGCGGGCTGTAAGCCAAACGGGCGGATGGTTTGTAAAATGGCGGCGTTGCCGATTTCGTTAAAAATTTGTTCGGCAGGGGCTAAATAATCGTTGGCGAGGGCTATTCTTAAGCGGATTGGTCCTTGATATTGGTTATTAAAGTTGGCAAAGGGCTGGTTTTCGGAGGGGATATCCCAGACCAAACTGGCGGGGCTTAACCCGCGTGTGAAGCTGGTTAAATAAATAAACGGCGTTAATAAAGTGCCTGTCCGCCCCAGTGTTGTGTAGGCGGCTTGGGTTCCGGCGCGGGTTTCACCAACCAGTGCCAAAATTTGTCCGTTACGGGGGTCTGTCACAATGGCAGAGGCGGCTGGGTTTTCAATCGTTAAATTGGGCGGCAAAGGGGATAATTTTCCGCTGGCGGGGCAATTGCTTTCTTCTGTAGAAACGCCGCTTAACCGAGCTAATTGTATTTGGGTGGCACAAACGGATTGAATTTGCAGGTTGTAATCAATACTGGTAATGATTTTCATGCCGCCGCGAATGATTCTTTCTTTGGCGGGGGTATTTTCTAGCTGGGCAAGCACTAAGCTAGTAACGGCTGGAGAGGCAGAAAAAAGTTTGGGGGGAGCCTGCCGAAAGGTCAACGGGTAGGCGAGCGCCTGATTAATTTCGTTCTCTGAAGCCATGCCCAGTGTTTTTAATCGTTCTAATATTTCTTGTTGGCGTTGAATGGCGGCTTGCGGCGCGTCAAGCGGATTAATGGCTGGGGCTTCGTTGGCGGCGGCTAAGACAGCGGCTTCAGCCAAATTGAGTTGGCTGGCGGGCTTTCCAAAGTAGAGCTGGGCGGCGGCTTCGGCTCCGTAGGTGTAGCGACCATAAGCGGCGCTGTTTAAATACCACTCTAAAATTTGGTCTGGGCCGTAGGCTTGGGTGAGCTGCCAAGCCAATATTCGTTCGCGGATGGCACGATTAAGTGAGGGGGCTTCTTGCCAGAGCAGTAAATCGGCGGCTAATTGTTGGGCTAGGGTTGGGTGTTCTTCTGGTGCGTCTAGCCCTTGCCAACTGAAACCGCTGTGCTGATAGAGCTGAGGGTCTTTAAGCACCACCGTGATACGGCTGAGGGTGTTGGGAATGTGGCTGGGGTCATTAGGGTCTAGTGGAACATAGCGGCGGGCAGTGTCTTGCGGGGCGAGTACATCGAGCAGGTGGTTTCCGCTGCGGTCGTAGATGCGGGTAGGTTGTAAAAGCAAGCCATTTTGTGGGTTTAATAAGGCAGGGATGAGTTCGATAGAAGGTAAATTGGCGGTTAAATTGGCATAGAAAAAACCGCTGGTAATAATTAACACGCCCAGAAAAAGCGAAAAAATTAATCCGCTGGCTAACACGCTGCGGTTGGTACGTTGGTTAAGGCTGGTTTGGCTGCGAAGGCGGCGTTCTCGCCGTTGGCGAACGATGGGCAAAATGGACGGCATAGCTTGATTGTATACTATCGCGGGAATGATTTTTGCCAGAAGAGGCTATTCTCCGTTAAGCCAATCTTCTAGCCAATTGAGAATACTATGTTGAGAGTCTTGACCATGGACTGCGCCGCTGCTGCCGTTAATGGCTATCAGCAGGTTTTGCCCTTTGTAAGGAATTTCGGTCAGCCAAACGGGAATGAAAGCCAATTTAAAAGAACTGATAAAAATATCGGCTGTGCTGTATTTAAGGTTGCTTATGTTAAAAAAATCTCGCTCAATCGTTTTGCGAAGCCCAGAAATGAGTTCTTGGCGGGCTTGCAGCGAAGCGTCTGACATACTCCTTTCGTAGACTTCGGCAGGCCAACCGGCTAAATAACGAGGATCGTAGGCTGGCGCAGTGCTAAAGTCATACTCTGGTAGTAAGTTCATTAACAGTTCTGGCAAATGCGAAGCGGCGGGAACGGGCAAGTCATTAACAAAAACGGGATAAGTCCCTGAGACTGGTTCGCTTTTGTTTTTCTTCTCAATCACACCACTCCAAGGGATATTGCCAGAGATGTCAAAGGTCCAAACGGGCAGGTAAATGCCGCGCGGGGCTTGCACTTGCCCTTCTGGTTTAAGTTTAATTTTCTCTACCCATTCAACTAGGCGTAATGCTGCCTCCCGTTGATTAAATTTCATCGGTACAATGACATCTGGGGTGATTAAATCTCGGCTGCCTTGTAAAACAACATGCGGTGAAGCGCAATAAGCGCAGGATTCAGAAATGACTTGCGGCGGCAAAATAAACTGCGCGCCGCAGCCTTTACAGGCAAAAACTTGCATGGCAACGGGTGTGCGGTGACCTTTTCCGGTAGCCATGGCTACAATGAAATCTTGTTCTGTTCCAGCAGTATGATTCGGTGTTTCGTTGCGAGAACAATACTCACAGATTAATGTTTGGCCGTCGCCATCAAAAACCATTTTTCCGCCGCACTTGGGGCAGGTAAAGCGGTCCGCTTGCACTTGCTGCGGGTCGGTGCTTTGTTTTGCCAACTGGTCTGGGTTGATAATTTCGGCGGGCTTAAGTGAGCCATTTAAAATAGCCAATTCGCGGCGGGCTTCGGGGTGGCCGGGTTCAATGGAAAGTACATCTTCTAAATAATTGCGTTTTTCGGCTGGGTCATTGCTAATTTGTGCCAAATAAAAACTGGCTTTAACACGGGTGCTTAAATCATCCGCCATATCCAAAGCGCGGATTAAATATCGGCGGGCGGTTTCATGGTCACCAGAGCGAACATGAAACAGGGCTTCTTTTAGCAAATCGTTATCGTATTCGCTCATGGCTTACTCCGGCGGATGATGGCGTCGGTCATTTTTGCTACACGGCTCATGGCTTGCACATCGTGCACACGGATTAAATCCGCGCCGCGGGCAATGCCAATCGCTACGGTGGCGGCGGTTCCTTCTACACGCTGGTCGGGCGGCAGGTCTAAGGTATAGCCAATGAAAGATTTTCGCGATGTTCCCAGCAAAATGGGGTAGCCAAGCATACGAATCTCGTTTAATCGGTCTACTAATTCTACATTTTGTTGAACCGTCTTGCCAAAGCCAATGCCCGCGTCTAGGATGATTCTCTCGTCTGGGATATTGACCTCGTGCGCCAGCTTAACCGATTCGAGCAGCTCGCGTTTAACGTCTTCGATTAAATTGGCATATTCCACACCCACATAACGCCCGCCCAAGTTCTTTTGGATCTCTGCGTTGGCGGGTTTGCTGCGGTTGTGCATCAAAATGAC
>CAYOGW010000031.1:0-4151 GCA_964403635.1 uncultured Anaerolineaceae bacterium | reverse complement strand
AAGCCCAAGACGGGGTGAACCAAATCGGGGTTTAGGTCTGCCAGCGGCACCAACACAAAGGCCCTTTCGTGCAGGCGCGGGTGCGGAATAATTAACGGCGGCGTGTTAATGACTACATCGTCATAAAACAAAATATCCAAATCAATTAATCGCGGACCGTTTTTAAAGCTCTCTTTTCGACCGAGTTCGTTTTCTAGTTTTTTTAAATAATCCAATAATTCTTGCGGGGTAAGTTCTGTTTCGGCTTTCAGCACCATATTCAAAAATGCGGGTTGTTCGGCATAGCCCCAAGGCGGCGTTTCGTAGATGGCCGAGGCGGCGGTGATATTAATCAGCGGGGAGAAGGCCTCTTGCGCGGCGGCCAAGTTGCGGGGGCGGTCTGCCAAGTTGGTTCCCAGCGCAAGGTAAACAGTTTTGCTCATAGCGCTTCAATTAAGATAACGAGCGAATGCGTATCATCTATTTGATGTTCGAATAAGCCAAATTTGGCGGGGTGCTCGGCTAGATATTGAAACAGGCTGGGCAAGCTCTGGCCTTTTCTGGATGTCAATATCAGTTCCAACTCTGAAGGCTGGGTTTCGGCACGGCTGACGGCTTGCTCTACCGCCTGCGGACCAAAACCCAGCGCCGCCACGCGGAAAATAGGCGTTAGGTTTAGCCGCCCAATGGCCGCTGGTGAGCAAATTAATAAACACAGGGATTCTTGCTCCACTTTGCCGCCCGCCGCCACAATTTGAAGGTTGCCCGCGTATACGCTCTCGCAAGCACTGTGGATGGCTTGCTGCAAACTGGCCTTGGCGCGTTTTATTTCAACCGCCGCAAAAGGCAAGGCCTGACTGTCTTCCGCCCAAAAAATATCTTCAATTTGGTTTAACTGAACGCCTGCTTGTTGCGCCGCTTGGATTAAACTCTCTTGCGGTGTTTTATCTTGAGCAATTGAAATAATAAAGGATTCTGTAAAGGGCATGGTTTTTCCTGTATGCTATACTGTTGCGCTTATTGTAACGTGAAGGAGAACGCATTTCATGAATGAAAAGCAAGTATTGGTCACTGGCGCCAGCGGATTTATTGCCCTGCACTGTATTCATCAGCTATTAGAGCAAGGGTATACGGTGCGCGGAAGTTTAAGAAGTTTAACGCGTGAAAATGAAGTGCGTGCTACTTTAAAAGAGATGGGTTCTCCTGTAGAAAAACTCTCTTTTGTAGAAGCGGATTTACTCGACGATGCCGGTTGGCCTGCCGCTGTAAAAAGCTGTGATTATGTGCTGCATGTCGCCTCGCCCTTCCCGTTGGGTGAGCCAGCCCATGAGGACGATTTAATCATCCCTGCCCGTGAAGGCGCGTTGCGCGTATTAAAAGCGGCGTCTGATGCGGGCGTTAAACGGGTGGTGCTGACTTCTTCGGTGGCGGCGGTTATTTCTGGATTAAATGAGAATCGCATCTATACCGAAAATGACTGGTCTGACCTAAACGCGGATATCGGCGCGTACGCCAAGAGCAAAACACTGGCAGAAAGAGCCGCTTGGCAGTTTATGAAAAGCATTGCCCCCACCAGCAAAATGGAACTGGCCACGATTAACCCAGGCTTGGTGTTGGGTCCGCTGCCAGACAAAACCCCGCGCTCTTCGGCTGAAATTATTCATCAATTAATGAAGAACAAAGTGCCCGGCTTGGCGCGCATGTATTTTAATTATGTGGATGTGCGGGATGTAGCCGCCGCTCATATTTTAGCCATGACCAACCCGCAAGCGGCGGGCAAGCGTTTTATTTGCACGGCTGAAGGCGGCTGGATTTCTAGCATTGCGATCTTCTTAAAGAAGAACTTTGCCAGCCGCGGATACACGATTAAGACATTCATCTTCCCGAGTTTTTTGGTGCGGCTGCTTGGTAATTTTGACAAAACCATTGCTTTAACTGTTCCCATGCTGGATAAAAAGGGTGAAGTCAGCAACGCCCAAACGGTGAAAGTGCTGGGCTGGCAGCCGCGCGGATTAGAAGAAATGACTGTGGCGATGGCCGAGAGCTTAATTAAGTTAGAACTGGTTTAATCAAAAAAGCCCTTCATTTTAGAAGGGCTTTTTTATTTGCTGGTGTTTAAGGCGTAGGCCTTACTCGTTTTTAAGAGCCGATTGTAAAATTTCTGTCACCCAGCCATTGAGACTCTTGTCTTTTAATTTTGCTTGAATATAGGCTTTGCGATGTAACTCGGCTGGTAAACGCAGTACAAACTTTCCTGAAAAAGGTTTTTCTGGTGATTCGTTTCGTTCAGCACAAAAGGCGAGATAATCATCAACGGATTCTCGAAACGCGCTTTGAATTTCATCAACGCTTTCGCCTTCAAAAGTAATTACATCACGGACATTAATCACTTCTCCGTACAAAATGCCCGCTTCATCGTCAATTTCAACTTTACCGATATAACCTTTATATTCCATCATGGTTTAACTCCTGCTGATTCAAGAAACCGACGAACAGACTTAACGGCTCCTTTATTTGTTTCTTTTTGTGGATGCGGACGATGAAACACAGCCCGCACATCCTTCAAAGCAACCCGCACTCTTGATCCATTGCCTTCTGAAATTTCTGCGCCCAAAGCATTAAATAGGGCTTCGATATCTCGCCAAGCAATATTGGCTCGCTCAGGTTTTTCAAAAATGGCTTCAAGCGTTTTACGGTGTTTGTTGTCCACAATGCAATGATATCAGAAAACGATACTGTTGCCAAGCTGGTTTTTGATTTTTGTTTTCTAGTTATTTCCTTTTGCTCGATTATGGGTCTTGCATAACATTTGACAGTTTTTTATATCTGTTGCGCCGCCTTTGCTCCAAGCGGTGACATGGTCGGCGTCCATTTCGGTTAATTTCCAAATTTTATTTTTGTTGGCATCTGGCCCAATTGAACAAAGCGGACAGTTTGATTTTCCTTCACTTTCAGCTTTCGCAGTTTGTGATGCATAGACAGATTGTTTCGTCGCTTCATCAAAAACGCGCACATTTAATAATTTTGGATCCACCGAACCCCCAAGAATGTATTCAAAAATACCCTTGCGGTTTTTGATATAGGCATCACCGTATAGTTTTTGTACTTCTCTGTGAACTGCGGCCGGATTATACGATTTGCTGTGATACGTTTCATATAACCTGCCCCACTCTAAGCCGCGCATTTCGCTTTCGACGGCGATAAAGACGGTTGAAACCCAATCAATGACACTTGTAAAATAATTTTTTAATTCTGTAATATTTGTATCGTTGCGGTGACGGCTCATATAATCGTCAATATGGCCGTTGCTGACCCAATCCAGCGCGCGCTCTAAAAAATCTTGCCGATTAACGCTGCCAGTGATGTAGGCGCTCCATTTTTGAATATTGGCATTTTGGCTGTTGCTAAACTCCGCTTTGGCAAGCGTGACAAAGGGGCCAGAATAGACGGCGTTTAAGATTTCTTGTTGATTAACCGGCACACCATAAATATTGATGGTTTTGAACCAGTCTTTAATTTCGGTTTCTGTGCCTTCGCACTCGTAAATCAGTAGTTTCGTTTCTAATATCTTGGCTTGTTTATCGGCCGCGATGCCGTCAAAATATTGTTGCATGCCGTTTTCGTCTTGGATGGCAAACTTGTTGGTCACAAAACGCCCAAAACTGGTGATGCGTTGCTGCCCGTCGAGCACTTCCAGCACATCTTCGCTGACTTTGTTAAAGTAGATTAAGCCGAGCGGATAGCCCTTGAGAATCGATTCGATCACCGCCACATCTCTTTTGCCGTCGGCGTAGATGTAGTTGCGCTGGTATTCGGGTTGGATGGTTAATTTGCCAGACAAGCCGAACAAGCCCTTGCCTTCTAGCTCGTTATACACAAAACCTTCGCAAATGTCTTTAATTGTTATTTCGGTTTTAAGGGTTGTTTTCATTTTGTGTTCCTTTTGATTAAAACCCTTGCATACATGGCTTTGGGCTTTCCATTAATAATAATGACTCCACGAGCATTCAAGTCATTTGCATTCGGGTAATCTGATGTTGTATATTGCTTGGTCTTGTATGGATCGTCGTTTCTTTGTGTAATACCTAGAATTTCGAACTGTTCTGGGGAGTATTTATCCAGAAAACTAATTGGCACAGCCATCACGCCCTCATAATCGCTGGGAATCGCAT
>CAYOGW010000030.1:0-24128 GCA_964403635.1 uncultured Anaerolineaceae bacterium | reverse complement strand
GGCTGGCTGGGCGCGTGACTTTGCCACCAAGCCAAAAGTTCCGGCAGCATGGTTTCGCAAACATGGTTAACATACCCTTGCGGGTCTTGTTTAAACTCGGGGGCAACGGCGTGCGCGCCCAAAAAAGTCATGGCAATATCCAACGGACCCTGCGCTTGCAGCGCCAGCATGGCTTCAAACTCGCGCAGCTCGGTTTCCAAATTTAACCCGTAGCCGGTTTTGGCTTCGACAGTGGTCGTACCGTGGGCAAACATGCGCGTTAAACGGGCGCGCGCCTGATTAATTAATTCATCTCGGCTGGCAGCGCGGGTGGCCTTCACCGTAGAGAGAATACCGCCGCCCGCCGCCAAAATATCTAAATAAGGCATGCCCGAGAGTTTTAATTCAAACTCGTTGGCGCGGTCGCCGCCCCAAACCAAATGAGTATGCGGGTCTACCAAACCGGGCATTACAACCATTCCACCCGCATTGAAAGCAGGTTCGTTAGGGTAAGCCGCTTTTAACTGAGCCGTGGTGCCAACGGCCGCAATTTTTTCTTCTTTAATTAAGACAGCCCCATCTTCAATTATGCTTAGTTCGCCAAGGCGCTCTCCGCGCTGCGGACCGCCTTTTAAAGTTAATAATTGACTAGCAGAATGAATTAACATGTTTATTCTTTAACCAGTTTTGCGGGGGTTTCGAGTGTTTCAAGCAAATGACGGGTAATAGCCGCAATTTCTAAAACAGCCGCGTCAAAAGCGGGCGCGTTCACCCGTGAAGGCTTGCGAAAGCCGCTCACTTTACGAACAAACTGCAACGCCGCTGCTTGCATTTCATCATCGCTAGGGAACTGTTCCGCATTGCGTAATTGTTTAATGCTTCTACACATGGTATTTACTCCTTAATTAAACCGTAGGCTCTGATTGTACCCAAAAGGCCTGCTTTTACAAATTAGGTCCCAAACGCCGCAAGGCAAGCAAACCAAGCCCATTAAAGAAAACAGCCACCAAACAAACCAAACCAAACCCCCAGTTTTGATAAATCAAAACAGCCAGTAATGCGCCAATGACACGCCCAAGCGAATGCCCCGTTAAATTAAAAGACAACACCGTTGCCCGCGCACTGGGTAGCACTTCCGTCATTAATGGAATATGGCTAACCATGACAAATTCAAAAGTAATGTAAACAAAGAACAAACCGATTAATGCACCCCACTCGGTTTTGCCAATAAAGGGCAGCAATGCCACCGCCAAAGCATTGCCAATTAATCCCAAAGCCAGTGCGCGCGGCTTACCCAAACGGTCTGTAAAAGCGGCCACCAGCCCCTCACCGCTTAATTCTGAAAGACCAATGATGGCAGAAGCCGCCGCCAACGCGGCTATTTTTAATCCAAAACTATCTTCTAGCCAAACCCCAAAAATTAAGTTTACCAATTCGTTGGCAGCGCTGGCCCAAACAGCAATGCCAATACCCGCCAAAGCGGCTGGGCTGGTAATAACAGCTTTGATGTTGGTGCGGGCGCTTTGCAAAGGATTATGATGTTCATCTGCTTTGGGGATGAACCGCCAAATGAGCAGGAACATAAGCAAACCTAAACCACCAAATAAGCCAAACGGAGCAGACCACCCGTAAATGTTAATTAAAAAACCCACCAGCGGAATCCCTGCTATAAAGGCCAAAGACCAACCCATTTCGGTAACTGCCATGGCGAAGCCACGCTGCTGGTAAGGAACCCGATCGCCAAGATAGGCCTGCATGGCAGGGTCAAACAGGTATTTACCCACCATCACAAGGATTAAGGCCAAGGTAACGGTAAGCAGCGAGGGGGAGACCGCCACCAATCCCATGGCTAGAGCAAAGATGCTAATGCCGATTAACATGCCAAACCGGCGGCCGCGTTTTTCCGAAATCGACGAAATCAACGGGATGAGCATGCCAATGACAGAACGAGAAGTGACAACGAGAGACAGGGTGCTAATCTCTACGCCCAACCCGCGCGCAAATACCCCCAAAAAAGGGTAAACCATGCGGTGGGCGGTATTTAAAATAGTGCGAATGAAAGTAAAAATAAAAATTTGAATGCGTAGCTGCATAGTCTTTCTTTCATTAATTAAATTTAAGTTAGAACGGGCAAGTATACCAACCATATCCTTTATTTATTTTTATAAATACCTTTACTGTTTCTTTACACAAAAATGCTAAGATTACAGCATATTCAACAAGGAGTTCGAATGAAAATTAATTGGAAATTAGTGATTGGTGTTGTGGTAGGCTTGGCTGTTTTAGCTTTGGTTGGTTATGGCTTCTTCTCACTTGGTCAAAACCGTATGGCTGCCATGCACGCTGGCATGTCCGACAATTCGCACATGTATAACTTTCGTGGTCCAGTCGGCGAAGACGGTGAACGCGGCTTTGAAAAGCCTGGTTTCAAAGGCAACGGACCAGATAAGCAAAAAGGTGACCGCTTTGAGATGGGCATGAAGCGTAATGGTCCATTTGGCTTTGGTTTGATGGCGATTGGCGGCTTGCTACGCTTGGTTGTGCCTTTGGCAGTGCTTGGAGTAGCCATTTACTTGGCTTATAAACAAGGTCAAAAGTCTGTTCAAAAAGTAATAGAGATTGAAACGGATGAACCCAAAACAAAGAAAACCAGCAAGTAACTTAAAGAAAAAGACGGGCGAGAAATTCTCACCCGTCTTTTTTATCGCTTAAGCGTTCTGTATTTAACCCGTGTGGGTTTTACGTCTTTGCCATATCGTTCTTGATAATCGGCTTCGTAGTCGCTCCAGTTCCCTACAAATAAACGGGCTTGCGAATCACCTTCAAAGGCTAAAATGTGGGTACAAATACGGTCTAAGAACCAGCGGTCATGGCTGACAACAATGGCACAGCCTGCAAAATTTTCTATTGATTCTTCAAGCGCGCGCAAGGTGTTCACATCCAAATCGTTGGTGGGTTCATCGAGTAACAATACATTGGCGCTTTCTTTTAACATTTTTGCCAAATGCACTCGGTTACGTTCACCGCCCGAAAGCACACCGACTTTCTTTTGCTGGTCTGCTCCTTGAAAATTAAACGAAGAGCAATAGCCACGCGCATTTATTTTGCGGTTTCCTAGCTCTAGGGTTTCAGCCCCGCCAGAAATTTCTTCGTATACTGTTTTTTCTGGGTCAAGGGTACGAGATTGGTCTACATAAGCCAGTTGCACTGTTTCGCCTATTTTGATGGTGCCCGAATCAGGTTTGTCTTGTCCGGTGATTATTTTTAGCAAAGTGGTTTTACCAGCGCCGTTGGGGCCAACCACGCCCACAATGCTGCCCGGCAAAATATCGGCGGTGAAATTTTCTAAAATTAAACGGTCACCAAAACTTTTAGTAATCCCATTTAATTGAATGGCAATATCGCCCAAGCGTGGGCCTGGCGGAATGTAAATTTCTTGCTCGCCACGATATTGTTCTACTTCTTGCGAGAGCAATTTTTCGTAAGCAGTAATACGGGCCTGCCCCTTAGATTGGCGGGCTTTGGGCGACATCCGAATCCAATCCAATTCTCTCTGCAGGGTTTTCTGTCGCTTGGTTTCCACTTTGTCTTCTTGACGCAAGGCTTCTTGTTTTTGCTCTAACCAAGAAGAATAGTTGCCCTTCCATGGAATACCATGCCCGCGGTCGAGTTCTAAAATCCAACCGGCTACATTATCTAAAAAGTAGCGGTCATGGGTTACGGCAATAACTGTGCCTTTATATTGTTGCAAGTGATGTTCTAGCCAAGCCACAGACTCAGCATCTAAGTGATTTGTCGGCTCATCGAGCAGCAAAATATCGGGTTCGGTAAGCAGCAATCGGGTGAGCGCAACACGGCGTTTTTCTCCGCCAGAGAGTACTTTAATTAAGGAATCAGAGGGCGGGCAGCGCAAGGCATCCATCGCTAACTCTAAATGGTTGTCTAAGTTCCAAGCATCATGCTTGTCCAATTCATCTTGCAATTTGCCTTGCTCTTCAATTAAAGCGTCAAAGTCTGCATCTGGCTCTGCAAATTTGGCATTGACTTCATCATAGCGAGCCAGCATATCTACAATCGGCTGCACAGCTTCCCGGATAATTTCAATGACTGTTTTGTTTTCATCTAACTCTGGTTCTTGCGGCAAATAGCCAACAGTGTAACCTTTGCTCTGAGCAATTTCACCAACATAATCTTGGTCTACTCCGGCCATAATTCTAAGTAAAGTACTTTTACCAGAACCATTTAAACCAAGCACACCAATTTTGGCACCGTAATAAAAGCCCAGTGAAATATCACGAAGAACTTGTTTACTGGGGGGGTGAATGCGCCCAACGCGCATCATGGAATAAATAACTTGAGTATCTGAAGGCATATTTCTCTCTATTCGATTATTTTGAAGGCTGATTGTACCGTAATTCTTTAATTCAGATTTAAATGTTAATAATAATTAACTGGCTTTCTTTTGGATTGAACTGATTACAACAAGAATTACAATTATTTTGGCTTTTTGCTGGTTTTGAAACCTTTTTAAGAAAAACAAACGTATTGACTCATCCCCATAGGCGTGATAACATCAACGTGTAAGGATACCAGTTAGTTCGCGTTGTATAAGAAACGATGTCGGCTCACGGTCAAATCCGTGGGCCTTTTTGTTTGACTGTCCGTGTAACAACCGGGTGTCTCCAACCCAATTTCTTTTTTATGCAACAAGGAGCAAAAAACATGTCTACTCGTATCACCGGCACAGTCAAATGGTTCAACGGCACCAAGGGTTATGGTTTCTTAGCCCGTGAAGGCGGCGAAGATGTATTCGTACATTTCTCTGCCATTCAAGCCGATGGCTTCAAGAACCTCAACGAAGGCCAAAAAGTTGAATTCACTGTGGAAAAGGGCCCTAAAGGTCCTCAGGCCAGCAACGTTGTTGTTATTGGCTAGTCCTCAGTAACTTAAAGACTGAGCAAACAAAAACCCGCCCAATATTGGGCGGGTTTTTTTATTTTACTTACAGCTAATAAGCCCTATAATTATTTTAACCAATGACTTCAGATTAATTAAAAAAGGAGACAATATGAATCCTCCAATTCCTCCTGCTCCAGCGCCGCCAACTGATTTTTTCAATATTAGCACTATTACATTAATGATTAGCCTGGTATTCCTCATGCAAGCTAGCGCGGTGGGAATTAATTCTCGCTTGGTGAGTGATTACAAAGGGAAAAAAACCTTCTTTTTTGCCACATTAAGCCTTGCCAGCGCTTTTGTGATCTTACTCTTCCAAAGTGTGATGCCCATGTTCATCGCTGGCAGTATTTCAAACATGCTAACTCTTTTGGGTCATTTATTAATGTATGTTGCCGTTTGTCGGTTTACAGAGCAAAAAACCAATCGCTTTCTTACATTTGGCATATTGCCTTTAGCCTACTTAGCTTTTGTATTGCTCTATTTTCTGCCGCGCGGCTTCATGCCAATTATTTTGGTTACCTTAACAGGCAGCATCCCCCTTCATATTGCGGCGGGCTGGTTATTAATTAAAGTCAAAGACCCGCAGTACATCACCGCAGCCCGCTTAACCGCATTGCCTCTCTTATTTTATGCTGCATTTTCAACTATCCGATTAGGGGTTGGGATTATTAATCCACTTGCGGTTTTACCCGGACAAAACATTTCAAATATCATCGATGTCTTGGCTCTTTTTATTCTCAGCAATTTGTGGACCACCGGTTTTATTTTAATGATAAGCCAACGCCTTCAGAACAAATTAACCGATTTAGCCATGAATGATGCATTAACTCGCGTTCGTAACCGGCGGGCGATGCAAGGGCTGCTTACTTTTGAAATGCAAAGAGTTCGTCAAGAAGTAAAGGACTTTTCGATTATATTGTTAGATATTGATCACTTTAAACGGGTCAACGATACGTATGGACATGACGCGGGCGATTTGGTTTTACACTGGATGGCTCAAACGCTCCAAAATTCCGTCCGTGTTCAAGATGTGGTTTCTCGCTGGGGCGGGGAGGAATTTTTAATTTTGCTGCCAGAAACAAACATTAACGACGCAACAGAATTAGCCAACCGCATCCGCCAAACCGTACAAAACGGAATAGTTGAAACCCCTTCCCAGCCCATTAAAATCACCTTTAGCGGCGGTGTTGCCAGTGCCAAAAGCAAACCAGATGTAGACCAGCTTTGTAAAACAGCAGACCTCGCTTTGTATAAAGCCAAACAAACTCGCAATACCATAGTCAATCAGAACGAATTATAAAAACACTCCCCATCAAAAAAGATGGGGAGTGTTTTTATTTATTTCGCTGGTACAGGCGCTGCTGTATCTAGCGCGGTATTTACTTCCTCGGCTTTAGCAGTTTCTGTTTTTGGTACATTAAATTTAAACCAAGCAATCGGTACCATTAACAACAAGCCTACAAACGTAACATAAAACGGTGACTGCGGACCGAACTGTTCCCACATGAGGGCGCCAATATAGGGAGCAGGCAGCGAAACCAACCCCAAGCTAGTAGAAAACAAACCAAAAGCGGTGCCCCGTAATTTTTGCGGCACAGCTCTGGCAGTCAACGAGGCATAAGCCGGACCAATTAAACCTTGCCCCATACCCAGTAAAACCCAAGCCAAAATAAAATAACCAAAACTCCAGCTATTTAACATCACAAATAAGGCACCTGCTACAGTTAAATTACCAATAGCAATGCCTACCCGCTCGCCAAATTTATCTGAAAGCCAGCCGCCCAAAACCATAAAACCCATCGCGGCAATGGATGATATAGCACCCAGCCAACCAAGTTCTGTTTTGGTAATGCCTGCGATATTATTTAGATAAAGCGGAAACAAGTTTCCAACCATGTTAAAAACCACATCCCCTACGCCGTCTGCAATAAAAATCCAAGTGACTAACCCACCCGCGATAAGCATGCCGCCAATGGCTATTAAGCTTGATTTTAATTGAGCAAAAGTAACTTTGTTTTCAGCCGCCGGGGAAGAAGAAGTCAAAGCCAACTCTTTCTCGGCTTTATTAATTTTACGAGCCATTAATAAGCGAATAACCGTTGCTATGCCGTATAAAACAGTTCCAACGGCAAACATCCAGCGAAAACCGTAATGGTCTGAAATCCAGCCGCCCAACGGAGCACCAATAACCCCCGTAACCAAGAAGAGCCCCTGCACAATGCCAAACACTTTTCCGCGCGTATCTTCAGAAGCTTCTTCAGCTACGAAAGCCTGAAAGCTCGGCCCCACAAATGAAGTGGCAATAGAAAGCCCTATCATAGCTAGCAACAGCCACCCCCAACTAGGCGCGATGACAAAGACAATATATCCAGCCAAACCACCCACGCTACCAATGGCAATGGCTTGAACACGACCAATTGAATCTGAAAGCCAACCACCCAAAATTTGAAAAAGAAGGGGGGCAATCATTGCCAAGGTAAAAAAGATACCAATTTGGTTTAAATCGGCTCCCAATTGTTGCACATAAAGCGGCAACATGGGGCCATACATTTGCCCGCCAATATTGGCCATAATCATGCTAAATAGCAAAATGGCTAAGGTCGGTGTAATTAAAGGAGGTTTCTTCTCCATCATTCCCTTCTCTTTCTCTATATTGAATATTCTTAGTTGAAGCACAACTAATAAAAAATATTATATTGATTTTTTTAATTAAGTCAATAATATTATTAATAAAATGAATTTTTGTTTAGAAAAATTGAAATATCCCTGCGCAAGCAAAGATTAACGGACTCACCCATAGCGGCGAACCGTTTAATGAAACGGAATACAAGCTAAAGCGCAGCCCGTTAACCAAAAAGGCTGACCGAAATATTTCGGTCAGCCTTTTTATATCTCCCTAAGGAGTTGTTGTTGTATCTGGGATGGGCGTTGATCCAAAGACCGGAATTTGCAATTGCTGCCCAAGGAAAATTAAAGTATTTGGGGCAAGGTTATTTAACAATTCTAGTTGTCTTAACTCGACCCCAAACTTTGCCGCAATAGAGCTTAAGTTATCTCCAGATTGCACGGTGTAAATAAATGTGCCTGCAACGGTAGCAGAACTCTCTGGCAGGGGTGTTGCGCCAAAACCTGGAATGTTTATTTTTTGCCCGGGGAAAATTAACGTGTTTGGCTGAAGATTATTTAGTAATAACAATTGCCGAATGGTAACCCCAAACTTACTGGATATGGTTCCAATGGTTTCTCCCGGCTGAACAGTATATTCAATGACCGGAATCGGTGTAATAGTCGGTGTATTGCTTGGAATGGGTGTTAGGGTTTCTGTGGGGGTATCTGAAACCAGTGGCGTAAAGGTTTGAGTGGGCGTTAAACTGGCGGTTAAGCTTGCGGTGGGGGTAACAGTGGCTGTAAAGGTAGCGGTTGGGGTAGAGGTTAAGGTTGGCGTTAAGCTGGCGGTTGCGGTTGGAGATGCGACCAGAAAATCTGGCAGTTGCACATTAAACTGCAAAAAGGCAGGTGTACCAACAAAGGTAATGTAACCCACCACAGCTAAACTAATAACGACGATAAGAATGAGAAAAACATCTCCTAACGCAAGGGGGCCGCGCTTCATGCGCCCTTGACGGTAGGCTTCGATGATTTGATCAGATGGTTTTTCAGACATTGATATCCTTTAATTAAATGATGTAGAAAAAAATGATCCCCGCTGAAGAAGCCAGCGGGGATCAAATTGATTAATCTGAACCCGTGGCAGCTTTATTTGCTTTTTTAGTGGCTGCCTTTGCTGCTTTGATAGCTTTCTGAGAATGGGGCGCTGTGCTTAAACGGGCAGGGTTAATAATTTCTACCTGACCACCCATATCGCGCATTAAATCTATCATATGGCGTACTAAGCGGGCATCTTTGCGATGGTTGTGACCGCTTTTGTCATCGTAAAGGGCAATTAAACGAGCTTTATCTACTCCGCGTACCATAGCAGAATATAGAGCCCAGCGATTATTCCGTTCGTGTAATTCATCTCCAGCTTTCGGCTGACCTAAACGATCGGTTTGATAATGCTCATCAACCAGTGGGTGATTGCGGGCTTTGTAAAATCGCTCTACCCATTCATCTCCAGCAGGAGAGACAAAGTCTCTTACGTAGACTGCTTCTGGCACTGGCATATAGGCCTCAACCGAGATGCCTCGTTCTGCACAGCATTCTATAAAAATTAAATTGCCGCCCGCGTTCATACCGCAACTAATGGCTAAGTCTTCTGGACCTGCGCCTAATTTATCTAGCATTTCATTAATGGCTTTGCGAACATCGCCTTCCAGCTCAGCTGGGAAGCAAACATTAGTTTCGTTTGCCGCATCTAGCTGATAGCCAGAAAACAAAAACACGCTGCCAACTTCATGTTTTGCTGCTCCATTGGCTTTTTCCGCTTCTGGGTCATCATTGTATTCTTCTTTATGTAAACGATACATCTCTTCTCGTAAAACTTTTAATCCAGCATCCACATACTCTTCTCGCATGTGTAAGGATTGAAGCATCTCTAACTGCTGAATAGAAGACTGTAAATAAAACATGCTGCGCCGAGAGGCAGGTAAAGCTTTGCGATATGCACGAACTACTTTTTGTACACGCTCAGCTGTCAGTACGCGTAATTCTGCCAACGAAGCAAGCGTCCAATAATCAACTTTATCATCAAAGGTTTGGTGCTCTAAACCAAACTCTAATGCGCCTTGCAATTCGGGCAAATTACGACGAATGGCATCAATTTCTGGGTCTGGGTCTTGCGGGTCATCAAATTCGTTGGCTAAATGTACCAATATGGTGGCTAAAGTTAACGCATTAATGCCCGGGTAAGTATTATTTAAATTTTCACGGAAGCCGCGTACATAAGTGTTATAAGACTTAATTAACCAATGATAAGAATCGAAAGCCATGCGCATACGCTTGGCTTCATCTAAGCCCATCCACTTCCACGAATCAATCCACATCTCTTTATAAATACGCCCCAAATAAGCTGTGGCTTCGCTGTCATCTGGGTGATTTTCTAAAATAGCTTCGATTTTAACAATGGCTTCTTCTACTTTTCCACTGCGGTTTAAATGAAAGGCTTCTTGCCTGCGGAAGTTTAAATTACGCGGATTAATTTCTAACCCTTTGCGGTATTGTGAAAGTGCCAGCTCATTACGCCCCATGTTCGCTAAAGCTTTACCTGCTTCAGCTAGTGCTTCTTCTTTAATTAATGGATTGGTAATTTCTTCGGTTAATACCAAAATATCACCAATGCGCTTATTACGCTGTGCAACAGTGACACGTTCTTTCCACTCGTTATATTCCCGCCAAAAACCAGTAGCCAAAGGAGTGCGTAATGATTTTTGGTCTGGTTCACCTAAGCCGGGCAATAGGTTAAAAATGGGGCTGTGAATCGCATCTCGGTCAGACGCCCATGTATCTCTAGTAATACGAGAGATAGCAATAATATCTTTTTCTAAGGTTTCTGGGTCTGGCAGCCCTTCGGGCGTAACATGGTAAGGGATTGTGCGAACATTAAAAATATCAAACGGCATATAAGAACGACCCGCTTGAATATGAACAACGCCGCGCTTTCGAAAGGCATGACGAATGCCCAATTCATAAAAAGCGTTGGCATTGTCGATACTTAAATCACAAACTACCATATCGGCCAACAGGAGCTCTTGAAACATATCCGTTAAAATGTCGCCGCTGGTATTGGCCTCATCAGCACGAAAAGATTCAAAACCAGCCATCTCAACCGCTGGTTTAATTAATTGTTGATAAATGGCATTAAAGTCATACAACGAACCATCGCCACCTTTTTTCTTACCAAATGGCATGACAATAAAACAGTGTGGGCGGGCTTCAGGCCGTAATCTTGTGGCCGTTGCCACAACATCTGCTTTGGCTGCGGGTTTAACGGCTTCTTTTTTGGTCATTTCTTGCGTTTCTTTTACAACATCTCGAACATTTTTGCGGGTTTCTTCTGCGACTTCTTTAATTGCTCGTTGAATAGCCTCATTTGACTCTTGTAATGCTAAAAGAGCTTGCTCTGCATCAGTATTCACTTGTTTTTCTGAATCTTTCGGCTTAGACATTCCAAAAATAGACATCTGCTCTACCTTTATCCTTTCACGTCGCCACTAGCAGGGTAACGGGACATCATATCGTTGAGAACCGTCTTGGGGGTTTCCTTGCCAATGTCTACACCTGCAAACTCCTCTGCAATCGAGGAAATAGAATCGGAAAGACTTGAGAAGCGTTCACGTAATACTTCGGCTGTATGAACAGCTGCGGCTTGCATGGCTTTTAATTCCGCTTGAACCAATTCGGAGGAAGCTTCTTCTGCAAGAGTTCCCAAAGCTTCTTGAAATGTTTTCTCGACGGTCTCCTTGGCCTCGTCCATGGTTTTGGATGTGTGGTCAACAATGGCGTCACGCATGGAGCGTTTCATTTCAGCGTCGGTTTCTACCGATTTTTTAATGACTTGCTCTACGAGTTGGGCTTCTTCTAATTGAGCACCCGCTAAAACTTCTTGCATGGATTTAATGTATTCAACATTTTGGTTCCAAAGCACTTCTTCTGTGTCTTTGACCATTTGAAAAAATTCTAGGTCAGTTTTTTCTTCTGGCTCAAGTAAACGCCAGTGGTCATAAACCATCATTAATTCCATAATTACTTTGGAGTAGTTTTTAATGGTTGGGTCGTAATTTCTTAATTCTTGCCAGCCAATTAAGGATGCGCCAAGAGAAGCGGTTACCGCAACCCACAGGCTGAATCCGCCACCTAGCGCGGCAAGAAAGGCTCCAGCGCCGCCCGCCATGAGGATGTACATCTGCAAACGAGTGCGGTCTACTTGATACTTGTTTACTTTTCGAATATGCCAAGCTAACTGATCTTGCAATCTCATTCTGAAATATTCGTCGCCGGTTAAATCTGCGTATCCGGCATCGCTATCTGGGTCGCCGGGTCTATGATTTGGTGGCATTGGCCCATTGTAAGGTTTTAATAAGAGTTCGCCGCCCATACCACGGTAGACTTGCCTTTGAATGGCATTTAGCCGTTTTTCTAACCATGAACGGCGTGCGGGTTCTTTGGCAAGTACGGTTCGATACATGTACATTTCTTTTAAAACTTCTTCTGCCCCTGCGCGAGATACTAGCCAATCTCCACCGCCGTAAAATTTATTTACAAAAGCAGCCAAAACCGAAGCAACAATGGGGGTTAGAACCAGCAAAACTTTTAAAATGAAACTAACCGTTGCTGGAGCGTTTTCGCTAAATATTTCTGTAAGAACTGCCAAAATGGTGGCTAATACACCGAGAACAGAAATCCAACGTCGCAAGCCATAGTGCGGGCGGGCTCTTTCTTTAGCGTAGGCATCTAACTGTGCAAAGCGAAGCCAAGCGACATCTAAAACAGATTGTTTTGGGTAACTTTCAGCGGACATTGGTTTATCCTCCAATTAAAAAATTTCGATTATGTCTATTAATTAATCATCTCTGCCAAGCGGCAAGTTTAAACAAATGGTTTGATAATCACCATCTGGGAAAAGTACATCCCAAGGAATATCAGTTGCATTTCGCAAACGGTCACAAGCAATGCCAGTTAGAAACCGCTTCTGAACTTGGGGAATGCGATCTAATTGCCATATTTGAACAATTTTTCGAGATACAGTGGCGAGCATGGTTCCGTCTTGTGAAAATGAAACGCCAGAAACGCGACCTAGGTGTGGAATTCGCGATATTTCTGTGCCGGAATTTAGATCGATTAGATAAACGTAACCGCTAGTCCCTGCCATGGCGAGCAAGGTATTTTGTGGGTTATACGCCATCATTAAAATGACCCGATCGGTGATTGGGCCAAAATAAGGGATTAATTCACCATCATCTATATGCCAAATTTGAGAAATACCTTCAGAGCTTGCCGCAGCTAAAAATTTTCCGTCTGGACTAAAAGAAAGCAAGCTAACTGTTCCAAAATCACCTTGGCCTTTGCCGCTTGATAAACTTCCAACAATTTTCTGACTTTCATAATCCCAAATTGTTATGGCATTTCGGCCGCCAACTGCCATCCAATGACCATTGGGATGAAAGGCAATAGCTGTAATCACGCCTGCTTCTCCTGTGCCTGGAGGCGCAAACGGCCTTAAAACATCTATTCCATCACTGGTCATTTTCCATCGAGATAATGTGGATGGGCCTAAGATTGCCAATTCATTTTGGGGATTAAAAGCTGCAGTGATTGCTTTCTCCAAATTGACAATGGAAAATTGTTTACGTTGCTCTAAACTATAGAGCATTAACTGAGCACGCTGCAGGTTTAAATCAGTGGGCTGAACGGCAAACAACCACTGAGAATCATTGCTGAATTGCATGTGGTAAGTTAATTCTTGCGCCTGAATAATTGCTTCTGCTGGACCCACAAACGGCAAATCGTGGGTGATTGGACCTTTTGAAATGGGAGCTAGTGGATGTGAAGCCGCATCCTCATTAAGCGGGAAAAACCAAACTTTTCGATCGTCGGTATTCACTGCGAGCCAGTTTCCATCGGGACTAAAAATCGCTTCGTGGGCTAATTCAGGGAACTCAATATAACCAATACGAGCATAAAGTTCAGAAATATCCCAAACAGTTATATTTCCGCTTTGGTCACCGACTACCAAACGCTGACCATCTGGGCTAAAAGCCAATGCATTGCCAATGCCGGAAACAGGGATTTCTAACAAACGCGCGCCAGTTGCTGAATTCCAAACCCGAACCACTCGATCATAGCCTGTGCTGGCTATCCACTGACCATCTGGGCTTATTTCAACCTTTAAAACAAAGTTGGTATGCGCCATTCTTAATTTTTCTTTTCCAGTAGTTGTGTTATAGACATATACCCGAAAATCATCAGAAGCGACAACAAACCACTTACCATCGGGAGAAAATTCTACATCTTCTATCCAGTCGTCTCCACTAACTGAAAAACGTTCACCTGCGACAGAGACTCGAGAAAGCCGCGCAGTACTATCTTCACTGGCTGTTACAAAATTTCGACTGTCTGGGCTAAATGACAAAGCAAAAATTTCACCTTCGTGTACTGGGCCAGGAATTTCAATGCCAAACCACCAAGTAAGGACCTTACCGTCCTTAGTAGCGATGGTTAACCAATCTCCATTGGGACTAAACTTAACAATATTAATTTGAGTTTTATCTTTAAAGTTTGGAATACTAAAACTAAACTTTTTACGAACATCGATTTGATTAAGATCTAAGCCTGCTTCTGCATGTGGAAGCATACTAAGAATATTTAATAATTCGACATCTCCATTTTTCTTGCCAATCGCAAGAAAACGCCCTGAGATAGGTTCATAATCTATGCTGGTGATTTCAGAATCAAACTTCAAACTTTGAACCAAATCCCAAGGTTTACCGTCTTCAAAGTTTATAAACTGTACTGTTTTGTCTTCACTCGCTGTGACTAGGATTTTTCCATCCATAATCAAGAGCGCACCTGAAACTGACCCAGAATGATGAACACAATAAATCTTTTCACCATCTTTTGTCCAAACACAGGCTTCTCGACCATCCGAATCACTGGTTGAAATAAATCGTTCCCCATCGGGTGTAAAGAAAATATTCTTGACTGACCCACTGTGACCGATAAAAGCGCCACTTGGCACAGGTAAAGGAACGGGCAATAAGCTGATGTTTTGACGCAATATCTCTTCGGCAAGCGGGTCGTTTTGCCTTTGCCAAGAACGAATGGCTTTTAAAACACTGCTATATAAATTACCTGCTCTAAATTGCAAGACCTGCGCTTCAGAAGCATTTCCTTTGGCTTTAGCAGAATTTTCACTCTTTTTGGCTTCTTGGGCATTTACTTCAGCATCTACCTGAGCGGTTGCAGCCACAATATAATTTGCTTTAGCAATGGATTCTTGCGTGGCGGCAATGTGGCTTTTTTCTGTTGCAATATTACTTTGCTGCAAGGCATAAATTGCTAAAGCAATCGCAACAACAAGCGCTGTGAGTACACCCCCCATAACCAGCCGTTGCGTTCGTTCAGCCCCTTTTTTAGATGCAACAATATAATCCGTTTGCAAGGGTAAAACTTCACGGTCTTTACTTGCTGCAGCTTGGCTTAACCATTGTTCCGCGTCTTCTAAATCGCCACCACGGAGCAAATAGCTACTACCAAAACCCTTCGATTCCCATTCCTTAGCGCGCTGCAAAATGCGGGTGTGCTGACGAACCCAATCCAAATCCGTATTGATAGCTTCCATCAACTTGGGCATGGTGGCTTCGTAATCGTCTTTTTCCCGCAAATAAACCCAGTTGGTTGCAGCCACTTTATCATGCATGGGTGTGCCGCGTTTGGGTTCTTTAAATAAAATGGGAACTAGTTTTTTGTTTAATTTGAGCGCTAACTCTAATTCATCTGTGCAGACCTTTGAATCAAGCGAATCTTGACTGATGACAAACAAAACTGCATCTGCTGCTTCAATGGCACGCGTAATTTCTTCCATCCAATCGGAACTTAGCGGAATACCCTCCCAGTCTACCCAGGCGTTAATTCCACTATTGTCCAAACTATCATTTAATCGCCGAACAAATTCTTTGTCCTTACGCGAATATGAAATAAATACGCTCGTGCCGCCGCTTGAATCTGCCATTAATTAATCAACTTTTCTATGCGCGGGCTACAAACCAAGCCGCCACATACCCTTCTACCCCTACTGGATCTTTCACCTTTAACCATTGATTGTTTGCACCCACTTTTGCATCTGCGTTGGCTTCTGTAACAGTAAACACCGTTCCTAATGCAAGGCGATAAATAAGGGTGGCATCACTGACTACCGGTTGACGGCGCAACGCAATTCCTTCAGCGGTTGCTTGAACCTTCAGCGGGCCGCCCGTTGAAGCAGCGGGCGGAGTCGCTGCCGCTTGGGCTTGAGCAGTAGCGCCGCTGGCATATTTAACATACCAAGCCGCCACATAACCGTCTTTATTATTTTGGTCACGCACCTTTAGCCATTGATTTTGTACGCCCACTTTTGCAATTGCCTGATCTGTTGGATCTAACGTAATAAACTTTTCTGTTGGGGGAACACGGCGAATTAATGTCTCAGCAGAGATGACAGGCTGAGTACGGAAAGAAACCTCTTCGGTGGGAACCAACTGCAAAGCACCAGCAGGTGGAGGACCTGCCGGAGCAGCAGGTTTTGCTGCGGCAGTGCTGCCAGATACAACTGTCGTTGATGCTGTGGTAGCAGCTACGGGTTCGACCGGCTTGGCGTTTTTATCCGTTGAAACATACCAAGCGGCTACATAACCTTGCTCTCCAGTTGGGTCCTGAACTTGTACAAACTCTTGCTTGCCAATTTTTGCTTGAGCCGTAGCTTTTGGTTCTAAACAAATTAATTCATCGCCTGCTTTCAGACGTTTCCATAAATATCCGGTACGAGAGGGTTGGTCACGAAGCGCAAGGTCATCTTCGATGACATAGACAACAAATTTTTCAGCAGGGAGAGGAACCACTTTCTTTTCCGGTGGAGGTGGAGGCACGGTACCATCAAACCATAACACGCCGCTAATTTCTGCTGCCAGCTTAGCGCCGTTATATTTGTAACGTTGCGTTAACATCACTGGTTTGGTCGGGCCATCACCACCATACATATAAGGGTCGTAAAGAGAATAGTCTTCTCCAACCCGCTCTTTTACCAACACAAAGTGAGTTTGAATGCCCGCTTCTTTATTCCAATCCACTTGTAAAATAACAGGACGCCCAGCCGCTACAGCCGCATCAATATCAGCCAATGGCGCGGGTGAGTTTTCACAAGGCTGCATCCCTTTATATACACAGTTGGGGTAAGCATAAGGCAGCATAGATGGGATAAAAAACGCCCCCTGAAAACCGCCCGAGCCTTTCATTTTTTCATTGACGGTTAAGGGGGTTTCGTTATAACCCAAACCATTTAACATCATCGTGACCGAGGTTAATAAACATCCCCAGCCGCCGATTGTTTCAGATGAATTACCTAACGAAGAGCTTTTCCACTTCGGGTCATTCTGGTAAAGATTGGTGGTTTTAAACATCCTGCCTCCTTGCGTTTATGCAGTGACAAATTTTTAATGTAGTAACGTTTCTGCAATGTTACCATTATACAATCTTAAAGAATGTCATGTCTACACTAATCACAAACAAATTTGTAGATTTCGGAAAAATAATTGTCCATTTAAGCAAAAGACGGGTAACTTTCCCGTCTTTTTTGTTTAATAAAAAATTATTTTCCGAGCATTGGCATTTTAATGCCATGTTTTTTCGCCGCTTCAATCGCTATTTCATAACCGGCATCCGCGTGGCGGACAACCCCCATACCTGGATCACTGGTTAGAACACGTTCTAATCTGCGGGCTGCTTCCGGTGTTCCATCTGCCACAATCACTTGGCCGGCATGCTGGCTATACCCCATGCCTACACCACCGCCATGATGAAATGAAACCCAGGTAGCTCCGCCAACCGCATTAATCATCGCGTTTAAAATCGCCCAATCCGAAATCGCATCAGAGCCATCTTTCATCGCTTCGGTTTCTCGGTTCGGGCTGGCAACCGAACCGGAATCAAGATGGTCGCGGCCAATCACAATTGGGGCTTTCACCTTGCCGCTTGCTACCAGTTCATTAAACATCAAACCAGCCTTGGCACGTTCTCCGTAACCCAGCCAACAAATTCGGCTGGGCAGCCCCTGAAACGGAATTTTCTCACGGGCCATGGTTAACCAACGCTGCAAATGCTCATCTTCAGGGAACAATTCAGCAATCGCGCGGTCGGTTACATAAATATCTTCTGGGTCACCCGAAAGCGCAACCCATCGAAAAGGCCCTTTTCCTTCACAAAACAACGGGCGAATATAAGCCGGTACAAAACCCGGGAAATTAAAAGCATCTTTAACCCCATGAATTAAAGCTTGCTGACGCAAGTTGTTGCCATAATCAAACACTTCCGCCCCAGCCCGTTGAAACGCCAGCATGGCTTCTACATGCTTCGCCATCGACTGCATAGATAAAGCCTTATATTTTTCTGGGTTTTCTGTTCGCAATTGATCTGCCGCAGCCACCGTCAAGCCGCTGGGCACATAAAATAACGCTTCATGGGCCGAAGTTTGATCCGTCACCACATCCGGTACCACCCCTTTTGCCGCCAGTTCACTATAGACATCTGCCGCGTTCCCAATTAAACCAATTGAAAGCGGCTTCTTGGCTTTCACCGCTTCATCTACCAAGGTCATGGCTTCTTCTAAATCGTTCACCACCAGATCCACATAACCAATCGCTCGGCGACGCTCCGCCCGCTCTGGGTCTACCTCCACAATTAAACCAACTCCGCCGTTCATGGTGATAGAAAGCGGCTGGGCACCCCCCATGCCGCCTAGCCCGGCTGTTAGCACAAACTTACCTGAAAGCGACTCCCACCCCTTAAGTTTAGCCAATGCGCCGAAGGTTTCATACGTCCCCTGCAAAATACCCTGAGTACCAATATAAATCCAAGAACCGGCTGTCATCTGCCCATACATGATTAAACCTTTTTGAGCTAACTCGTCAAAATGTTCCCAAGTTGCCCAATGCGGCACCAAATTAGAGTTAGCAATTAACACTCGCGGCGCGTCAGTATGGCTTCTAAAAATAACCACTGGCTTACCAGACTGTACCAGCAAAGTTTCATCCGCTTCTAGGTTAATTAAACTTTCCAAAATGGCATCGTAGGCTTCCCAGCTGCGAGCTGCCTTGCCTCGCCCGCCATATACCACCAAATCCTCTGGTTTCTCAGCGACTTCGGGGTCTAAATTATTTTGAATCATGCGGTACACCGCTTCGATTTGCCAATTTTTGCAAGCTAATTGAGTACCACGCGGTGCACGAACAACACGAGAAGATGCCATACGAATTCTCCTTAATTAAGTTGGAATAAAAGAATTATACGCCAGCAAACAATATCAACTTTGAAACGAATTAAATATTGCAGTAATTTTGCAATAAGACTATTCTATTAATCTCTCTCTCATAAAAGGAAAAACCATGAAAAAAAACAAACTCTCCTTTATCTATCTTTTAATGATTCTTGCTTTAATCATCAGTGCTTGTAATTTGCCTTCAGCTGGCACGCCCCCAACAGATGAATTAACCACTGCAGAAGCAACTCATACTCCGGCAGCAACACAAACCCTAGCCCCAGCCGAAATTACACACCTAATCCAACCCATCAATTCAACTTTAGCTAACAATCAATTAATTCCAGATTGTGACACAGGTATTCGCTCTGAACCCACCCGCCCATCTATTCGTCAAGGTTGCGAAACCTGGCCACTTTACTATCTTGAGCGGCCAGCCAACTTAGAATTAAATCAATACTTACCCAATTTTGATATTCTTCAAGCTCAAATGGGACAAGACGGCGAGTGGTACTACGCTTGGCTAAAACTTTATGAAACCGCTGTGGTCTACGACCCCTATGCCAGCACCTATGGTTTCGAATTTGACATTAATTTTGATAACCGCGGTGATGTTTTAATGATTGTAAATGGCTTACCCGTCGAAAACACCGAATGGACAACCGAAGGCCTACAAGTCTGGCTCGATAAAAATGGAGATGTCGGCGGAGACGCCCCCATGGAACCAGATAAACACCCGGGAGACGGTTACGAAACCTTAATTTTTGATAGCGGCAAAGGTGATGATGCCGACCTGGCTTGGGTACGGCGTGCCCCGCAAGCAGCCAACCAAATCGAATTTGCTTTTAAACCCAGCATGCTTAATAATGCGGCTACCTTTGCTTGGTGGGGCTGGGCTTATACCAGCAGCATCACGCCAGCCCAATTTGAAATATTAGACAGTTTCGAAAGAAACGAAAAATATGAGCTTGATAACACTTGCAGTTGGGTTTTTGGCGGTCCCTTACAAGGATTAATTAATCAATGCAACCTTGTACCACCCACGCCTTTACCCGAGCAGCAAGGCTGCGAAATCACCACCCCCAGACCTAGCTTTTTACATTTTTGGGATCCAGTTAACTGTCAATGGACTACCATTCTTTTTGTCTTCCCAACCCCCACAGAGATTATTATTAAATAATTTCTAGCTTAATTAAACATAAAGCCCTTAAGGAAAATTTTTTCTTAAGGGCTTTATTTATAACTAATCGTTATTTTTTAATTGTCTTTGCAACCACCCTAAACTTAACTATCTTGGAAATTAATTCATAAGGAATGGGCTGATTAATAGGAAATTGCACCGAGCCCTTGGCGCCATTATAAGCCGATAGTTCTTTCTTAAACGCTTCTATAGCGTTGGGGGTTGGATAAAAACCAATGTGATTTTTATACGCGGCAAAATGTACCAAGTTGCCATTTTGATAAAAAGTGGGTATTTGATAACTTATTTTTTCTTGCGCTTCTGGCGCGGCTTCTCGAATGACAGCGCGTATCTTTTGCAAAATATCCTGTACATTTGGTGGAAAATCAGCAATATACTGGTCAATCGAATTAAAAACAATCTTGTCGCTTTTCATCACTTTCTCCCTTAATTAAAAAAACAAGCCAAAAAGATTTTATCATTTTCAACTTGTTTCTCTCTGTTTTTTAATTAATTTAGCTTTTCAAAAACGCAATCACCTGTTGCTGAATTGCTTTATCTTGCAATGCCCCGCGATGACCCAGCCCATTGGTTTCAATATATTGTGCTTCGGGCCAAGCATTCACAATCGCGCGGCTATCTTCCACAGGGGTTATCTCATCTGAGCGGTCGTGAAAGACCAAGGCAGGGATATGAATATTTTTAACCAACGCTTCTTGTTGAATTGATTCTAAAATACCTTTACCAAACTGGTCTACAATCATCGTCCGCAAGCCATCCATAATTTCATTTGGCAACTGAGAAAGTGCCTGAAAACGCGGCAGAGAATCAAGCAGCCGATTAAACGCACCAAAATAAACAAGCTTAGCGGGCTGGGGGAGATGCCGATTAATCAAGGCATAAGACGTTACAAGCGTTCCAAACGAATGGGCGAGGATGGCTTCAAACGGACCTTCTTCATTAAAAATAATTTCCACAGTAGGTGTAATTTCTAAGACATTGGTGGTTCTGCCATCCGATTCGCCATGCGCCGGTTGATCGTAGGCTACCACGCGGTAGCCCGCCTGTAACAATGGTTCTACAAAACCAGTCATCTGAGCGCGGGCGCCGCCCCAGCCGTGCATCAGCAAAACAGCCGGGCCACTCTCTCCCCAACGGGTGACCGCTAAAGACCCCCCAGCAAAAGGGAGCTTGTAATTGTGGCCGCTATTTAATATTTCTTGCGCGGCAGGTTGAACTTCATGTTTGCTGGGGCCAAAAAAAGTTCGATAAACCCGCTTAAGCACTGCTTGAGATTTAATTTCTGTAGTTGATGTACTCATCTTTCTCCTTTTATTACTTACTAATTAGTAAGTTTTGCAAATAAAAAATTTTTAAATAAACAACTCTTGCTTCTGCTGACCCAACACCAAATAAAACTTATCTGAACCCAAAGCGCGCGCCATCTGCAAAGAACCTTGTAAGCTAGAGAGAATTAATATCGCCTTACTGGCAGCATTGCCATTAAAAACAAGCGCGCTGGCTTCTTGCCCTTCTTGCAAAGTTGCTTCTAACCAACTCAAAAGTTCTTGGGTTAACCCTTCGGTTTGCTCTCTCAAAGCGGCGGGAATACTATTAAACTCCGCTTGCAAAGAACCGGCTAAGCAAACCTTGCCATTGTCGGCGCGCATATCGGCATAAATACTAAAAAACCATTCCATTTTTTCTTTTGGCGGCAGGTCACGCACACGGGCATTATTCGTCCACAATTTAAATCGGTCTCGGTAACGCTGAATCACCGCGCAGCACAAATCTTCTTTGGTGGGGAAGTGATAATGAATGGCTGCATTTTTAACATTTAATTCTGTCGCAATGTGAGCATAACTAAAGCCGTTATAGCCCCTGTCTTGCAGCATTTTCTCAGCCAAGTCTAAAATTGCTCGTTTTGTATTTAACATGCGTACCATAGATTAATTTTACTTACTACTTAGTAAGTTGTCAATGAAAATAAAAACAAAACTGTTAATGGGTTGTGATGTTATAACAACGAAAGCGCTATAAGCATTTTGTATAATTTATTTCAAAGGCAAAATAGAGATTGAGCACAACTTTACCCCCCAGCATGTCATCTTCTGTTCCAAACCCACAACTTAATGGCTTTAAAGTGGGTACTTACCGCATTCTCGAATTAATCGGGCGCGGTGGAATGGCTACCGTTTATAAAGCCTATCACCCAAGCACAGATCGCTTGGTTGCATTAAAAGTTTTACTAGACTACTTTGACCCGAACTCAGTTGCGGCACAGCGCTTTGAACAAGAAGCCCATGTCATTGCAAAGCTTGAACACCCCCATATTGTGCCGGTATATGACTTTGGACAAGAAGGCAATATTCTTTATTTGGTCATGCGCTATATGCGCGCAGGAACCATTCAGGACATTATTTCTCGCGGACCAATGTCTTTGCGGGATACATCAAACCTGATTAGTGAAATTGCCCTAGCTTTAGATTATGCTCACAGTTTCAACATTATTCACAGAGATATAAAACCAAACAATATTCTCGTCGATGCGCAAGGACGTCCGCATCTATCTGATTTTGGTCTGGCAAAAGTACTAGATGGACCCGCGGAATTAACCAAAACCAGTTCTCGGCTAGGAACCCCTGCCTATATGGCACCAGAGCAAACGATGGGCCTACCAGTTACGCCGCAAACTGATATTTATTCGTTGGGCATAATGCTCTATGAAATGTTAACTGGTACCTTACCTTTTTCAGCAGATACACCCATGGCGGTTGCCATGATGCATATTCAAGGTCTACCGCGTTTACCTCGCGAAATTAATAAGAATATTTCAAACGCCACCGAATCCATTATTCTGCGAGCAATGGCAAAAGACCCTGCTGATCGTTTTGAGACGGCCTCTGCTCTAGCAAGAAAATTAGAAGAAGTTGCAGAAATCGAAACTGAAACGCTAACAAAAAGCACTTCTCAATTAAAAATAGCAGCTGCAGAAATTGCTCAAAGCAAAAGTCCTGAAGAAGTAACACTAGATATTCGAGATGAATTAAAACGGTTAGATTTTTTAGAAAACCGCAAAAAACTAGTTGCCGCCAGCCCGTGGATTGTGGCGGCGCTCTTACTTTTAGGTTTAATTACAACTTTCTTCGTCAATTTTGAATCAAACCAACGAGCTGCTAACAACGCCGCGCAAACAGCCACCGCGGTAACAATTTTAATTAATCAATTGGGCGATGTTCAAACTGCTGCCGCTGGTGGTCAAACCGGTTTAGAACCCACCTTGCGCTTTTTAGAAACAAGTTTAGCTTCGAGCTTTACTATCGAAACACTAACCACTGAAACATTAATCAGTGGCTCACCAACATCAAATACAACCTTGACTCCGTCCAGCTTTTTAACCCCATCTCGTACCCCTTTTGGGGCAACCCAAGCTACAAACTCTAGCAACGCAACTGCCACATTGGCTGGCTCAACGCCAACATCTTCCGGAAATGCCACCGCCACACAATCGATCAAAACAAATACCCCGATTTCTCAACCGACTAACACACCCGTGCCTCAGCCTACAAATACCCCTATTCCACAACCCACCAACACACCCGTACCACAAGCCACCAACACGCCTATTATTGTTCTTCCAACACTACCTTTAACGCTGCCCCCACTGCCATAGACGAAGTCAAGTGTTTGTCTTTCATAGCCTTTAATTAAGCGAGCTTACTTAATTTCGTTTAAAAACGATCCAAGAATCTCTCGAAACTGCTGGGGATGATCCATATTCGGCATGTGAGCCGCGTTATCTACTTTTACCTTTTTACACTCTTTAATATGCTCAGCCATATAGTCTGCCGCGCCGTGAATATACGGTTCGTCATATTGGCCATAAACTACCAATACTGGCATAGTTAATTCATTTAATCGGTCAGCCGCTGGTTGCTCGGTATCTCGCAGGCGTTTTGCCAGCCCGCTGCTTTGCAGGTTTAACGCGTTCAAACTCATTTCGAGTGCCAATTTTCGCATATCGGCATCCACCTGCTGGGGGCTTCTGCCCATGCCATCGAAAAACAT
>CAYOGW010000029.1:15332-24358 GCA_964403635.1 uncultured Anaerolineaceae bacterium | reverse complement strand
GTTTTTCCGTTTTCCGCCTGCCGTCTGATACGGTTTCCAAGCTGCGATAGTCATCTAAAACAGCAATCTTGCCACCGCAGAACACTTCAACGCGTTCTTTGGCAAAAGCCTTATCACCATTGGATAGATAATCCACTACCCCAACCGAACCGTCTGCAAAATTAAAGGTCATGCTGACATTGTCATTTTGATATTTTCCATTATTCGGTAATGCATGCGCCGATACTGAAATAGGAGCAGAACCCACCAAAAAAGTAATCAAATCAATAAAATGACAAGCTTCACCAATAATGCGCCCGCCGCCTTGCTGGGCATCATGCAGCCAGTGATTAAGCGGAATATAGCCCGCGTTAATGCGATAGTGGGCGTGTAACGGTTCTTGGCGATTCATTAAAAAGTTTTGTAGCTTAACCGCCAGCGGAGCAAATCGGCGGTTAAAGCCAACCATTAATATTCCGGCATTTGCTTTGGTTAATTGCTTGGTCACTTGTGCCAGTTCTTCATGATTTAACGCCAGCGGCTTCTCTACAAAGACATGCTTACCGGCTTGCAAGGCTTTAATCGTTAAACTGGCGTGGCTGTCATGGCGAGTCAAAATTGCGACTGTATTAATTTCGGGATCGTTAATGATTTGCTCATCGTCTGAACAAGCATATTGAAAGCCAAACTTTTTACCCGAATGTTGGGCATGTAAGCCACCCGCCGAGGCAATACCGATTAAATTAATTAAATCCGCTTTTTTAACGGCTGGCAAAAAAGTGGCATTGGCATATAGCCCAGCACCCAAAACGCCTAACTTGACTGTTCCCGTCTTAGCAGGCACATTCGAAAAAGTTATTCTTTCTTCTTGCTTTCTTTCATCTGTAGCATAGGTCAGCAAAACACCTAAAAAGGGTTGTTTCTTCTTCCCTGTGATAATTTCGTAGGCTTGTGCCGCTTGTTCTATGGGAAAGTGATGAGAAATTAAAGGCTGAACGTTTAATTTATTACTAGCCATTAAAGCTAGCACCGCTTCAAAATTTCGGCCTTCGGTCCAGCGCACATAGCCAAGCGGATAGTCTTGTCCGTTTTCTTCGTAGGCCGAGTCATAACGCCCTGGCCCATACGAACGGGAATTAATAAAGGAGAGTTCTTTTTCGTAATACAATTTCCGTGGGATGTTTAAACCCACAGCCCCGGTTGCCACAACATTGGCACGATCACGGGCGATTAAACCAGCCAGTTCAACGGGGTCGTTGGCAGAAGTGTCTGCGCAGATAATCACTTTGTCGAAACCACGATTAACGGTAAAGGCCTGAGCCATGGCTTCGGCTTGGTCACGGTGGCAGGCTTGGACGGAGAAGCCCTGAGCCAACTTCACCCGTTCGGGGTTGGTGTCTATGCCCAACACCTTACAACCGGCGGCGGAAGCCATCTGAATCGTCATTAAACCCAGTAAGCCCAAACCAATCACTGCCACGGTTTCGCCAAGCTGCGCTTCGGACAGGCGAAAACCATGCAAGGCGATGGCAGCTAAGGTGGTAAAAGCGGCGGAGTCGAAATCAACCTCATCTGGAATGGGTGTGAGCAGGTTGCGGGGCACCACATTAAACTCGGCATGCACGGCGTAACCGCCGCCCGCGCAAGCCACCCGCTGACCTACTTTAAAGCCGTCCATATTTTCGCCGAGGGCGACAATGGTGCCAGCCGAAGAGTAGCCAAGCGGCAGGGGCTGGTCGAGGCGATTAAAGGCGGCTTGCAGGGTTGGCATAATGCCTTCGCGCTGCATTTTATCCACCACCTGACGAACCAAATCGGGCCGCGAGCGGGCTTTGCCGACCAAACTTTTCTCGGCGAATTCGACCAGCATGCGCTCTGTACCCGCCGATACCAGCGAGGCAGAAACACGAATTAAGGCTTGACCGGCACGCGGGGTTGGTACGGGAACCTCTTCTACGCTGGTTTTTCCGTTGCTCATATTTTGTAAAAGTTGCTTCATTCCGCCAGTATACCCTTCTCGGGCATTATATACCGCAATGATGGGAAAACGAAATATTTGCATCTCAATGATATAATTTTTGTAACTTTATTGAAGGAGCAAGACATGACCGACGCTCGAATTGACCGATTTGCTCGAATTTTAGTAGATTACTCCGCCCGAATTAAAGAAGGCGACCGCGTTTTAATTGAAGCAACCACCGCCGCCGAACCCTTGGTTCGCGCGTTGTATAGCCGAATTTTAGAAGTAGGCGGGCACCCGCACCCGATTATGGAATTCCCTGACCAGGAAGAAATTTTCTACGCGCACGCCAGCCCCAAACAATTAGACTATCAACCCACCTTTCGCAAATTAGCATACGATGAATTTGAATCGCGTATTCGTATTCATTCGGTTACCAATACGCGCGCCTTAAGCAATGTAGACCCCGCCAAGTTGGGCCGCCGCCAAAAAGCGTTGCACCCCATTTTACAAGCTCAAATGAAGCGCGGCGCCAGCGGCGAATTTAAATGGGTGACCAGCCAGTTCCCCACCGAAGGCTACGCCATTGAAGCCGAAATGGGCGTGAAAGCCTACGAAGACTTTGTCTACCGTGCTTGCCATGCCGATGAAAGCGACCCAGTGGCATACTGGAAAAAAGTGGAAAAAGAACAAGCCGAATTTATTAAACGCATTCAAGGCCACAATATGGTTACTTTGCAAGGCCCCAATGTGGATTTAAGCCTTTCGGTGAAGGGCCGCACTTTTATGAACTCTTGCGGCACCCACAACATGCCTGATGGTGAAATTTACACCGGTCCAGTAGAAGATTCGGTCAACGGCTGGGTTAAGTTCACTTACCCCGCTATCTATAACGGTGTCGCGGTAGAAGGCATCGAATTAACCTTTACCAACGGCAAAGTAAGCAAAGCCAAAGCCCAAAAGAACGAGAAATATTTGCTCGAAATGCTGGCATCTGACGCGGGCGCGCGTTACTTGGGCGAGTTTGCCATTGGTACCAATTTTGAAATTGACCGCTTTACCCGCAATATCTTATTCGATGAAAAAATCGGCGGCACCTTCCACATGGCGCTGGGAGCGGGCTACCCCGAAACGGGTTCTAAAAACAACAGCGTCATCCACTGGGATATGATTTGCGACCTGCGCGAAGATTCTCAAATTTCGGTGGATAACAACATCATTTACAAAAACGGCAAGTTTATTTAATTAAAACAAAAAAAGGAGGCGGAGAATTCTCTCCGCCTCCTTTTTTAATTAATAAAACCCGATACTTCTATCCACTGTTCTGGCGTAGGCGTCAATCCCACCCGCCATACTGCGAACATTTTGCCAGCCTTGCTGCCGCATCCATTGAGTCACTTGCAGCGAGCGAACGCCATGATGACACATGACCACAATCTCTAATTCTCGGTTTTTTAATGCTTCCGAAAAAGCATTTTCCAGTTGCGCTCCAATTTGGCTCATCGGCAGCACAACCACTCGTTCATCGTTTAACGCCACTCTGGCAATTTCAACATGCTCACGCACATCTAAAATAACAAAATTTTCGTTATTTTTAATTTTCTCAGCGGTTTGAAGCGCTGAAATTTCAAGTTCTGTCATTCGCTTTAACTCTCTTTTGGCAAATATAAACGCTGGGCGTATTCCGTCACCATGCGGCGGGTGCTAAACTGCGGCGTCACCGTCCGCATCGATTCCTTCACCCGTTTAATCCACTCCACTGGCATATCGTTGGCATCTCGTTCGCCATAATATAACGGAATAATCTCGTTTTCAAGGGTTTGATACAAACTTTCGGCATCGGCGGCGTCTTGCACGTCTTCGCCCAAGTCGGCATCCGGGCCAATCGCCCAGCCGTTTTCGCCGTTATAGGCTTCCCGCCACCAGCCATCCAGCACCGAGAAGTTTAACCCGCCATTAACAGCCGATTTCATACCCGAAGTGCCGCTGGCTTCGTTCGGGCGGCGCGGGGTATTCATCCAAATATCTACCCCCTGCACCAAGTAACGAGCAATATTCATATCATAATCTTCGATAAAAACGATGCGCCCGCCGTTTTCGGCTTTTTTCACTTTTCGGTACACTTCCTGAATTAATTGCTTGCCGGGCTCATCCGCTGGGTGCGCTTTACCGGCAAAAATAATTTGTACCGGTCTGTTGGGCTGATTAATTAAATCGAGCATGCGGTCAAACTCGCTCAAAGCCAAGCCCGCCCGTTTATAGGTAGCAAAACGGCGCGCAAAGCCAATGGTTAATACATAGGGGTCTAGCAATGCGCCTGAAGCAATGGCTTGAATGGGATGATAGCCGCCCTGAGTCCAACGGTCTCGGGTGCGTTCTTTCATATAAAAGACCAACTTACGTTTTAAATGGTTTCGCACCGCCCACAACTCGGCATCGGGGATGGATTTAATTTTCTTCCACATTTCGGCATCATCCAAGTGATCTTGCCAATCTTCACCAAAGTAGGTTTCATACAACACGCGGATGCGGCGCGCCAGCCAAGTGGTGGTATGCACGCCATTGGTTACATAGGTAATCGGCACATCGTCTACATCTTTGGCATGCCACAATTCCATCCACATTTTGCGGCTAACCAACCCATGCAGTTCCGAAACGCCGTTGCGTTTTTCTGAGAATTTAAGCGCCAAGACCGGCATCGAGAAGGTTTCGCCCCAATTTTGCTGGTGGCGGGCTAAATCGATAAATTCTTCGCGGGTTAAGCCTAATTGCGGCCACAAGTTAGAAAGGTATTTATCTACCAGCCAAAGCGGAAATTCGTCGTTGCCAGCCGGAACAGGCGTGTGGGTGGTAAAGACATTATGGGCTTTGGTTTCGTTAATCGCCTCGTTAAAGCTCTTGCCCGCCTGCACCATTTCTCGGGCGCGTTCGAGGGTCATAAAGGCGGCGTGACCTTCGTTCATGTGCCAAACGGTGGGGTTTAACCCCAAGGCGCGGGCGGCTTTCACCCCGCCAATGCCGAGCAAAATCTCTTGCATGACACGCAGGTTGATGTCAGACCAGTACAAGCGCATGGTTAATTGGCGAACCACTGGTTCGTTAGAGTCGATGTTGGTGTCCATCAAATAGAGCGGGGTCCGCCCCACACGCACCTCCCAAACGCGGCTGGTGACCGGCCCGTCTGGGAAATCTAATTGAAAGGTTAACGCCGCGCCTGAGTCATCTAGCACGGGCAGGATGGGCAAATTGGCAAAATCGAGTTGGTTGTTAATGGCTTCTTGCCAGCCGTCTTCGCTAATGCGCTGCGAAAAATACCCTTCGGTGTAGAGCAAACCCAAGCCCACCAACGGCAAGCCTAAATCGGAGGCTTCTTTTAAGTGGTCGCCCGCCAGCACACCCAAACCGCCCGAATAAATGGGCAGGGTTTCGTGCAAGCCGAACTCCATCGAAAAATAGGCGATTTGATCGCTGCTCTTGGGATGCTGCTTGGCAAACCAGGTGTCTTTGCGGTTTAAATAGGAGTCAAAGTCGGCAAAGACCTTGTCGTACACTTCGAGATAATAGGAATCTTGCGAAGCGGCGTTAAGCACCGAACGCTCGATTTGGCGCAGGAATTTAATCGGGTTGTGATTGACCCGTTCCCATAGGTTGTTGTCGATGCGATTAAAGAGACGCTGAGCGGTGGGAGTCCACGTCCACCAGAGATTGTACGAGAGTTCTGCCAAGCGATTAATGCGGCGCGGCAGGTCAAAATGGTTAGGGATTTTAGAACGAAAGTTGGTCATGATTATTCCTTCGGGATTTTAAAATAGCGGGGGTTATGATACCACGAAGGGTTAAGCAAACTGTTTTTAAGGGGTTTTTTACAGCATGTGAACTAACTCGCAGGCCGATTGACGCGTACCCGCGCGGGTGATAAAATACAGCCCGCCCAGCCCCCATCGTCTAGTGGCCTAGGACGTGGCCCTCTCAAGGCCAAAACGGGGATTCGAATTCCCCTGGGGGCACTAGGTTAAGCCCTGACTTTTTAAAGTCAGGGCTTAATGTTTTAAAGTGGGATTGTAATAAAACCTTGTTTTTTAGCAAGGTAGATATACAATAAATAAAGTGTAAGCCTTAAGGGGATAGTATGAATTTAATTCTGTAAAGTTCCCGCAGGGAATAAACCAAAATGAGGCAGCGAAAAACTAATCACGCCGATGTTTTATACAAATCAACAGTGCTTCCAGTTGGAGTTTGAAAATGGAAATGATAAAAACAGAGCAAAAAATAATCCCTGAAAAAGTAACTAAACCTATACAGCTTTTGGCAGCATGGTTAATTGGATTAATTGTAGTAAACGGGATTTTCCTAACTGCTGCTAGCCTAATGGATGCTAATGGTTGGGAAAGAGCAGCCTTGGTAATTGCTTCGATTATAAATGTACCTCTTTTCCTTGCATCTATGTTTCTCCTCCAAACCAAGTTTCGCCCTGAATTACAAGAAGATCTTTTTTACTCACAATACTTAGATAAGAAGACTAACAAAATAGTCACTATTGCCAAAGAAGAAAAAATAGATATCGAGTTGACAAATATTAAGAGTCAAATAGCTACTATTGTTAAATCGTTAGAAACCGCACACAATAGTCAGTCATCTGTTCAAAACCCCAAAACTAACATGATTGGTTTTAGATATAAAATCGGAGTCAATGATTATCTCGATAATTACAAAGAAATTAGAACTGTACTTAAAAAAGAAGGTATTAGAATCCGAGAAATATTTGGCTCTCCGAATTCAAAAACAAAGCCATCTCAAAAAACGCTTTCTTTTTCAAGCAAAGTTGCTTTTGTTGATAAATCAAAGATAATATTATTGGTTTCAAAATTAGGATTCGAAGGTTATGGTTATTTAGACGAATGGGAAGAAGATCTTCCTGAATCCTTAGATATTTTGATTGGCTCTTATGGTAATCCTGTTTTTCCCATAAATGAAGAATTGATTACAATGCTGAATTCTTCTCCAGACCCTGTGGACTTAGATTATTTTGAAAATAAAATATTAATAGGTGAAGGTAATTAAATTGAATAGTGCCAAAAAACCATCGCCACCCAACAAAGCATGCGGCTGATCCTGTAAAACATCGGAACAAACAACTAGGGATTTTGCTGTGTTTCCGAGCAATTTTCTGACTTCGGGCTTTTTATATTCTCAAATATTTTCCTAGCCCATCCGCCAATCACTAACGCAACCCGTTGAGCACTTGAATGTGAATACAAAAAGATGAAAACTTGGATATTTCAAGGGAATCCAGATAAGTTTGGAATTGATGAATATCTCCTCAAAACGAAGGAGATATATTGGAGCGTCACGAAACCCAAGCATCAAAATGAAATATCTATTGGCGATGATGTTTACCTTTGGCGAGCCAAGGGTAAACATAACGCTATTTCAGGTATAGTGGCATTTGGTGTAGTAAACGAAGAATGTAATTCTCGCGAGAAATTACAGAATCAACTAATTCTTTACGATAATTTGTGGTCAAAGCCTTTTAGCGAAGCATCTAATATAAAAGCAGGTGTGGCAATAAAAGAAATCAGATTAACACCTCAGGATGGAATGTTGACTTCTGAAGAACTTTTAAAAGACCCTGTTTTAGCCAAAATGCAAATCCTAACCGCAAGAGTGGGGGCTAATTTTTTTTTGAACGAAACACAAAGTCAACTTGTTAAGAACTATTGGGATGGGCTAAATTTAGAAATCAGAGAACTAGATGACGATTTTTTATTATCAAGAGAAGGCAAGATAAAATTAAGATTACACAAGGTCAGGGAAAGAGACCCGAAATTAAGATTGAAAGCAATAGAGTCTTTTAGAAGAAAAAACGGTCGAATTTTTTGTGAAGTCTGTAAGTTTTCATTTGAAGAAAAATACGGTGACTTAGGCAAAGATTTTATAGAAGTTCATCACCTAAAACCGATTTCAAAATATGAAGACGATGAAAGAACATCAATGGAGAATCTAAAACTTGTGTGTTCAAATTGCCATAGAATGATTCACAAAGGCGATTCATACTCAATGTTCTATTCTTTACAGGAAAGATTCTTTCCAAAAAACACCGCCCAACAAAGCGTCCCGTAAGAGCATCGGGGCAAACAAAAAAACCTTCATACAAGCCCATTAATCCCGCACCAGTTTAATTAAAAGGAGTTTTGCCATGCCAAATATCTCTCGGTTGTTCATGCTTATTGCCCTCGCGGCGCTGATGTTAAGCGCCTGCCAAGCCCAACCCAACGCAGAAATTGCCAACCCGGCCTCCACCTATTGCATTGAGCAAGGCGGCACGCTCACCATCTTAAAAAATGGGGCTGGCAACGAATATGGGGTTTGCCAATTCGAAAACAAATATCAATGTGAAGAATGGGCTTTATTTCGCGGCGAATGCCCGGAAGGCGGGGTCGATATTCAGGCTTATGTCAGCACGGCGGCGGCCTATTGCGCCATCAGCGGCGGTGAGTATGCCATCACCGCCTACAGCGGAGACCCTGAACGGGAAGATGGGACCTGCACCTTTGAAAGTGGCAACACTTGCAATGTTTGGGAGTTTTACAACGAAAAATGCACAAAGTAGATGTCTTAACCCTGCTTTCTTATACCTTTTGGGCGGATATGCGCGTGTTAAACGCCTGCCAAAAAATATCCGCGGAGGAGTTTGTCCGCGCGGTTTCACCAGACCCGGGCTGGCACAGCCTGCGCGGAACACTGGTCCACGCCTTAGATACCGCCTATGGCTGGCGGACGGCACTGCAAGAGATTAAAGACACAGGCGTGATTAACGAAGAAGATTTTGCCGACGCCGCCAGTTTAAAAAAGCGGTGGCAAGAAGAAAGCCAAGCCTGGATCGCCTATATCCACACGCTGACCGACGAAGATTTAAATGCCATTTGGTGGACCTTTGAAACCAGCAAGAGAACCCGCTGGCAAACCATTTTGCATGTGGTCAACGATTTAACCCACCATCGCAGCGAAGCGGCAGCCATGCTCACCGGTTACGGGCAATCCCCGGGCGAGCTGGATTTCGATCAATATGTTGTGGATGTAATACCAA
>CAYOGW010000029.1:13918-15232 GCA_964403635.1 uncultured Anaerolineaceae bacterium | reverse complement strand
GGGCAATCCCCGGGCGAGCTGGATTTCGATCAATATGTTGTGGATGTAATACCAAACCAATTTAATTAATTCTTTTAACTTTTCATAAAGACATTGAGAAACCTGAATGACCATACTTACTCAAAGCCAAACAAATAAATACTGGCAATACGCTCTGCTATTCGCCTTTTTTACCATTTTTTATAACTTTGCTGAAGGTCTTATTTCCATTTATTTTGGCATTCAAGACGAAACTCTGACTCTTTTTGGTTTTGGTGTTGATTCATTTATCGAAGTGATGTCTGGCATTGGGATTCTCGCCATGGTCTTCCGCATTCGGCAAGATACAACAGCACCACGCTCAAAATTTGAACAAACGGCATTACAGATTACAGGCACATCGTTTTATTTATTGGCAATCGGGTTGGGGATAACCTCCATTTACAACCTTTTCAGCACCCATAAACCTGCTACAACCGTCCCCGGATTAATTATTTCGCTCGTTTCAATTGCAATCATGTGGGCATTGGTAGTTGGCAAACGCAGGGTTGGGCGGGCGCTTAACTCATCTCCCATTTTGGCAGATGCCAACTGCACCATGGTTTGTATTTATATGTCTGTTGTTTTATTGGTGTCCAGTTTGGTTTATCAATTTACGGGTTTTGGCTTTATAGACAGCCTTGGCGCGCTCGGTTTAATTTATTTTTCTATCAACGAAGGGAAAGAAGCTTTTGAAAAAGCTGCCGGAATGGAAGATGCTTGCTGCGAAGATGACGAAACCTGCAAGGATTAAACCTTAATTAAGAAAACAGACCGCCGAAAGGCGGTCTGTTTTCTTAATTAATCATAGGTGCTGCTATAACAACCAACGACTTCTCCGCTGGGGGTTTCTATGGTGTAAGAATATTCTGGCGAATCAGCTTTATAGCCGCTTAAATCTAAGCCTTTTAAAACCAGACTGGCGTTGTACCGAGAAAGATGAAAAGCCTGCCACGAGTCATCTTCGACGTTTTTATTGCGGTTTTGGTAACACAACAATGCTGCGCCCAAACGCTCACGGGTAAGCAAGTCTATCTCATCAGATTGGAAGAAGGCTGCCATCACGGGAATCGCATCGGGGGAGAGCGAGGCCAGGTAACCCGCATCCAGCTCGTACCCGTTCACCGAGCGCTGTACGTTTTGTTGCACGATAAACCCATCTACATTCAACATTAATAAACTAATAGCAAACCCAATGGCGGCTAAAGTGCCCACCAAAGCAAACAAACGCTGACGAGAAGAAATATCTAACCAAATGGTAGCCACCAGTAAAATAGCCAGCCAAATGATAAAAAC
>CAYOGW010000029.1:9340-13818 GCA_964403635.1 uncultured Anaerolineaceae bacterium | reverse complement strand
CGCCCGCCAAAAAAGTATTGAAATTGAATCAGCACAAAGGTGGCAAACAAAAAGACAATACTACCCAGCATAATGCTGGCTTCGGTAAAGCCAAAAAACGGGTTAATTAAAGGTTTGTCTAGCCCGTGCAATTTTTCATCTTGCGAGCGGTAGGCCGCGTGCAAATAAACACCAGCCAAGGCATAGGCTGTGATGGTGATTAAGATGGCACGAAAAATATATTCTGGCAGGTTTTCGATGTTAAACCACTTCACCACTTCATCTAGCCGCGCGGCAAACACAAAATCGGCAGAAGAAAGCAGCGCCGCGAAAAAAGCGAATACCGGGATGGCAAATAAAACGCCGCGAACAATCGGCCAAAAGCGCGAAGGCTGCTTCACCAACTCAGGGTTGGCTTCGCTAGCTAACTTGCTGGTCTCGGCCTGAAACATCAGCGGGCGGGCAAACAAACTCCCCAGCAGTTCAAACAGGCGGGTTACAAAATCGGCTAGCCCATAATTAAGCCACCGCCCGCCCTGCCAAGTGACCGTCATTAAAACCATGCACAGCAAGGTAAAGGCATGTGCCAAAAAGATACTTAACTGTTCAGCCCGTATAAAAGTAAAAACAGCAAAAAACACAATGAAAGGGATGATGAAAAGCGTGTTGCGGGCCGGGCGGACGCCTGCCTGCCGTAAAAGGAAGATTCCCCCCGCTAAAGTGGAAAGCGCAAAAATGGCAAACGAGATGCCGGGCGTATGCTTCCAAAAGAGAAAATCGAACAGCCAACCCAGTACAAAAACGGTTAGCCACAAACGGTTCGGGTTTTGTTTCATGATACATTGCCTCCAACTGAGATTTTCTCGAGCATAGCCTTACACGGCTGGCAAAGCCTCTCTGACAGCAGATGAGAGTATCAGATTGTAAGGTTGATGAGAAGCGCTTCTATTGACAGCTATTTTAGAGTATGTCATACTAAAACCCTATTAGGGGATTAACAATTTATTTCACTTGCCATCCCATAGAAAGGAGGAGGTGATGTCTCGTATGGACAATAACAGTATCAAACCCAGCGCTGTGGCATCCCTCCTCGGTCTTCGATAAAGGAAGCCACAGCGCAAAACGAAAATGCCGTCCGTAAGGGCGGCATTTTCGCGTTTGTAGCTTAAGGCAAAGACCACTTAAAACGCCAAGCGTCGCCTGCTTGCTCCACCGTAGAACTGGTGCCAACCACCTGAAACCAGGTGTTGCCCGGTTTAAACGGAAAATACTGCCCGTCTTTATTGGCAAAAATGAGTGTTTGGTCTAACCCGTTGCGGTACCAAGTTAACTCAAAAACCTGCCCATCTCGAAACAAATAAGCCTTGCCCGGGCCAGAAACCACAATATCCACAATCTCTGGGCGTTTGCTATAGTATTGATGAGAAATATATACCACCACCACATTATCCGCGGAAATGGGTTGGTTGTTTAAACGGTCTGTGGCTTGTTCGTACTGCGGGTTCTCGCCGGTTAAATCATTTTCGGTTTCGGCATAACGGAAATATTTACCAGTCGCCGAGTCATATTTCCACTCGTTATAAATCGCCCCCGAATAGCGCACATACACCTCATTGGCGGGTAAGCCTTCGTAAGGTAGTTGATAGCGGAAGAATAAGCCGTCTAAGTTTTGGCGGCCATTGCCGCCAGCCACATTGCGGCTGTTAATTAAAGCCGTTAAATCAGCCGTGTTGGTTACCAAATGATTGGCACCCGAAGGGTCTACGCGGCACATGGGCGGGCAAGCCGATTCAATCACCAACCGATTGGCATAATTTTGATTAAAAAGCAAATTTCTCACCCGATAATCCGCCGAGCCAAAAGCAAAGTTGGCTTTATACATGGTTAAAATGTGGTGGTCAAAGAAGCGAGCCGAACGAATGGGCCCAACCTGCTCGGCGTCATTTCCCAAATAAATGGCAATAAAACGGGTTGAACCTTCTTCGGTGTAATATTCGTAGACATGGTCTGCCAGCGAAAGCCCCCATTGCGGGCGCACATTGCGCGGCAAATTAGAGACCTTAATCGCAATTGGACGGCGCTCTAACAAAAGCGGATTCTCCAATTTAATGCCGGTTAAAGGGTTAACAAAAGGCGGAAAGTTGCTCGGTCCGTAGCCTTCAGCTGGGTAATCGGGTGTTGGGGTAGGCGTGATGGTAGCGGTGGGAGTCACGCTGGGGGTGAGCGTTAAAGTAGGCGTAACGGAGGCAGTTGGGGTAGCAGAAGCCAGAAAATCCAACGGGTTCGCCGCTCCGCAAGCCGAAATATTAATCGCAATAAATATGAATACAATAAGTTTTCGCATAGGGTCTCCTATGGCGCTTATCATACCAAAAGTTTAACTTGCTTAGCGCCTGCCTTCACCCTATAATGCAAGACTATGCAAACAACTCAACCAACCTTATTAAACAAAATACTCCGCTGGGCAGTGCCCATTGCCGCCGCCTTAGCCATTGGGGCTTGGCTGCTAATTAGCCCAAGTGGAATTTTAGGCAAAGCCGATGCCTTTGGCTATGCTGTTTGTCACCGTTTAGGAGAGCGTTCTTTTCACTTAAGTGACGGAACTCAATTGCCGCTCTGCGCGCGCTGTTCGGGCATGTACCTTGGGGCTGTCATTGGCTTCCTCTTTCAATTAATCACCGCGCCCAGAAAAGGTCAACTACCCCACTGGAAGCACGCCTTGCCGCTTTTGTTGTTTTTTGGTTTATTTGCCATCGATGGCAGTAATTCTTACTTGTTCTTAATTAAATCGCTCTACCCGGGCGCGCTCGAGCACATCCCCAACCTGTATACGCCCAACAATACCCTGCGTTTGTTTACCGGCATGGGCATGGGATTAACCATTGCGGTGGCCTTGTTCCCGTCGTTTAACCAAGCCGTTTGGCAAAACTGGCAAGATGAGCCCGCCATTGGCAGTTGGAAACAAATGGTTAGCTTAATTGGGGTTGGATTAATCGCCTGCTTCTTAATCCTGCTCGAAAGCGATTTCATCCTCTACCCCGCTGCGTTAATCAGTGCCTTTGGGGTTTTACTGGTGCTGACGTTGGTTTACAGTATGGTCTGGGTGATGAGCATGAAACAAGAGAACTTGTTTCACGATTGGAAAGAGCTTTGGCTGCCGCTTTCGGCTGGCTTAACCATTGCTTTGTTACAAATTTTAATTATTGATGTTGCTCGTTTATGGTTTACCGGCACTTGGGGCGGTTTCCCTCTGCCGGGCGGATAACCAGAAAGGAAATTAATTAAATGGACCTCTTATTTGGAATTTTCTCCGCTTTTGGGCTTTCTGCTAGCGCTGGTTTAAATGCCTATATTCCACTTTTTGTCATCGCTGTCATTGCCCGCTACACCGATTGGTTTAAACTCAGCGCACCGTTTGATGCATTAACCAACCCGTGGATTGTGGTTTTGCTTGGCGTACTGATTATCATCGAATTTTTAGCCGATAAAGTACCCGCCATTAACCATGTCAATGATGCCATTCAGACCTTTGTGCGCCCTGTAGCCGGAGCCATTGCGTTTGCAGCCAGCGCCAAATTACTCACCGATATTTCGCCGATTATTTCTTTAGCCAGCGGTTTAATTATTGCGGGCGGGGTGCACACCGTTAAAGCCGCCGCCCTGCGCCCCGCCGTTACCGCCACCACAGGCGGCGCGGGCAATGTGCCGGTTAGCATTGCCGAAGATGTTGTATCCGTCATCGCTTCAGTGTTAGCCATTGTCTTACCAGCCATGGCTACCCTATTATTTTTCGTATTAATTATTTATTTCATCTATTGGTTAACCAATCGCTCACAACAAACAACCAGTTGAGATAAAATAAAAAATCAAAATTTTTGGAGGAATTAAATTATGTCTGAACCCACATTTATCAACATGCCCGAAAGCGCCAGCACCCCACCACCGCCCAAGAAAAAACAAAACACCGGTTTAATGATTGGTGTTGGCATCGCGCTCTTTTTATGCTGCTGCTGTCTCATTCTCGCGGCCACCCTTTGGTTCACCGGAGATGCGCTGGTTGAAGCGCTTAATTCTGCTGGTAGTTTTGCCCCATAAATTTAATTAACTTTAAATTAAAACAGTCTCCTAAAACGGAGACTGTTTTAATTTAAAAAGCGCTTGTAATTCCATTAATCCTTTTTTTGCCAACGCGTGTGTTTCTGCATCCAACTTTAATGCTTCAAATTCGTCTTCATCCAGCACAGTTTGTTTGCCCTCTGCTGAAACCCACAAATCCAACCCCAAATCAACATACGAAATCGCATCCAGTTCATCCAAAACGGCTGGGCGAGCCACATTGCAATACCATCCTTTTAAATGGTTATCATCTCGGTCATAAATCTTAAAAATGTTATACCAACGGTCAAAATAAAATTCTTCTACAAATCGGTCATCCCGCTTCAAAACAACATCCATAAATGGGCTGTCATCTTTATTAAACAAAGCCTGCACCCGCACAA
>CAYOGW010000029.1:0-9240 GCA_964403635.1 uncultured Anaerolineaceae bacterium | reverse complement strand
TGATGTTCACAGTTAAAGGGGATTTCTCCCCACTGGCTGCGGGCTACCCCTTTGCTTTTAACCGTTGCCGAAATCACGTTTCCTAACCCCAAAAATTTTGCTACCCAAGCAGAAGCGGGTTGCTGAACCAATGCCAGCGGGCTGCCCGCTTGTTGAATTTTTCCGTGATTAAGTAAAATAATTTCATCTGCTACGGCAAACGCTTCGCGCTGGTCGTGAGTAACATAAATAGCCGGAATTCCTGTTCGGCGCAAAATCTCTCTTAATTCAGTCAACAAACTTTCTTTCAAAGAACGGTCTAAAGCGCCTAAGGGTTCATCTAACATTAACAAGCGTGGGTTCGGCGCTAAAGCCCGCGCAAGCGCCACCCGTTGCTGCTCTCCGCCCGAAAGGTCGTAAACCCTGCGGTTTGAAAACGGAGTTAAATGTACCAACTGCAAAACTTCATCTACTCTATTATTAATGAAATCACTTGTTTTATGCTGCATTCTTAAACCAAAAGCAATATTCTCAAAAACATTTAAATGTGGAAACAAAGCATAGTCCTGAAACATTAATCCAAACTGGCGCTTGTACGCCGGTATTTCATTTATTAAACTCCCTTGCCAGAGAATATCTCCGCTTTGTGGTTCTTCTAAACCGGCGATCATTCGCAGCAAGGTACTCTTGCCGCTGCCCGAAGCACCGAGCAAGCAAACCGTTTGGCCTGCCCCAACAGAGAAATTAATGTCTTCTAACAATGGCTGATTAAGATATGATTTTTTTAATTGCTTAATTTCTAACATCATAATTCTCCGGCCACCCGAAAACGCTCAATTAACCAAATGCCTAGCCCAGCCAGCAGCATTAATAGCGTAGCCATGACCATCGCTTGGCCATAATTTAAATTCCCCGGCTGAGAAAGAAGACGATAAATGGCGGTTGGCAAGGTTGGGTGTTCTGGGCGTGCTAAAAGAGAAGCCGCGCCAAACTCTCCGAGCGAAATGGTAAAGGCAAAAGCGCCAGCAGACATTAAAGCTTTGGCAATAATCGGCCAATCGACAGTTACCCAGACCTGCCACGGGCTTGCGCCCAGCACACTGGCCGCTTCACGATATCGGTTGGGGATGGCGGCGAGAGCAGCCTGCAAGTTCCGAATTACAAAGGGCAGGGCAATGGTAGTATGCGCCAAAGGAATTAACCATGGAGAAGTTAACAAAACCGGACCCGCAGGCCAAATTGGATTATTAAAAGTGAGCAAATATCCCAGGCCCAGTGTGACAGCCGAAGCACCCAAGGGCAAGATTAATAACGGGTCTAGCCATTTTTCTAGCTTGCCGCGTTTCACCAATAAACTTGCCGCGGGAAAGCCCAACAAAAGAGAAAGAATGACTGTAATGAAGGCATAACCGATTGAATTAAAAGCGGCCAACAACGGCGGCACATAAAACAAAGAGCCGCGCGGGTTTTCAAATAAAGCCCAAAAATATTGCAAACTTAAAACCATGTGGTTATTTTCAGTTTGAATAAAAGCGCGGATAGGCAACGAAATTAACGGCAGAGAAAAAAAACAAAGAAGAATACTTAAAATGACTGCAAGCCCTATTTTATGCAGCCCTTTTTTTGGCGGCTGAGCAGGCTGAATTGGTGTTTGTGTATTGCTGGTATTAATCTGCAAAATGTAGCGGCTGTATAAAATAGACAACCCCAACGTACAAGTAATGTGGATTAAAGAAAGAATGGAAGCCAATGGTAAGTTTAAATATTGTAAGGTTTGTACATAAATTTCTACTTCCATTGTTGAAAACTGTGGACCGCCCAGTAATAAAATAACCCCAAAACTAGAAAAATTAAATAAAAAAACCAGCAAAGCCGCCGCCCCAATCGACGGGCTTAACACTGGCAAGCTAACCCGCCAAAACCGCTGCCAAGGGTTTGCCCCTAATATTTGGGCCGCTTCAGATAAACGCGCATCAGTTTGTTGAATAGCCAACGAAACAATTCTTAACACAATAATTAAATTATAAAAAACATGCGCCGTTAGTATGGCGGCTAATGTACTTAGAAAATGAATGGGAGGTGAACTCAACCCGAACAAGGCCATCATTTGCTGATTAATCCAACCCTGCGGACCCAACAAAGCATTAAAACCAGCCGCTACCACCACTGTAGGCAATAAAAACGGAATGGCTATCAGCGTGCGGAAGAAGGTTTTCGCTGGGAAATCGATTCGGGCAAAGAGAAAGGCGAGGGGTAGCCCGCCCAAAAGGGTTAATCCCGTTGAGAGTATGGCTTGATAAAAGGTAAACCCTAAAACCGTTAAAATCCGCTTGCCATAGGCTTCCCAAATTAAATTAAGCGAAGTTTGTTCTAAGCCTAGGGCGAGGATTTTCGCAATGGGAATGAAAAAAAAGATTAACAGAAATAGCAGTGGGGCTAGCCAAGCCAAATGGCGGCGCTTAACCAGCCCCGTAACAGAAGGTTTCATTAATTAACGAATGACCACATTAGACCAAGCTTCTATCCATGTTTCACGGTTGGCAGAAATATCTTCGGCGGGCAAAAAAGCTGTCGATTCCGCGATTTGAGCAAAATCTATAAAGACTTGCGGCAAGGCGGCTTGGGTGTTTACCGGATAAACGAACATGTGTAAGGGCAAGGCTTCTTGAAAGGGTTGGCTAAGCATAAAGTTGACGAACTTTTCGGCTAAAGCCCGCTGAGATGTTCCTTTTAAGATGCCAACAAACTCGATTTGGCGGAAGCAAGTGCCAGCAGCAACAATGGATGCGGTTGGGGCTTGGGCAGGCGGCGTTTCGGCAAAATAGACTTCGGCAGCCGGGCTGGAAGCGTAGGAAACAACCATGGGCTGTAAACCCTTGCCAGCAGAGCCGCTGAAATTGGTGTAGTAGGCGGTTTCCCAGCCTTCGACCACTTGAACATCATTGGCTTTTAAAGCTGCCCAAAAATCGAGATAACCGGGGTCACCAAATTGAGCAATGGTAGCCAGCAAAAAGGCTAAACCTGGAGATGATGTAGCTGGGTTTTCTACTACCAACAAGCCTTTGTATTGCGGGTCGGTTAAGGCTTGCAAGCTAGCCGGGATGGGTAAGGCATGGCTTTCGAAATAAGCTGTATCGTAATTAATGCAAACGTCGCCATAATCGACAGGCAAGGCGCGGTTTTGAGAATCAAGTTGAAATTCGGTCGGGATATTAATTAAATTTGGAGCGGCATAGGCTTCAAAAATATCTGCTTCTAAAGCGCGGGAGAGAAAGGTGTTATCCACCCCAAAAAATACATCTGCCAATGGGGCTTCTTTGGTAAGAATGGCTTTGTTAAGCGCTGCGCCTGCATCTCCACTCTTTAGAAAGACAATTTGAACATTATTTTCAGCTTCAAAAGATTTAATTAAGTCTTCAGAAATGTCAAAAGAATCGTGAGTCATTACGGTTAATGTAGCTGGTTGATTAATAATGATCGGGGTACAAGCAAAAAGCAGAACTGCCAAAAGAGACAGCCCTAAAAACATTTTTTTCATTCAAAGCTCCTATTTGGTTTTTGAATTCCGTTGATGAATAACACATAGCACGCCGCGTTTTAAGCGGATTTTGGCTGTGTCGGCTAGCATTTGATTGCTAATTCCACGCGTACGATAGGCTAATAAGGTTTCTTTGTTTAATGGGTAGGTTAATCCATCGGTTGAAACGCCTTCGGCAGGCGCGCCCAAGGGTTGTAAAGAGACAATATCTCCGGCCGCGCCGTGAATTGTCACTTGGCTGGTAACAACAAACACTTCTGTCTGACCATCATCTAACCGAACATCTTTTCCTTGTAATTCTGGCGCGGCTAATAAGGATATGTTGGCAATGGTTTGATCGGTACGATTGCCCAAACCGGCCACAATCACAATGGGAGAATAATCTGCTCGGGTGGCATGGTCTAGGGCTAGCTCCAAATCACTTTCGTCTTTGTTAGCAGGGAATTTTAAAATGTGGATGCCCATATCGGTATAGACACGAACTTCAGCTTCTGAAAGTGAGTCTAGGTCTCCAATAATTAAATTAGGGATGACTCCCAGCGCAATGGCATGGCGTGCACCTCCATCGGCAGCAATTAAATAATCATCTGGCTTAATCAATTGTCGGGCTGCACCCACATCGGGCAGCATTCCGTTCGCAAAAATAATCGCTCGTGGCATAAAAAACATCCTCCTTAGCGGAGGATGTAAAAAGGTAACAGCACATCCCTCCGCCGGTATCAACCGGATCAGGTTCTGCGGGTCGAAAGCTCAGGCTTTCCTCTCAGCCTATGAACTAGGCTCCCCGTTGCAATGATTAAAATAGTATAGCCTTGCAAGAGATGTTCGTCAAGCGGGCTAACGAACGCGGCGTTTCCACTCTTCTTTGAGGAGCAAGTCTCTGGGGGTTTCTCCCGATTCAAGCGTAAGAAAGTCATTTAAGAGACGATTAAATCGAGCGACATCATCTAACATTGGAAAATGCCCGCTTTGCTCTAGAGAAATCATATGGCTCATATGGGGCAAAGCATCTGGTGAAACTGTTGGCATGGTAATGGCTGGGTCATTTTGACCATAGACCAAAAGGCAGGGTGTACTGAAATTTGCCATGCGACTCATTAAAGCCAAGGTATCTTGTGAGCTAAACGAGGTAAGAATAGCTTGCGGGTCCGCTTTGGCGGAATCGGTACGAACTGGTTCAGTTTGGTCATTTTTGGTTAATAACCAATCCGAAAGTTCGGCTGGGGTAGCTGTCCTTAATCGAGCGCTGACGTTATCCATACTTAAGGGCATATCCACCGTCATGATGCGGTCTACCATGTTTGGGTAGCGCATCGCAAACATCATGGCAACCAGCCCGCCCAAACCGTGGCCCACCAAAGCCACTTTTCCAATTCCCATTTCTTGTAAAAAGAAATCTAACAAAGCGGATTGTTTATCTAACCCATAGCGGTCTTTTTCGTGGGCGCTTTCCCCAAAGCCCCACATATCCATGGCATAAGCACGGAAGGAAGTCGAAGTCGTCTGCATGGCGGGAATCCAATATCGCCACGAGCCTACCCAGCTGTGCAAAAAGATAATCGGGCGTCCGCGCCCAATTACTTCGTAATGCACAATCCCTCCGTCCAAAATAATTGCACTCATGCCAAAGTTATTTTCCGTATTTCTTTAATATCGCTTGAATACGTTCGGTTAATTGATCTGGCGCAAATGGTTTTAATAAATATTCCTCTGCACCGGCTTCCATCCCTTGCTGAATTTCAGATTCTTGACCTTTTGCGGATAAAAATACAACTGGCGTGGCCGAAATTTCAGGGTCTTCTTTAATCTTTTGGCAAGCTTCATAACCTGTCATTTTTGGCATACGTACATCAAACATTGCCAAATCTGGTCTTTCTTTCTTAACCAATAAATAACCTTCTTCTCCATTGCTGCCGGTAATCACTTCATGACCAGCAAAACGCAACGTAAAGGCGATTAATTCTCGAATATCGGGTTCATCTTCTGCAATTACAATTTTTGCCATTCCTCTTACTCCTCAGCCGAATCCACTGGTAAGGTAAAGGAAAATACACTGCCTTCACCAGGGATTCCTTTACTGGTCATCCAAATTTTTCCATGATGCATCTCAACCAACTGTTTCACAATTGGCAACCCTAAGCCTGTACCAGGCGTAGCCAAAACCATGGGGTCTTCCCCTCGGAAAAAGCGTTCAAAAACACGGTCTTGCTGCTCAATCGGCACACCAATCCCTGTGTCTTGCACATCCATTTGAAGTGAACCGTTAGCTCGCTTAAGTTGAATTGTGATCTTACCGTTTGCGGGCGTGTAATTATAGGCGTTATCTACCAAATTTCCAACAATTTGTCTTAAACGCTCAGGGTCTGCTAATACACGCGGCGCAGTTTTAATGCCCGAAATCTTCACCTGAATCGGTTTATTTTCCTCTTCAGCCCTTCTTAACACGTCCGAAACAACTTCATCAGCCACTTCGCGCAAATCTATGGGCTGGAGGGATAATGTCACCCGCCCCGCTTCAATGCGAGAAATATCCAGCAAATCATTCACCAAAATATTCAAGCGTTCAATATTGCCTTTAACAATATCTAAGAAATGAACTTGGTTTTCATTCAAAGCACCAGCCGCGCCCATTAAGAGCACATCCACATAACCACGAATGGAAGTCATCGGCGTTCGCAATTCATGGCTTACAGTTGCCACAAACTCAGATTTAAGTCGGTCTACTTCTACTTCATGCGTAATATCTCGGAAAATAGAAACCGTTCCTAAGAAATCTTTATTCCACACAACAGGGGCAAGATGAACCATAATAATGCGACCATTATCCAAACTTAATTGCTCCGCATAGGTTTCGCCACCACGAGCATTTTCAGGGTTCTGAGACCATTCATGCACCGTTTGCACCCACGTTTGAGTGCTCTTCCCAAATAAACCAGAGAAGTTTTCCAACGGCTTACCAGCCATTTCTTCAGATCGCAAATTTAATATTTGCTCCGCCGAAGCATTTAAGAACGAAACTTGATTATGCGGGTCTGTAACCAAAACACCATCCGCTACCGCTTCCAAAATAGCGGTTTGGCGGCTGGCTTCTACTTGCTGGTTGCGCAACATAGAACCCAAACGCTCGGCTTGGTCACGAATTAATTCATACAATTGAGCATTATTAATAGCAATCGCAACCTGAGAACCAATCGCCTTTACCATTTCTAATGCGTCTTGGGAAAAATAACCAACATGGCGATGAAAGACCATAATGCTACCAATAATGTCTTCACCAACCATTAAAGGCGCAACAACCGCGCTGCGGTGGTCATGTGAACCTTGCGAAACAATCCAACGCGAATCTAAATATAAATCTTCCACTAATACAGATTGGCGATTTTTCACTACCCAACCCGCCAAGCCTTCGCCAATCTTCAACTTCAGTGTCGCGTTTCCTTGATGCCCCTCCGTCACATAGCCATAACCGGCGCGATAATGCAACATATTATCTTCTGGATGAATAAGCAAAATCGTTCCTTGCTCACCACCAATTGCTTCATTCAACAAAGCGAGGGTTCGGCTGAGAGCGCGATCCAAATCTAAACTGGCAGAAACTTCCGTTAAGATGCGCAGCAATGTTTCTGTATTCCGTTGTTCACGTTCCAACTCAGCAGTACGTTCAATAACGCGCTGTTCCAAAGTAGCTGCCAATTGCTGGGTTTCTGCAAAAAGTTGACCGTTTTTAATAGAGACAATGGCTTGATTTGCTAATGTACCCAATAATTGCACATCTGAATCGTTATAAGCATCAAACATATAACTTTGAGCAGACAAAACGCCAATTACCTTACCACCAGAGAACATAGGCACAGCCGCAATAGAATGCGGTGTGCCTTTTTCTCCAAATGTTACAGCACCTTGGTTATCTGCTTCAGCCGCATCCAATATCAAAAGCGGCTCGCCCGATTCAATTACACGGCCACTTAAACCTTGCCCGTAAGGAATTCGTACCCCATTAATCCGCTGCCCAAAATCATGAATATAAACGCCATCAATTTCATTGGTTTCTTCATCTAACAAAGCAATTACCAAGGCATCCACTGACATCAGCCGATTAACCGCCTCATGAATAGAGGCATACACTTCCTCGGGGTCCAGCTTCCCTGCAATTTCAAAACTGGATTGATTAAGAATAGAAAGGCGCTCAGCGGTGGCCACTGTCGATTGATACAGATCCGCATTCTCTAGCGCGATGGCCGCCTGATTACCCATAGTGCGCGCCAACTCAATCTCAGTAGATGAAAAATGATGTGGCTCAGTAGAAAGCATAGCCAATAAATAAATACTTTGACTGCTGGCGATTGGCAAAATCAATGCTGATGTTGCTTCATCTAAAAATTCTCTTAATTGATCAAACGCGGCTTCGTCTTTAATATCGTCATTAGCATAGACGGTTAACGTTTGGCTAATTTCAGATAAAAGAGGAACATCGGGCAGCGAGCGATACATGGGTGGAGTATCGGCTTCTTCTGGCAGCACGCTTAATAAAAAGGCTTGTTTGCTTTGGTCAACCAGCATTACCATGCCCCGCGTAACACCCGTTGCTTGCATTAAATGCGTAGTTGTTAAATTAAGTACTTGGTCTGCATTCAGCAATCCGCTTAGTTCAGATGAGAATGTATTTAATAAAGCCAAACGCCGAGACCGTTCATCTAAATCCGCAGCACGGCGTAAACTCTCCTCAAACAAATTGGCATTGTCAATTGCGATGGCTGCTTGACTAGCAAAGGTTGCTACTAATTGAACATCATCATTAACATAATAATTGGCTTCCGCTTTTTCAATTGCAATAACGCCTATTACTTGTCCTTTGGCTAAGAGTGGCACACCCACCCAGCTTAAATTCCTCTGTTCAACCATAGATAAAAATCGACTATCCTGAGAAACATCCGGTACATAAATCGGGCTACTTACTTTAATCATTTCAGCCATTAAGACACTGTCTTTTATGTCAACAACAATCCCTTTTCGTTCTTCCGTATCCGCAAAGCCGCGCGCATCAGCCACCAACATTTGTTCGCCTTCACGCAGCCACAAGATAGCCGTGTCATACGTAATAATCGATTTCATTTGATCTAATAGTGATGCATTTAATTCTTCACGCTGCAAACTTGCAGTAATCGAAGTAGACACCACGTTTAAAGCTTGCAATTGTCCAGCGCGTGCTTGAGATGCCTGTACCAATCGTACATTCTCTAATGAAAGCGCTACTTGCTGTGTTAAAGAAAGAAGCAAATTTTCATCATCTGCTTTAAAAGCGGCTTGGGTATTAAAGTTATCTAATACCATAACGCCTAACTCGCGGTCTGCTGCTCGAACAGGGATTAACATACTAGCTACAGGCAACCTACCTCCTGTAGCCTTCCGATAGAGCAGCAAACTGTCTGCAGAGAGGTTATAGTCACTGGCAAAATTAATTTCATCTACCCGCCGCGATTCACCTTTTGCAAATACTTGGCCTGGCAAACCTTCGTCGTAACGATAATTAATCGCCATGATGCTTTCGTTGTCGACATATCCTGAAGATGCTTCAGGTTTTAATTTCTCTAATCGCTCATCCCATAAAAGCACTGCCCCAGCATGAGCCGAAGGTAAAGCACCCAAAGCGCTATCTAATAAAGATTGAACAATTTGTGTGGGATTTAAACCACTTAATTGGCGGCTAAAATCAAGCAGCAAAT
>CAYOGW010000028.1:0-24649 GCA_964403635.1 uncultured Anaerolineaceae bacterium | reverse complement strand
TAAATCGGCTGGAGGAAGCGTTTGTCTGCTTTACAAACATCCGCAATATGGGTAAATATGGCCGTCAACGGGCATGGGATGAAATTAATGCATCGGCTTATGCCTGCCGCGGTTGGAGTGACGCGTACGGTTATTTGGCGGTGGCTACAGGCCGCGCAGAAGTGATGTTAGACCCCATTATGAACATTTGGGATTGCGGGCCTTTTCCGGTTATTTTTAAGGAAGCGGGCGGGTATTTTGGTAGTTGGGATGGGCGTGAAGGGCATACCTATAACGAAGCCTTGGCTTGCAATGAAGCCTTAAAAGAATCCTTGATGAAATTAATTAATAATTAATTAAATAAAAAGTGACTGTAGAAACCTACAGCCACTTTTTATTATTTTGTTTCTTTTTTGGTTGGAGCAGGGGTGCGGGGGGCAACCAAAGCAAAAAAGCCAACTGCGACCGCAATACCAACGAATGAAAAAATAAAGCCCAATAAGTTATTACGTAATTGCTCCGCGATTTGGAAAAACTGCGCTTCTGCGCTTACTACTGCTTCGGGGCGAAAGCCTAAGCCAAAGATAAGCGGAACGACAATTAACATAATGTTGGCAAATACAGTCCAAAACTGGGCGCGTTCTTCGGTGCCGCATAAATCCACTAATACACGCCAAAGGTGTGGCCGTAAGTAGGTGGTTAGCCCAAGACAAATAACCAATGTAACGATAAGTTGAATTAAATAAATAACGATTGTGTTCATATGAACTCCTTAAGGAAGAACAAGCGATACATAATTATGTCATAAATTTCCAAACCAGCCAAATTTGCAATAAGTGAAATGTATTATCTACAATCACCAAAGACCAAGGCGCAAAGGGTCCGTTGGCAAATTCTTTTTGTCCAAATCTATTCATCCATTGATTAATAATTTGAGTGCGGTCTTGAATAAAATGAAAAACAAATAACACCAATCCAATTTGCCAGCCCCATCCAGTAAAAAATAAAACGGATAAGCTCCAGATAAGGCAATGAATTGCCGCGGGCAGGCTTTGTTGCTTTTTATTCATTGCCATCCAATCGGTTTGTAGGAGATAATCGCCAACCAAATGGCCTAAAAACGCAAGCGATAAAGTTTCCATCAATTAGGTTTTCCTTATTTTTCTTGAAGACGCTAACGGTTAATGAAAGAAGCACTAAGCTTTAATTATACTCGTTGCTTTTCAGATATAATTCCGAGACAATTTTAGACTCTGGAGATGCAATGAGCCACAAAAAACTTAGCGGCGCAGAAATTCGCCAAACATTTATTGATTTTTTCCTCGAACATGGACACACCTTTGTGCCTTCTGCTAGTTTGGTGCCAGGTGGTGACGCAACTTTACTATTCACAAATTCTGGTATGGTTCAGTTTAAAGATGTATTTATTGGTACCGATAAACGCCCTTATACAAGAGCGGTTAATTCTCAAAAGTGTATGCGGGTTGCCGGAAAACACAATGACTTAGATGATGTGGGTCGTGATGATACCCATCACACTTTTTTTGAGATGCTAGGCAATTGGTCTTTTGGTGATTATTACAAGAAAGAAGCCATTACATGGAGTTGGCAATTGTTGACAGAGGCCTTTGGTATTCCAAAAGAAAACTTATATGCAACCTGTTTTAAAGATGACCAAGGCAATGTCCCGACAGATGAAGAAGCTGCTGCAATTTGGCGAACCCAGCCCGGGTTCGACCCGAGTCACGTTTTATTTTTTGGACGAAAAGAAAACTTTTGGCAAATGGCAGAAGTCGGCCCCTGTGGTCCCTGCTCAGAAATTCACATTGACCGAGGCCTTGAATATTGTGACATGCAAGGGCAAGATCATGTATGCGCGGTGAATGGAGATTGCAAACGATTTTTAGAGCTGTGGAATAACGTTTTTATTCAATACAATTTATTTGAAGATGGTCGTTTAGAACCGTTGGCCGCTACCCATGTAGATACCGGCATGGGCTTTGAGCGTATCGTTTCGGTGATTCAAGATGTATCTTCTAACTATCGCACCGATTTGCTATGGCCGCTCGTTCAAAAAACCCAATCCTTAAGTGGTCAAACAGATGCCGAGCGCGAAGCCAACTTTACCCCTTATCGTGTTATTGCTGACCATGTTCGTTCTGCTTCATTCTTAATTGCAGATGGTGTGGTACCCGGCAATGTTGGGCGAAATTATGTTTGCCGCATGATTGTGCGCCGCGCCGCTCGCTTTGGCACCAAAATTGGTCTGCATAAGCCTTTCCTTGCCCAAGTGGCCGAAGAAGTGATTCGCATCTATGGTGATTTTTACCCAGAATTGGTAAAAGCGCGGGGAGCTATTTTAGACAATTTAACGCGTGAAGAGAAACGTTTTGCCCGAACAATTGAAACCGGCATCGCCCTTTTGCAAAACATGTTGGATGAACTGGTAAAAAGTAAGTCCACGGTTTTGGATGGGCGCAAGGCGTTCGAGCTTTATGCCACTTGTGGTTTGCCGTTTGAAATTACGCGCGACATTGCCCGCGAACAAAATTTAGATGTCGATGAGAGTGGTTTTCGGGCTGGCATGGAAGAACACCGGCTGGCTTCAGGTGGCGGAAAAGCCATGGGCGCTATGGGCGGCGAAGATGCCGAATTTTATGCTGGTATTTTTAAATCCTTAACCACTGCCGGAAAATTACCCGCCACTGGGGTTGAATATGACCCCTACGAAAGCCTTCAGGTAGATGGGGAAGTATTGTCATTGGTAGTAGATGGGCAAGCGGTTGAATCTGCTCAGTTTGGTGATGTGGTGGAGGTCGTTCTCCCGAAAACCGGTTTCTATATCGCTTCGGGCGGTCAAGTGGCTGATAGCGGGTTTATTCGTGGAGACGGCTGGGAAATTGAAATAAATGACATGCGAAAGCCTTCTGCGGGTTTAATCATCCATGTGGGTGAAGTAATTAGCGGCAAACCCAAAGTAGGTGATAAAGCCAAAGCCGAAGTGAATGCCGTTCAGCGCCACGATATTATGCGTAACCATACAGCAACCCATTTGATGCATGCCGCTTTGCACAAAGTACTGGGTGAGCATGCCCGCCAAGCGGGTTCTTTGGTTGCGCCAGACCGCCTGCGTTTTGACTTTAATCACCCCGAGGGCATGACCGCCGAGCAATTAGAACGTGTTGAATGGTTAGTAAATGAAGCCATTGCGGCGGATATGCCGGTTGTCTCTAAAATTAAACCACGCGAAGAAGCCATCGCAGATGGTGCAATGGCTTTGTTTGGTGAAAAATATGGTGAATCGGTTCGTACCATCACCATTCAGCAGGGGGCTGAAAGATATTCCTACGAGCTTTGCGGTGGTACACACTTAAATCGCACATCCGATGTTGGCGCGTTTTTAATTGTCAGTGAAGGTTCAGCGGCGGCAGGGGTTCGTCGTTTAGAAGCTGTGACGGGGCGCGGTGCTTATGAATTAATTGCACGGCGATTTAAAATGCTTCGTCAATCTGCCGCTGCATTAAAAACAAGCATTGATGAAGTACCCGCTAAAATTGAAACCCTTCAAGCTGATCTAGTCGCTGCACGTAAGCAAGCTGCTCAATTACGCGGACAATTGGCAAGCACTTCTTTTGAATCGCATTTACAAAAGGCAATGCTAGTTAAAGGTTCAACCTTGTTAGCAATTGAACTGCCAGATGTCGATAAAGAGACATTGGCTCAATTGGCAGACCAGTTTCGAGAAAAATACCCCGAAAATGCGGCTTGTGTCATTGTTTCAAGCGGCGAGAATATTATCGTGATGGCAGCGGTTACACAGGATTTAATTAAGCGCGGCATTAAAGCAGGTGACCTGGTTAGCCACATCTCGAAACAATTGGGGGCAGGCGGCGGCGGGGCACCGCATTTGGCCTTTGGTGGTGGAAAAGACACCAGCCAATTAAATACTGTTTTAGCAAGTTTACCGGCTTGGTTAGAAGCAAAACTTTAGTTGCCATTAATAAGCGCGGTAAAATAGTTTCATGTAAAATCAAGAGGAGCGGAAAATTCCGTTCCTCTTTTTATTGAGCTAAGATTAATTTTTATGAAAACAACCATATTGAAACTAGAAAGCCATGATAATTTAATCTCAATCCGAGACCGTATGGATTGGGCTAAAACGCCTCGCATTTTGCTGGTTTGGCCTCGTCATGGGCGCATTCAATTTCAGTTGGCGCAGTTAAATTTAATTAAACGACATGCCATTGGTTTAGGCGCTCAGGTGGGTTTGGTGGTTCAGCGTGGAGATGTGCGCCGCGCGGCTGAAGCTTTACAGATTCCGGTTTATAAAACACTGGCTGAAGCCCAACGTCAAGTTTGGCCGCAACAATCTGGAAGTGCTTTAGAGCTTCCGGTTGGTCGGCGAGATGTGCGTGGCTTAAGAAATAACTTGCCAAAAGATCCCTTCTCGAAATTATCGGTTGTGCAGCGGCTGACGGTTTTTAGCTTGGGTGTATTGGCTTTATTTGTGGTTGCTGCTGTTTTTCTACCATCCGCAGAAATTATTATTAATCAGCCTTCTAATCGGCAAAGTATTGTTATTCCTGTCAGTGCGGCAGAGCAATTTTCAACCGTTTCGTTATCGGGAGAAATCCCCGTTAAAAAGGTAGTGCTTACCTTGCAAGGCAGTGATTCGCTAAAAACGACAGGACAAATGCAAGTGCCCGGGCAGGCGGCGCAAGCGAGCGTGGTGCTAGAAAACATTACCGATGCCGAAGTGCTTGTGCCAGCCGGGACTATTTTGCTCTCAGGGGCAAACCCGCCGGTTCGTTTTTCAATTATTCAGGGAGTAAAAATTGATGCGGGGGAATCGGTTGAGATTTTGGCATTGGCGGTAAATGCGGGAGCTTTAGGGAATGTACCCGAAAACACTATCGTTGGGTTTGAAGGTTCGCTAGGTTTACAATTAAAAGTGAATAACCCGCTGCCTGCAAGCGGCGGTACAGACTTAACCCGCCCGGCGGCCACAGAAAAGGATAGGGCTAAATTATCAGAGCAATTGCGACAGTCTTTGTTGCAAGAAGCCCGTTTGCAAATACAAAATGAATTAACAAATGGAGATTTGTTAATTTCTGATTCGGTGCAAGTTCTTAAAATTAACGAAGAAACATTTACGCCGTTGGCTGGTCAGCCGAGCAGCGAGTTAACATTAACTATGGAATTGGAAATACAGGCGTTTATTATTTCAGGTGAAGATTTGGCTCAGCTCGCCAATGCGAATATGGATGCCAGCTTGCCAACAGGGTTTATTGCTGTTGCCAATAGTCTAAAACTAGAACCTGCGAGCAGCCTTTTTACAAATACAGAAGGTGTGACACGCTGGCAATTAAGTGCTAGCCGCCGTATTCAAAAGAAAATAATCACTGAACATGTGATTTTATTGGTGGTAGGGAAACCTGTCGGTTTGGCAGCCAGTTTATTGGAAAAAGAATTGGGCTTAGAACAACCCCCGTTTATTGGAATGACGCCCGCGGGCTGGCCCTGGCTTCCGTGGCTTCCCATTCGCATTAAGGTGATTTTGCAATGAAAGTGTTGGCTGTGGACCACGGCAAAAAAAATATTGGTATAGCGATAAGTGATGAAACTGGCACGCTGGCGCGCCCGTTGGCGGTGATTGCCCATGTGGTTCGGCGTTTAGATGCGGCGCGCGTGGCTGAATTGGCTGTTTTAGAAAATGTTGAAAAAATTATTATTGGGGTTTCGTATGATGAGGAAGGTCGGCCAAATGGGGCTGGGAAAAGCGCATTAAATTTTATGGATGAACTGCGCCTGCAATGTGGTTTATCTTTAGAAGCGTGGGACGAAAGCTTGACAACTCAAGATGCTCGGGCGGTTAAAATTCGTTTCGGCGCTTCTAAAAAAAACCGCGCCGGACATTTGGATGATGTTGCGGCTGCCGTATTGTTGCAGTCTTACCTCGATTCGCAAAAAAGTTAAAGGGTGTTATGCAAAAATTTTTCGGTGTTTTGGTTGTTTTATTGGTCATTGCTGGGCTGGCTTCTTTTTTAATTATCCCTTTGGCGGCGCAAAGTAGTTTTGGTTCGCCTTCACAATCTTTAAATGGCTGGCAGCGTTTTCAGTATGCGGCGGCTTTGTTATGGGCGGATGGCTTATTAACCCGTCCAGCAGACCCATATGGGGCTGAGCGATTATTTGCCATCCCCGCAGGTGAGCAAGCCTTTCAGGTTGCGAACCGCTTGCAGCAAGACGGTTTCATTCGAGATGCGAGCGCCTTTCGGGCGTATTTAATTTACAGCGGTTTAGATACCCGCCTGCAAAGCGGAGAGTTTGTGCTAAGCCCTGCGCTTTCAGCTATTCAAATTGCAGATAAATTACAAGATGCTACTCCGGCACAGGTTAAATTTTCAGTGCTGGCTGGCTGGCGGATTGATGAAGTGGCGGCTTCGTTACCCACTTCGGGTTTGTCGATTACTCCAGACGAATTTTTGGCTGCCGCTCGGTCGCCGCGTGTGGCGTACGACTTTTTGCCGCCTTCCGTTTCCGTAGAGGGATTCCTGCTTCCGGGCCAATACACCCTGCCTAGAGCCATATCTGCGGATGATTTGGTGACTCTTTTAACGAACAATTTTTCACTGGCGCTTAGCGCAGAGTTAAAAGAAGGGTTTGCGCGGCAAGGATTGGATGTTTATCAAGCGGTCACTTTGGCATCTATAGTGCAACGAGAAGCTGTGCTAGAAGCAGAACAACCCATGATTGCTTCGGTTTTTTATAATCGATTAAGAAACGGGATGAAATTAGAAAGTGACCCCACTACCCAATATGCCATTGGCTATGACCCATTAAGAAATGGCTGGTGGCCGGTTCCATTAACGTTAAATGATTTGCAATTTGATTCACCTTACAATACGTATGTTAATTTTGGGTTACCGCCCGGCCCTATTGCCAATCCCTCGATAAGCGTGTTGCAGGCTGTGGCGTTTCCGGCAGACTCGCCTTACTTCTTTTTTCGGGCAGCCTGTGATGGCTCTGGAGAGCACGCTTTTGCTGAAACCTTTGACCAGCATTTGAATAATGGATGTCCTTAATTAATAAACCCACTGGAAGGTGGGTTTATTAATTAATTATTCAGAGTTAAGTAGTTCTTGCGGCAGAAATTGAGTTGCAAGAAAAGCGCCCACACCGATTAAGCCAATGATTAATCCCCATACCAGCAACGGTTGAAAAATACTTTGACTGATAGACTGAAATACCCCTAAGATGAGGCTTGCGGTTAAAGCAGACTGATCATTCGTTGCTGTTGGTAATTGGCGGATGAGAACGGCAATGATGGGTGAGCCGGTGAAACCAAAAATAACCATTAATCCGCCGCTTATGGCGAGCGGCAACCCCCACCACCGCAGCCAATTTTTTAGGGTGCGAACTGCTAAAAGTGTGATTAAGGTCATCAAGATTAATGGAATCATTAAACTTAATCGCATTAATCGGCGCAATTCCTGAAAAGAATTAACAGCATCTGATTCTGTTGCGTCGATAATAAGAATTTCATCTTCTAAGCTAGCAATTTCAACATCAAGAGAAGCTTCAATTTGGGGTCGCATGGCAAACATTTGCTCTTCGCTTGGTCTACAAAGAATATTTAAGTCTCCACCCAACGTGAAGGTTTGTTCAAGTTCTATGGCTTGTTCAGGTGTGCAAGCGGGCTGTGCTCTTAATATTTGCAAAAAGGCTTCTACGCCTTGCTCATTTAATTGTTCTTTAATAGGGCGTAGGTTAATAACAGCTTTTTGAGCTTGACCACTCATCACATTAAAAAAGTCGGTAATGGCCGCTTCTGTTATGGTGCGCATACTCTCGGGTGGGAGAATTAATTCTAGTAATATTTTCCAATCTTGCACGGTGAGATATTTTAGAAAAACGGGAGTTTCTTCGCCATTTGGTTCGGCCGAATCTCTCGATGATAAATTGGCTACAATTTGACTGGCTAAAAAAGAAGGCAATTGTTGATAAATGTCATCTTGTGCCAAGGCATTGATGTAGGTTTCAGCATTTAATATTTTGTTTTCAGCATTACTTAATGTCATGGCAATTAAGAATGTAATGATGAAAGCAATTGCAAGCAGTAAAGAGATTAATTTTGCAGTAATGCGAAAAATTCGACCCATACAATCCTACTTTAACATTTCTACATAGTCGTTGGTTTGGTGTTCTTCGTTTACACCAAGCGCTTTTACCAACTGGGCGGCTAATTTGGCTTTCTTTTGCGCGTCACGGCTAGACCATGTACGGCTTTTAATTTCTAAGAAGTGACCCATATCTGGCTTTTCTACTGTATCTAAATTGATATAAAACTCTTCGCCTTGGTGTTTCACAAACCAGCGTAAGCGGTCTTTTTCAATCACTTTTTCGTCGCTGGGTTTAAAGTATTCTCGGTAAAAGCGCAGAGTTTGTGAAGCGGGAGCTAAATAGCGCGAGCGAGAGAGTAAGACATCGTCAGCGAATTCATCTTCTCTTGTTTTTCCGAGCAAAGTTAATCGGGTGCGGACAGTACTTACTTTTCCTTTAGAGTCGATAAAATCATCTTCGCGGTAGCGTAATCTGCCTTGTGTTGGGTCATCAAAGGAGAAGTAGTGATCGTATTGGCGGTAATGTCTTTCGTAAATTACTTCAAAACCAAAAGCTTCAATTGATTTTTTAATGCTAGGAATATCACTGACTTTAATTTTCAGCTGAACTTCAAAACTTTCTTCTTCGCTGGAGCCACCAAGAGCGATTAATTTTGAAAGAACCGATTGCTCGCGGGCCATTAAGAAGGTATCTATGCGTTTGGCATAACTGGCGGCTTGCTGCAATAAATCTTTTTGGTTAAGGGTGAGCAGCTCTCGGTTGCGCATTAGCCATTTGCCGTTGACCATCACATCGGTAACATCAGTGGATTTTGACGCGTAAACAATTTGAGCATAGGTGCTGTTTGGGTCTCTTTCAAATTTTGGAGAACTATGCAGGGTGTTTAAGTCTACGAGAATTAAATCTGCTCGTTTTCCAACTTCTAACGAGCCAGTGATATGCCCAATATGCATGGCTTGTGCGCCAACCCGCGTTGCCATGGCTAATGCTTGGTTAGCGGGCAGGGCAGTGGGGTCGTTACTGGCGGTTTTGGCAATAAAGGCGGCTAAACGAATTTCTTCAAACATATCTAGGTCGTTGTTTGAAGCGGGGCCGTCTGTGCCAATACCAACGTTTAATCCCACTTCGAGCATTTTTTGGACCGGCGCCATACCCGATGCTAATTTTAAGTTTGAAGACGGATTGTGAGAAACCCCCGCGCCAACATGAAGCAGGGTTCTCATTTCACCTTCATCAATGTGAACACAATGCGCGGCTAAAACCTTGGCTTCTAGTAAGCCTTGTTTCTTAACATAAGGGATAACCGGCATGCCGTTTTCGTTGCGCATGTTTTCAACTTCAAAAGATGTTTCAGAAAGATGAGTGTGTAGCGGCACATCAAATTCGGCAGCCAATTGGGCGGTGGCGCGCAGTATTTCATCGGTGCAAGTATAGGGGGCATGGGGCGAAACGGAAGGAACGATGAGCGGGTGACCCTTCCAGCGTTTAATAAAATCACGCGCCATGGCGAGAGAATCTTCCCACGATTTTGCATCTGGGCTAGGGAACTTAAGAACCGTTTGCCCCAACACGCCGCGCATACCAGCTTCTGTCGCGGCTTTGGCAACGTCTTCTTCGTAATAATACATATCAGCAAAACTGGTAATGCCGCTGCGAATCATTTCTGCGCAGCCGATTAAACTACCTAGCCGCACAAAATCGGGAGAGACAAACTCTCTTTCTACGGGCATCATATAGCCCATTAACCATACATCTAGCCTTAAATCATCTGCTAAACCACGTAGCAAGGTCATAGGGATGTGGGTGTGGGCATTCACCAAGCCCGGCATAACAATTTTTCCGCCGCAATCCACCATTTTTTCGGCTGTAAAGTTTTGTTTAATCTCTGCTTCTGAGCCAACGGCTACAATCGAGTCATTTAAAATAGCTACCGCGCCAGATTTGAACTGGGTAAAGTGTTCATCCATGGTTAAAACATGGGCATTAATAAGCAATACATCGGCTTTATTTGTCATTTAGGCTCCTTTTATTTATTTTAATATAGTAACTCAACACCAATTATTTATCATTAAATAAAAAATTAATTTTCAGGAATATTTTTAACATACTTATCGAAAAACTCTAAGGTTCGTTGCATGGCAGCGCTAAAGTAATTGCTAATATTGTGGTTATCCCCTTCATAGGTATAAAGTTCGGCAATTTGTTCTGCCGAAAGTAACTGTGCATAAGCCATGGTAGAGAATTCTACAGGCACATCTTCATCTGCCGTGCCGTGATGTAATTGAACAGGGCCAGAAATTTCGTTTATAAAAGTGTTGGTAGAGATAGAAGCCCAAAACTGCGGGTTTTCTTCAGGGGTGCCGTAGGTTTCAACCAAACTAGCCCGCCAAGAGCGCCAAGATGCAGGGATAGGTGTTGCAAAAATGGAGGTAGTTCTACGCCAGTTATAGAGCAAATCTGGGTAGCTGGCAACAACCCCGGCCCAAATGACACCCGCTTTAATATCTTGGTCTATAACCATGCTTCTTAGCGTAATATAACCGCCCATCGAATGCCCCCACATTCCAATCCGATTGGGGTCTGCGTCCACATAGCGTTTCATGCTGGCGGTCGCGTTGAGCACATCAACCGTGTAATCGGGGTAACCATACCCGCCTCGTGCCTCTCCTTCCGAATCGCCATGCCCACGATAATCTGCGCGAAAAACAATATACCCAGAGCGGGCGATATGATCTACATAAGCGATGTAGCGTTCCGTTGTGCGATACTGAGTTGGTGGGATGTAGCCATGATTAAAGATGATAACGGGCCACCCTGAAGCTGGTCTCTGACCATTGGGTATGGTCATTAAGGCATAAATTTTTAATCCCTCAGAGCGATAAGATACAAGATAGCGGCTGTAATTGCTGCCTGCCGCCAGAGTTTCTTCAAAGATAATTTCGCTGCCTGGGTACTCTCTTGCTCGCATGGCTTCAATGGTCAGAGGGTGGGGTGTTGGGGTGCTAGTGGCTGTTAGGGATGGAACTGGTTCTTGGGTTGGTGGAAGGGTACTGCTGGGAGTTATAACAACGGTATTTGTTGCTTTAATGTCAGGTGCAGACGAAATTGCAAGCGGCTCGGCGCAAGAATTTAATAGTAGCATACAAAAAATTAGTATTTTTCTCATTTTATATCTCTTTCCTCTAAAGTTGTAACGAAATTGAATTTTACCTGTAAAGTATGTGAAGGCTTTCATCAAATATAATTCAACCATGAATGGCTTGAAAAACTTTGTTGCAAGAAACACTTACTTATTAATAATAAGTATTTTTGTTTTTTCTGTCTTTATTTTCGTTCATTTCCAAGCAGCTGAAATTAATTATCTTTTAACCTTTTTATTTTTTATCTTAATCATCGCTATTGTTTACAAGGCAAACCAGCTTCAAAAACAAATAGACGACCTTAAGCAAAATGAAGTTCGATTAAAAAATGAGGAAATTAATTATCGAATTTTAATTAATGAAGCGCCGTTGGCTGTTTGGGTGATGGATCAAGATTTTAAAATCGTAGAGACCAATCAATTTGCATCTACCATGTTGGGTTATGAAATAGATGAGCTAATAGGACTTAACCCAGTTACATTAATTGAACCGAACGACTTAGCCAATCGGCCTTTTCGCTATCAAAAGATATTTGATGGGGAAACCGTGAGTGGTGAACGTTTAATGGTTTGTAAAGATGGCAATTTAATCAGTGTCATCGGCAGCACCAGAAAACTTTCTAATGGTCGGTTTTTATCTGTTTTGCAAGATATTTCTTCTCGGCGAGAGAAAGAAAAAGCCATTATTCATCTTAAAGATGAGCTTGAAGTTCAAATGCAAGAACGCACTTCTGAGTTAGAAATCTCTGCGCGAGAATTGGAAGCCTTTTCTTACACCGTTTCTCATGATTTAAGAGCACCATTGCGGGCAGTCAGCGGGTTTTCTGAACTTTTATTTCAAAACCATGCCAGTCAACTAGACAAAGATGGATTGGGAAATTTAAACCGAATTCGTGAGAACATTCGCAAAATGGGTATGTTAATTGATGACTTGCTGGCATTTTCTCGTTTGGGTAAAGGCAACCTTTATCCTCAAACGGTATACGTTTTGGGCTTAGTAGAGGATGTAATTGCTTCTTTCGAGGGTGAAACCGCCTCCAGAAAAGTCACATTTGAGATTGGGCATTTGCCAGATTGTGTCGCAGACTATGCCATGTTACGGCAAATTTTCGCCAACTTAATTGATAACGCATTAAAGTATTCGCGGGCTCGTGAGCAGGCGGTGGTTTCAGTTGGCGCAGAAGTTAACGGTAATGAGATTATTTATTTTGTAAATGATAACGGCATTGGTTTTGATATGCGTTATGCCAATAAATTATTTGGGGTGTTTAATCGTTTACATCATGAAGATGAGTTTGAAGGTACGGGGATTGGCTTAGCAATTGTTCAGCGGGTTGTTCTGCGGCACGGAGGGCGGGTTTGGGTTGATGCGGCGGTGGACCGCGGCGCAAAGTTCTTCTTTACTATTCCAGTTTTGGATGAGGATAATACAGCATTGTCAGGGTTGCCAGCTCAAAAAGACTTGTAAAACACGTAGGTTTTGAATATAGTCTGTGTTGCGATGGTTGGTTAATTCAATATCAATAGAAGGTATTCCGCGTGTGTTGGCAGCCCAATCCGTTAAGTTTCCGGTATATTGGCAGCCAGTATCAATGGGCGGCCATGGGTAGTTGGTAACCTCGGCAACGGCTTCTGCCAAACGAACAGATGGCGGGAATTCGGGCAGCCCGCCTGCAAAAATGCCCAACGCGGCGCTATGATAGCTAATTAAAGCTGTAGGTTTAACCGAGTCGATATAAGCAATTAATGCTTTTGTTTCAGCTTCAGAAGCCTCGTAATCGCCACCGGTTACTGGCCGCCAAATCCAGCAACCATCCCGATTCCAGTCCGATTTCCAGTTATATGGCCAGTTTCGGTTTAAATCTACTCCATTTGCGTTTACACGGCCTTCTACGCCATGCACGCGCGCGTAACCATCCGGGTTAAGGTTGGGGAGAATGTAAAGCGTAGTATCGGCTGGCACCACTTCGGGATGATCGTTTAAATAGACGATTAATTCGTTTGCCAGCGCCACCGTGTTCCATTCATACCCACCATGAATTCCCGCTACGATTAATTTAGCTTTAGGTCCATTTCCAAAACGAAACACTTCTAACGGGCGTTTTTCTTCGGAATAGCCAATGATGGTTAAATTGCTGGGAGGTTGGGGCAGCGGAGTAACGCTTGGTCCTGGTGAGGGCGTAGGCCACGGTGTAATGGTTGCCCGTTGGGTTGGTGGGGGAACCGGAGTAATGGTTGGGGCAGGGGTCCGTGTTGGCAAATTGGTTTCCAGCGGTTCTGCTGGAACGCTTTCTGATTTAGGATTTAAGTTTGGTTGCCAAAAAACAAGAAAAATTGCAATTAAGCTAAACCCAGTCAGCAAATTAATAATCCAAATGAATGATGCTACCTTGTTAAGATTGTTCTTACTCATAAATCAATTTAATTTGCGCCGAATGATATCAAGCGTGTTGGTGACCGCCCAAACGGCAGCGTTTTTAGGATGTCCGCCATAGCTTTTCAATTGTTTAATTTCCCATTCTGGCGATAGGATGTAAATTAAACAATTGGTTTGGCCTTCGCTCGGGGTAATAAGAATGCCAGCGCCACAATTTGTTCCAAAAGCACCCATTTCTTTTTTCACTTCATTTATTAATTCTTCTTCTGTTGGGTTTGTTGCTATTATTTTTCCACTTACAAAAACCTCTGATTTGGTTTGGCTAAGAATTTGAGAAAACTGACCGTTGCTACCAGCTTCTACAATGCTAAGAGACCATTGTTGCGCTAGTAATTTATTAAGAGTTACAGCATTTAATGTATCGTCATCAACGCCATAGATATGTTCTTCAAGACTTTTTCTAATTTCATGTTCAATTTCAGCAATTAAAGCATCTGCTTTTAATTCGGAATCTGCCTTTGCGGTAATTCGAATATCTACTTGCCCGTAGTGGGCAGCCAGCCCTACTGTTGGGTTTGCTAATTTTTCAAAATGCGCTATGTGTTCATCAATGATTGATTCGCCAATGCCCGCTGTGTGTAATATTCGCGCTTTAATTAAGCCAGTTAATTGGTATTTTTTAATTAAGTAAGGAAATACTTCGTTTTCTGCCAAGTATTCCATTTCGCTGGGTACTCCCGGTAAAGAAATAATACATTTTCTACCAATTTCGTAAATAAAAGCAGGGGCAGTACCCACAGGGTTTTTTAATGCGATTGCTCCAGCGGGGATATACGCTTGTTTTTTTTGATTTTCTCCGGCGGGCCGCCCGAAACGTGCCATCCGTTCAACAATTTGTTCCCAAAGCTCTGGGCGGAATTCGCTTAAGACGTTCACAGCCAGCGCTACCGCATCTCGGGTAGGGTCATCAACTGTTGGGCCTAGCCCGCCGGTTGTGATGATTATCTCTGTGCGTTGGAGAGTTTCTTTTAAGATTTCGGCGATGCGGTTGATATTATCTCCTACGGTGGATGTTCGAAAAACATCAACATTTAAGGAGCGAAGTTTACGAGCCAAATAAGCAGAGTTAGTATCTACAATTTCGCCTAACAATAGCTCGGTTCCAATGGTGATTATTTCAGCAGCGGGCATGGTTTCTCCTAAAATAAAAAACGCAGAGACAACCCAATTGCGGCCTCTGCGTTTTGTTAGGTTGCAAAAAATTAATCTATGCCAAGATACGCTTTTTGGACCATGGCATTTTTCTTAAGGTTTTTAGCAGTATCAGTTACGACCAATTCGCCAGTTTGCAAAACATATCCGCGGTGGGCGATGGAAAGTGCCATAAGAGCGTTTTGCTCTACTAATAAGATGGTTGTACCCTGTTCGTTGAGTGTCTTAATGATATCGAAAATTAGTTCGACTAAAACAGGGGCAAGACCCATAGATGGTTCATCAAGCATTAATACGCGCGGTTGAATCATCAAACCGCGAGCAATGGCTAACATTTGTTGTTCGCCGCCAGAGAGCGTTCCACCTTTTTGGTTTACACGTTCTTTTAAACGGGGGAAGAGTTCGAAGGCGTGTTCCATGCGAGAACTAATTTTTGCTGGGTCATTTTCAATAAACGCACCGATTTCTAAATTTTCTCGAACGGTTAGTTTCGGAAAAATACCTCGACCTTCTGGAACATGCCCAAGTTTGGCTTGCACAATGAGATGAGAATCCATTTGCGAAATATCTTTGCCATCTAAGATGACTTTTCCTACGCGAGGATGGATCATGCCTGAAATGGTTCTTAGTGTCGTTGTTTTGCCTGCACCATTCGCACCAATCAGGGTAACAATTTCACCTTCATTAACAGTTAAATTGATACCTTTTAGGGCGTGGATGTGGCCGTAGTAACTGTGTACATTTTCAAGGGTTAATAGGCTCATTTAATTTTCTCCTCGTGCTGACCAGCAACTGCTCCGCGGCCAAGGTAGGCTTCAATTACGCGTTGGTCAGCGCGGATTTCTTTGGGAGAACCTTCTGCAATTTTAATTCCATAATCCATCACGCTAATACGCTCAGAAATATTCATTACAACGCGCATATCATGTTCAATGAGGAGGACGGTAATTCCTTTTTCATCGCGAATTCTACGGAACAAGCGGATAGCATCTTCGGTTTCTTGTGGGTTCATGCCAGCAGTAGGCTCATCTAACAAAAGCAAGGCAGGGTCTGCAGCTAATGCACGGGCAATTTCTACGCGGCGTTGATCTCCATAAGGTAAGTTGCGAGCCAATTCATTGGCAACATCTGGCAAACCAACATAACGCATTAATTCGAAGGCGGCTTTTTCAGATTGCGCTTCTTCTTTTTTAAATGGTGGAAGCCGAAATACTGCCCCAACTGGGTTTTGCTTGAGATGAACATGCATACCCACCAAAATATTTTCAAGCACCGTCATATTATTAAAAAGACGGATATTTTGAAAGGTACGCGCAATTCCACGGGCTGCAATTTGGTCTGGTCGTAAGCCAATGATTGAATCGTTTTGAAAATCAATTGAGCCTTCTTCTGGTGTATAGATGCCTGTGAGGGTGTTAAAGAAGGTCGTTTTACCTGCGCCGTTTGGGCCAATGATACTTACAATTTCACCTTTATCCAATGAAAAGGTCATTTTATTGACGGCAGTCAGCCCGCCAAATCGTTTAACAACTTCGGAAGTTTTTAGTAGTGTCATGTGAGATTTCCTTAGCTTTTGTCTGTGACTGTCTCGGCAGCGACACGGCTACGACGAGATGACGGAATCAAACCGGCTGGCCTGAAAATCATCATCAAAATTAAAATGATGCCAAATAAAAGCCGTTGGTATTTTGCTGGATCAAGTTGTGTAGAGAGATTTTTCCAAGCAAAATTAATCACAGGAATTATTTCGTCGCTTTGCCGCAATTGGCTCAGGTAGAGCGAAAAGCCTTGTAGGATTTGTAAGTTTAAGATGGTTACAGTTGCAGCGCCAAGAATTACGCCAGGGATGCTGCCAGTGCCACCTAAAATAACCATGACCAATACACCGATAGATTGCATGAAGGAGAACGATTCAGGGCTGACGAAGGTTCGATTTGCCGCGAATAAAACTCCCATTGCGCCAGCAAAGGAAGCGCCAATTGCAAATGCGGATAGTTTCATTCGAACAAGTGGAATACCCATCGCTATCGCGGCAGTTTCGTCTTCTCGAATGGCTGTCCATGCTCGACCTAATTTTGAGTCTTCTAAATTTCTCGTTACAAAAATGATCACCACAATCACTACCAGTGACATCAGGTAAAACATTACATTGTATAAAATGGCTTGGTCAATGGTATGTCCAATGATGCCACTGAGAGAGTTATTTATTGTGTCTACTAATTCTAGCGGCAGAGAGGGGCGCTGCACGGGGGTAATCCCTTGCGGTCCGTTGGTGAGGTTAACTGGTTTGTCTAGGTTGTTTGCCAGCACACGAATTACTTCACCAAATCCTAAGGTAACAATGGCGAGATAGTCGCCTCGTAAGCGAAGAACGGGCAAGCCAAGTAGAATGCCAGTAATTGCGGCTGCAATGATGCCAATAAAGATAAATAGATAAAAGGCATCACTAGATAATAGGAAAGGTAGGTTGGCAGGTTGAGTTCCTGGCGCATACCCCATGGCGAAATATTGTTGCGAACCAAAGAATGCCCACAGGTAGGCTCCTACCGCGTAAAACGCTACGTAGCCTAAATCTAAAAGCCCTGCAAAACCAACAACGATGTTGAGACCAAGGGCTAAGGCAGCAAATACACTAATTTGAAAAATCACTTCGAGATAAAAAATATTTCTCATCCCTAAAATAGGCATGATGAGCAACATCATGATTGCTCCCACGACTATTTTAAAGCGAACATCTACTTTAATTATGTACAGCGTAAATAGGGATGATATTAATATCAAGAACGCGATAATTGAACGTGGGCTTTCATAAACTAACAATGTGCCAACGATGATATGTACTAATGCAAGCGCATAAGGCCATAATCCTTTTTGCAAGTTTGCTGATAGGTCTTTAAGGAATGTTAGATTCATAATTTGCGTTTCTCCTAAACCTTTTGCGAAACGTTTTCGCCCATCAAGCCATGCGGGCGGAAAATGAGTACAAGGATTAATATGGCAAATGCGAAGATATCTTTATATTCAGATCCAGCGGCGCCCATTGTAAAGACTGACAAAAATGCTCCCGCAAATGTCTCTAGCATGCCAAGTACGATTCCACCGAGAAGCGCGCCAGTTAAGTTGCCAATTCCGCCAAGAACCGCGGCGGTAAAGGCCTTTAATCCGGGGAAGAAGCCAACAAATGGATCTATGCGGGTAAATTTTAGTGCGTACAGCACACCAGCGGCACCACCAAGTAAACCGCCAATTAAGAAAGTTAATGAAATAATGCGATTAACGTCAATACCCATTAAGCTTGCGGTAGACCGATCTTGAGCTACAGCACGAATTGCTTTTCCAACGGTTGTGGCATTTACAAGGTAGTTCAATGCGACCAACATCATTAGTGCTATCACAATCACAATAATAGATTTAATTTGTATGGTTATGGGGGTTGCAAAATCATTTAATGTGAGAGTGCCAATTGCCAGACGAGTATCAAAATTACCAAAAGTGGGGATAATGCGGTGAAATTGTCCGGTGGTTAAGCTTTCTACCAAGCGAATAACATCTTGCAGCAAAAACGATACACCAATTGCAGAAATTAGTGGAACCAAGCGAGGGGCACCGCGTAGTGGGCGGTAAGCAACTCTTTCTACTGTAACAGCCAATGCTCCGGCTACGAGCATGCCAGCAACCAAGGCTACTAAGAGCCAAAAATATGCCATTAATTCAGATGCTGAGGTAAGTACACCCGCAATATTAAGAGTAATGAGAATTTCTACTCCGACAAATGCGCCAACGGCAAAAATTTCACTATGAGCAAAATTAATAAATTCAAGTACGCCATAGACCATTGTATAACCCAAAGCAATAGCGGCGTATACAAAGCCAATGACGAGCCCATCAAGAACAACTTGCGGAAGATTAATCAGTGTAAATGTTAGTAGAGTCATTTTATATTTTGCTAATATATCTTGCCCAACTGCTGTTGGATCAAGTAATAATGCAATTAATAAAACGATTAAAGACATCACTACAGCACTACCAAGGGAAAACAAAATCATTTGCCCAATTGGTAAGAATAACTCTCGGAAATTGATGTTGGTGAAATATCGCTTCATGGGTTCTCCCGGGAAGTACAAATCCTCCCGACTTCGATGTCGAAGTCGGGAGGTGTAAAGCTAATCTAACTTATTTGGATGGAGGAGCAATGTCCAAGGTTTGGACAACTGCATTCTCGCCCCACTTCGCAGGATCAGTGGAAGTAACTTTGATCACGAAGTATTGAGCAACAGCCGCATCACCAATGGCGTTGAAAGTATAGGTGCCGGTGATACCAGGGAAGTCAGTCAATGCACGAATGGCATTGGCAACACCCTCGCGGGTTACTTCGCCGTCTTTGGCTACGTTTTCAATGGCTTTCAAACAAATGGCCATGGCATCGTAAGCTTGGGCAGCGAAAGGTTGAGGAGCAGAACCGAAGGTTGAAGTGAAATCTTCAACGAACTTGGCGGTGCCGGGGTAGAGGGAAGCAGGACCAGCAACGGTGGAGTAGAACATTCCGCCGCCATCGAGCAAGCTGGCGCCAGCAATTTCAACCAAAGCAGTGGAGTCCATACCATCTGGGCCCATGAAGGTACCAGCATAGCCTTTTTCGCGAGCTTGCTTGAACAAAACACCAGCTTGGTCATAAATACCACCGAAGTAGAGCATATCGGGGTTAGAAGCCAAGAGAGGGGTCAATAAAGCGTCGAAGTTAGCTTTTTCTTCAGTACCTTCGAAACCAACAACGGTCATGCCGAGTTCTTCAGCTTTTTGCTGGAAGAAGGTGGCAACACCTTGGCCGTAAGAAGTCTTGTCATGTACGATGAAGACGGTCTTGACGCCCTGGTCATAAGCGAACTGAGCGGCAACAACACCCTGAACATCATCACGACCTACGATACGATTGACTTCGAGATAGCCACGATCGGTAACGGTTGGGTTGGTGTTGGCGGGGGATACGAAAGCCAAGCCAGCGGTGTGATAGTCTTCAGATGAAGGAATCATAACGCCAGAGTTCAAGTGACCAACACCGCAGACGATAGCAGGGTCGGAAACAATTTGCTTGGCATTAGCAACGCCGGTGTCAGGGTTAGCCTGATCATCAAACGGAGCTAATTCAACTTTGTAGCCCATTTCGGCCAAAGGGCCAGCAAGTTGGGAGAGGGCCAATTCGGCACCACGTTTGATGTCCACGCCCAAAACGGACTGGCCACCAGAAAGTGGGGACTGGGAAGCAATTTTAATTACTTTTGCTTCCATGGCACCTTCTTCAGATGAAGAGGCAGCGGCTTCAGATGAAGATGCTGCAGCTTCTTCCGTCGCAGGGGCTGCGGCGGGGGCGCAAGCGGCGAGTACCATGCTGGCAATCACCAAAAGCGCTAAAACAGAAAATAAACGTTTCATTCTTCTTCCTCCTATAGGGTAGATAGAATTTTTTTTACCCGGAAAGCCGGGCGCTTTCGCTTGAATCTACTAACAATAATGTAAAAACTTTCAGTTAGCTTAATTCAAGACTAAACGGGAATATTACTTACCTTTAGTGAAAAGGTCAAGTTAAATATAGTTTATGAATCAGAACTGAAACTAATTTACCTTGAGTCTTCTAGAAATTATTTTTGCGTGTAGAGTAATCTTTCGCGAATACGCAAATCGGAATTTCGGATTTTCATGGCTAAGTCGGCGGCTAGATTGTGCATTAACCGGTAACCCAATTGCGGGTACGTATCGCAGAGCATGATTAATTTATCGCGGTGAATGACTAGTAAACGAGTATCTTTTGTTTTAGCTCTGGCTGTGGCTGAACGAAGCCCTTCATCTACCAGTGCAATTTCTCCAAAGCATTGCCCGCGGCGCATGGTAGCAACGACAACCTTTTCCCCATTTTCTTGTTTGCTACCCACAATGCTCGGGTCTACTAATATCTCAACATCACCTTGAATGATGATGTAAAGCTCTTTGTTGTTGGTGTTTTCTTCAAAAATTACTTCATTTGCGCCATGTTTAATTTCTTGACATAAATTGGCTACCAACTCTAATTGAGTTTGAGTAAATTGGTAGAAGATGTCGCTTTGTTTTAAGTACGTAATCATTTCGTTCATGATTTTTCCTTTGTTTAGAACCAATTAATTAAGTCTATTATAGGTAAGAATTTACCGAACTATGGGTATGTATTTTCGAGCCATTCGATGGGATTAACTTGAATGCCATTGGCCCAAATCTCCCAATGGAGGTGGGCGCCAGTGACCCGCCCAGTGCCGCCTACATAACCGATTAAATCACCTGTAGAAACTGTTTGACCCACTTGAACTTCGATTTTGGATTGATGCCAATAACCACTGAAAATGCCCCAGCCATGATCGATAATTGTGGCATTGCCGCGAATTGTTAATGGTCCTGCGAAGACAACTTTCCCTGCGGCCGGCGCGGTTATAGGTAAGTCAACACCGCCGCAAAAATCTAAGCCAGTATGAAAGGAGAAGTATTTTTGTTCTGTTCCAGAGCCAAGGTAAGTTCGGCGGTTTCCAAAGCGAGATGTGAAACAATCATTAAAATAAGAAGGACTTTGAAAAATTCCCTTCCATAATTTTTCAGAACTGTTTTGGCTCACAATGGCTAAAATTTGATTTAATTCAGGTTCGGTAATTTTTGGGTCGATGGTTTCAGGTTCTACCAGCAATAAAGGGTCGTCAGGATAAAATCCGCTTTGAATCAGAATCATTTGTTCAAAGGATTGTTGAGTTCCATCGGGCAAGGTTACATGAAGTTTTAACGGATATGGTCCTGGCTCTAATAAGGCATGAATACCTTGCAATGCAACCCATTGATTATTTTCGTCATGAAAAAAAGCCAACGGATGATCTACTAAAACACCAGTGATGGTTGCGCCAGGGACGGTTTCAACGATAATTTTTGTTGTTCGGCCTTGCGTTGCAGGTAGGGGAGAGACAGTTACTTTTTGTAAGGCTGTCGGGAGCCCGCTTGCTTGTCCTTCATCAGAACTATTGCCTAATACATATAAAATATCTTCTGGTAAAAAAGCCCATGTTTCAGTCATCTGATTTTGAAGCGCTATTCCCCAAGGGGTGGTGTTATTTTGAATTGCCAACTCTAAACCAGACTGTCCCTGCGTTATTGTGGTTCGTTTAATTGCCAGCAGGCTGCTATCCGTTTGCGGCACTATGACACTTACTCCGGCGTACATTTCTGAAGGGCTAGTGATGTGGTTTAATTTAAATAAAAAGGAACTTGCGACGCCATTCCGGCGGCTGATATTTTTTAAGGTTTCGCCATAACCAATGATTTCGGTAGCAAGGATGCCTTGTACGCCTTCAAGCCCCGGAATTATTAATTGATCTCCTGCAGAGATGGCGTTTGGATCAAGTATGTTATTGGCTTTTAATAATTCATCCAGTGAGATATTAAACCGCGCTGCGATTCCGCTCAGGCTGTCTCCCGACTGAATAATGTAAATTGGACCTTCGACGGCACTGGGCGTGGGGGTTGGCTCTTGTGCGGCAACAGGGGTGAATAAGATAAAGAGAAGACTAATCGCAATGAGAAGACTAGTGATTTTTGTGTTCAAAATGAATAATATCTCCAATGTGAAATTCACTTAATCGGTCGGGGTGTATTTCAATCGTGTAACATGCGGGTTTTGATGAAATATAAACAGGTTGCCAAGATTTTGCGAGAACGGTATCTACTACTTGGAATTCAGTATTTACCCAAATTACAGCCAAATTAGTCCAAACAAACAACATATGGATGCTGGTCTCTATGCGGCTGTTTCGCTTTTCTACTAATACCAAGCCTTCAGTAAAGGTTAAAGATTTACGGAATGTAAAACCTTTTAGTTTGGTTAAAAACGAATCGCACCATTTAACTTGAATGGCTGAATTTAAAGGATGTGTAAGGTTGTGAAGTTCTGAAATCTTTTTTTGCATTTAAAGAAAATGAGCGACTTACGCCGCCCCGTTGCTCCCCTGTTTTTTTAGTGTTTTTTCTACGCTGAGAATGAGCTCTTTAGGGCTAAACGGTTTGGCAATATAGTCATCTACTTTTGCGATGTGTAGTCCAAGTACTTTATCTATATTATGAGCTTTTGCAGTAACTACAATGACTGGAATTTTGTTGGTGGTAGGATGTGATTTTAATTCTTGAAAAACATCCCAACCGTCTTTGCCTGGCATCATCAAATCTAACAGGATGATGTCTGGGGGAGTTTCTTTTGCTTTTTGAATACCTAATTCTCCGCTGTTGGCTCCTTCTACCTGAAAACCTCGCCGCGATAAAATAAGCCCAATTAATTCAATCATTTCGGGTTCATCTTCAATACACAGAATGCGTACGTTTTCAAGAGTTGTCACGTTTGTACTATTCTTATTTGTGTGTAACAATTGACCGGAAATAATAAAAAAAGGATAAATCAATAACGTTTTAAGTTTACCACAAAGGATATATCATGCGAATTTGCACTTGGAATATTAATGGAATCCGCGCCGCCTTAGGAAAAGGCATTAAAGAATGGGTTTTGGCTCAAAATTTAGATGTAATTTGTTTTCAAGAAATTAAAGGTCGGCCCGATCAATTGACGGATGCGCAGAAAGATTTCCCTGGTTATACCTGGGCTTGGAACCCTGCTGAACGCCCGGGCTATAGCGGGGTAGCCACTTTGTTTCGAAGCCCTCCGGTAGAAGTTCAACTTGGTTTAGGGGTAGAAAAATTTGATGTGGAAGGCCGCGTTTTACGTTCACGACATGAAAATTTCCTTTTATACAATAATTATTTTCCCAATGGGCAACGAGGTCAAGATCGCGTTGATTACAAGTTAGATTTTTATTCTCATCTATTAGACGCTTGCGATGAGCTGCATGCAAAAGGCGAAAATATTATTATTACAGGAGATTTTAATACCGCGCATATGCCCATTGATTTAAAAAATCCAACTGAAAATCAAAAAACATCTGGCTTTTTACCTGAAGAGCGGGAATGGGTAGAAAAGTTTTTGCAAAAAGGCTTTGTAGATGTCTATCGTAAAAAGTATCCTGAGCGAGAGCAATATACATGGTGGACCTATCGTTTTGCCGCGCGCCAGCGTAATATCGGCTGGAGAATTGATTATTTTCTCGTATCTCAAGCGCTTGCCAGTAAGGTTAATGATGTCATTATTTATGACGATGTGACTGGTTCAGATCATTGCCCGGTAATTTTAGATATTGACGCCTAAAACAAAGTTAAACCTTTCATTAGAATCTTGTATAAAAACCATCTCCATGGCAAAAACAATCCCTGTGGGTTGGTATAATCATTCCCGACCGTATAGGAGGTCTTTGTGAATAATTCTCGAAACCAATCTTTAATCATTTACGTCTTGTTATTTATCGCAATTGTGGCAATGGTCTATTTTCAGGTACGCCAGCAGCCCGCCAGTGAAGAAGTGTTGACACTTAATGTCCTTGCGGCTGATATTCAGGCTGGAAATGTTAAACGAATTGTCATTGAAACAGATGACAGTGTTCGCGCCATTTATGTAGGCGATTCTGAAAATGTTGAGCGGATTGTTCAAAAAGAAGCCGGAGCAACCTTGGTTGAACAACTCCGCGCTTTAGGCGTTTCGCCAGAGCAACTTACCGCAAAAAATCTTCAAATTGAAGTGAGCCCGCCGAGCACTTGGTTAGCCGTTTTAAGCGTGCTTGGATATGTGTTGCCTTTCATTTTATTGGCTGGTTTATTTTGGTGGATTTTCCGTCAAGCGCAGGGTTCTAACAATCAAGCCATGTCATTTGGCAAGT
>CAYOGW010000027.1:10797-25931 GCA_964403635.1 uncultured Anaerolineaceae bacterium | reverse complement strand
TGATGGCTTTTCCGCTCGCATCAAACTCAATCACACCGTAAGATTGCGGATCTCGCACAGGGTAAGCAAATATTTTTGCGCCGTCCGTAATCTCAGCCGCTAATTTTAAATCATCCCATAAACCGGTGCCAAAAAACAAATTATCACCCAGGATTAAGCTGCATGGCTGGTCGTTAATAAAGTCTGCTCCTAACAAAAACGCATCGGCCAATCCGCGCGGCTCGGCTTGAGACGTATAAAAAAAAGATACGCCCCATTGCTCACCGCTACCCAGCAAACGCTTAAACTGGGGCAAATCTTCGGGTGTACTGATAATTAAAATTTCTTTTATGCCCGCCAGCATTAACATCGAAAGCGGATAGTAAATCATGGGCTTGTCATACACTGGCAGCAACTGCTTGCTAACACCCATCGTTAACGGGTACAAGCGCGTGCCGCGCCCGCCTGCTAAAATAATCCCTTTCATGCGTTTCTCCCGCTGTAATTCTTCTCTACCCATTCGCTAAACCCGCCCTGCGCCGCAACTGCTTGCACCCAATCTACATTATTTAAATACCATTGCACCGTATCTCGCAAGCCATTCTCAATATCATGTTTTGGCAGCCAGCCCAACTCAGTTCGTATTTTCGTAATATCCATCGCGTAGCGACGGTCATGCCCTGGGCGGTCTGCTACAAATTTAATTAACGAAGCATACGGTTTTTCAGTTGGTTTTAATCCATCCAAAATAGAGCAAATCTCTCGCACCAAATCAATATTGGTCGGCTGATTGCCCCCACCGATGTTATACGTTTCGCCCAAGCGCCCATTTTTCACCACCTGCCAAATGGCTTCGCAATGGTCTGTCACAAACAACCAATCCCGAACCTGCAAACCATCTCCATAAACCGGCAGCGGCTTGCCTTGCAGAGCATTAAGAATCATCAACGGGATTAATTTTTCAGGAAATTGATACGGCCCATAATTATTAGAGCAATTACTAATGGTTACAGGTAACCCATAGGTATGAAAATAAGCCCGCACCAAATGGTCTGAAGCCGCTTTACTGGCAGAATACGGTGAACGTGGATCATAAGATGTTAATTCAGTAAACGCCGCATCAGTTGGATTTAACGAGCCGAACACCTCATCGGTTGAAACGTGATGAAAGCGCTTGCGATTAAACCCTTCGGCAGACTCAGCCCAAACCTTTCTGGCCGTTTCGAGCAAATTAAACGTACCCATAATATTTGTTTGCACAAAATCTACTGGCCCCAAAATAGACCTGTCGACATGCGATTCAGCCGCAAAATGAATCACCGTATCCACTTGATATTGTTCAAATAAATTAATTAATAGTTTGCTATCTGAAATATCCCCTTGTACAAAAATATGGCGCGAGTCATCGGGTAGGTTTTTTAAATTCTCAAGTGAACCAGCATAGGTTAATAAATCCAAATTAATGAGATTAACCGCTGGCTCTGTTTGCAAAAGCCAGCGCACAAAATTAGCCCCAATAAAACCTGCCCCGCCGGTAATAAGAATATTTTTCATTTAATTAAAATTAACTATTTTAAACAAGCCAATTCGGTTTTCAACGTTTGAAACGCATCTTCAAAACTACTACTGCTCTGGCTTTCAGAAAGCACAGTAGCCCACAAATCACATACAGTTTGCCGTGTGCTAGGCTGATATTGTTTCACCAAAAGAGCAACTTTCAGGGCATCTTCTGGTTGTTCCAAACGCAGATAGGCTTCAACAAAGGGCAAAAACTCAAAACCATCATTTGGCTGCAAACCAAGCTGCTGAGCTTCTTGCCATACAGCAGCCACTTGCTGCCAGTTACCATTTTGTCGTGCCAAATCGGCTTGCTGATAATAATTACACCAGTTTTGCAGCGGATGAATATTTAACGCTTCAGTCAGAAAAGTATTAAACCCGCCAGCCTGTTTAATCCTCTGTGGTTGAGAAAGAATGCTGGCATCTCTTAAATCGCCATTCAACATGCGGGCTGTTTTATCTGCTGGGCGAATGACATGCAAACATTGGCTTAAACCCGGTTCATAAGAAAAAACAATGGCATCTTGGCTTGTACCTTTAAATACCATCGAGCGATGCCGTGTAAACAAAGGCATTCCTTGCAGTAACTCTTCTTTTTTATTATTAAAGTTTGTGCTGATGCCGTAAAACCAAACCTTCATTCGGCCCGCATCTTCTGCCCCTTGCTGCGCATAGATTGTGTTCAGCGCGTAGGCTGTGGGGTAATCTCCCATCAAGCTAAGAACTTCGTGGTCTGCCATTAAGGCGGTATTTGGCAAAATAGAGGGCATTCGAACAACCAATTGCCGGTATAACTCTGTTTGTTTCTCCCACGCCAAGCGAAAATCATTGGTGTAGCGAAAGTGCCAGCCAATAGACAGCCCAACCAAAAGAGCCAAAACCAATCGCCGTGCCCGCAGAGAATTAATTAACGTTTCAAGCAGGGCAATGATTAACAACGCTGCGCCAAGCATTGATGCCATTCCAAAACGGCTGTTCCAAAGCGGGTTTTTAGCATTTAAAAACAAACCGCCAACGTAAGGAGGGATTAATCCAAAAACGACAATCACCAAGCCTAATATGGCGGCTTGAATGGGCCAATTAATTAAGGACTGCTCGGCTGCTTTTTCTTCTTTTTGTTTGCTGAAATAAAAGTAAGCAAAAAAGCTGGAGAAAATAACCAACACCAAAGCAAATTGATTAATGCGAATTGTAAAATCTAACCAGCTTGGTTCTAACAATGTATACCAAGAAGATATGACAATTAAAACCACATCAGGGATTAAGTTAAAAATAATCGTAGCCAAGCCAGCTAACGGGTTATTTAATAACTCAACAATTAAGGTGGGTGTGTTGCGGTTTTCGATAGGGACTTGGTACAAGAAAAACCGCCAATATACATAGGCCGCAAAAATTAATAGGTATGGAAGCCAAAATTTTAATATTTTTAAGGCTTTGTTTTTTATAGAAGATTCTTCGAATTGCAGGATAAAAATTATCAGAACCGGACGTATCAGCTCTAAGCCAGCAAAATATTCACCCGAGAAAATCGTTACCAGCCCAGCCAGTATCGAAAGGGTTGTATACATCCAATATTTTTCAGGATTTTTAATCGATAATATCATCCAATAAAAAGACAATCCCAGAAAAAAATAAGCCACCCAGACATGGGAGTAGGTTAACGCCATTGGCTGTAAATTAAAAAATGGGTAGAGCGCAAATAGAACGGCGGAGAAAAAAGTTTGACGGCTGGCTTGCGGCCAAATTTGCCGCAGTACAAGCCAAAAGATAATAACGGTTAGCCAACGGCATAAAAGCGAGAAAATGTGCCAAGTAATAGGGTTAAAACCAAGCAAGGCAAATAAAGCATTAATTTGATAACTGACCAAAGGGGTGCCGTCATAAAACATAAAGTCGTAAATGCCTTGCGGCCCAAGGGCATAAGCGTTGTAAACAAAAAGCCAATCATCCTGATAAATGCCCAGCCAAGGAATCATTAGACCAAATGCCAAGCCTAAAAAAGCCAAAAGTACCCAAGGCATAGATTGGTTTGAAAAAGATATATTTTGTAGCTTTTTTTGCCAGCTTTTAAACATGCATTTCCTTTGAGTTAAATTTCAAAATTAACGATTTCATCGATGACGCGTTCTTGATCTTGGGAGGTTAGCCCATTGTGAAATGGCAGCCGGACTAACTGGTCACTGATTTGTTCGGTAACGGGGCAATCCCCAAGCTGGCCGCCGTAACGCTGACCCATATCTGATAGATGAAGCGGCAGATAATGAAAAACGCTGTGGACGCCTCGTTCGCGCAAGTGAGCAATGAAGCGGGTTCGAATCTCTAGGTTTGGAAGCAGCAAATAAAACATGTGATAAGACTGCTCTGCATGATTGGGAATAACAGGTACGCGCACGTTGTTTATGTTTGCCCAGTCGCTTAACGCCATATTGTACATTTCCCAGACACGCTGGCGGTGGCTTTGAATTTTGACTCGTTCTTCAAGTTGCGCCAACAAAAAAGCCGCCAGCATATCAGACGGCAGGTAAGAAGAACCAATATCTACCCAAGTATATTTATCAATTTGGCCGCGGAAAAAACGAGCGCGGTTTGTTCCTTTTTCTCGGATGATTTCGGCGCGCTCGGCTAAAGCGGGGTCGTTAATTAATAACGCGCCGCCTTCTCCGCAGGAAAAGTTTTTGGTTTCGTGAAAACTTTGGGTTGCCAACGCGCCAAAAGTACCTAAAAATTTGCCTTTGTATTTTCCAAATAAGCCGTGCGCGTTGTCTTCTACCACTGCTATTTTGTGTTGATTGGCAATTGCCATGATCGCGTCCATTTCACAACCGACGCCCGCGTAATGCACTGGCACTATGGCTTTGGTTTTGGGTGTAATAGCCGCAGATAATTTATTTTCATCTAAATTCAATGTATCAGGGCGAACATCTACAAAAACGGGGCGCGCGCCTCGTAAAACAAAGGCGTTTACTGTAGAAACAAACGTAAAGTCTGGAATGATAACTTCATCGCCCTCTTGAATGTTTAATAATATAGCCGCCATTTCTAAAGCGTGGGTGCAAGATGTTGTCAAAAGGGCTTTGGCGACGCCCAACTGCTGCTCGAGGAGTGTGTGGCATTTTTTGGTAAAGGGTCCATCACCAGAAATGTGTCCATTTTGCAGGGCTTCGGCAATATAGTCCATTTCTTTGCCAACCAAAACTGGAAGGTTAAACCCTATATTCATTTGTTCCATTTTTATTTTGCTCCACAACAATATAGTCTAGCGCATTTGGACCTGCCATACATAATAAATCTAAAATACTTACAAAGGGTTCATACGGAGGGTAAAGTTGAGAATAACTTGGGTAATCGTACTGCATATATTCCAAAGAAATTCTAGCTTTTTCAAATTTATCCGCTTCAATATAGTCCTTTGCTGAGGGTCCGCTGATATAGTGATTTGCTTTTATTTTTTGCAAAACATTAATTAATCGGTCTGTCTTTTCTCCGATGGCCTGTAAGGTTGAAGAACGAACAAATTGGGTATGGTGAATACCCATCTCTCGCGCCAGCGCCACTGTAAAGTCAATTGTAAAATCTGCTAAAAACTCATCATGCCGTTGATAAAAAGACTCTAACAAAGGCTCATATTTCTTAAAGAAAGGCGCTTTTCGGTAGGCATGTTGCAAAGATAAAAAATGAGATTTATTCCATTCTGTTTCCCAAGAGATTGGGATTTTATGAATTGGGATGTTTTCAGTTTGAGCACCGCGGCTGTTTACTGGAATGGTCAGCCATTGTTTCCCTGTAACTGTTTTAATTTGGTTTCGGTTACGCCAACCGCGTTTATCGTATTGCACATCATCATAAAAAACAAATACATCAGCTTTGTAAATTTGATGAAAATAACCCCGCCAAGGGATATAAGAAGGCTGCAGAATAACGCACTTCACAAATTATCCTCTGCTCGCAATAATCATGCCAGCAATAATTAATACCATGCCGATAATTTTAGGGGTTGTAATTGCCTCGCGAAAAAGAAGAGCACTTAACAAAAGAATTAATACATAAGAAAGCATAGTAAAAGGATAAGCGTGGCTTAAATCTAATTTTTGCAATGCCAACCACCAAAATAAAGATGCTAAAAAAGCCGAAGCATAGCTCGCAATAATCCATGGGTTAAGCGCCAAATGGACAAAAAACCAAAATTTCTCTACTGTCTGTTCGGGGATAACCTGAATAAGACCAGCCTGCCATTTAAAAACAACCTGACCAAATACTGTTAACAAAATCATAAGGAAGATATAAAGATAAGCGATAGCACACGTCCTGTCTTACAACCGAACCAAAATAGTCCAATCGTACAACTGATAATCATGCAATAAAGCAACGTTTTTAGAAAAATTCCGCTTGCAATAGTCAAAAAAGAAAAGCGGGTCTCCATAATATAAATCTGAGCGCATTCGGTCTGCATCTGAATATTTTGTGAGCATATTAAACGAAAACCCTTTATGGCTCAATGCAGCTATTTTTTGCAAAGTTTCTAAAATTAACTCATGCCAAGCCGCTTCGTCGGCGGCAAATTTAACATTGAAAATTCCACCAGCAATGGTGTAATCAGCGGCTGTTAACTTCTCTTCTTCAGAAACATATTGCCAATTTAAATGGGCAGGTTTTTGTTGAATCGCATGTTTAATCATCGATTCAGAAATATCAAACCCTTGATATTCAAATTGATATCCTTTTTCAAGCATATACTCAGCCATTGCCCCATAGCCGCAGCCATAATCAATTATTGAAAATTGTTTCTGGTCAGTAGGTAAAACCTTCATTAATTGATCAAACCGTACCAGCTGAGACTCGGGCGAGTTGTAATCTGCCCCCTGAGGGTTCGGACCCAGCCGGTCCACTTTTTCGCTAAAAAATTCTTCTACATCTTTCAATAAGTGTTTATTTTTCATTTAATTTCTCCGCTTCATAGACCCTACGAATAATTGTATACGGTCTGTTTTTTGTTTCATTAAAAATAACCGAAAGGTAAATTGCGATTACACCTAAACTAAAAATGGTTAAACCACCTAAAAACCAAATTGATAAAATAATCGTTGTAAAACCGCTGGGAGGGGTTCCCACAAAAAAATAAACAGACATAATATAAACAAAATAAAGAAAAGATAAGCCCAAAATTACAACGCCCAAACCAGCAATATAAATTAACGGTTTATTGCTAAAAGCCGTAATAGCACGAATCGTTAAGGCAATTTTTTTTGTTAAATTATATGTCGTACCTACTTTGCTATGTTTATGCACGGTAACCGGCACCTGCTCAAAACCAGTTAATGTCCATAACCCGCTAATATCTAACTCACTTTCGCGGTGCAGCAAAAGAGAATCCACATATCGGCGAGACATTAAACGAGCCATTAACAAATTTTCTGGGATTTTATAAGAAGAAAGTGCATTAATTAACCAATAATATAAAGACCCGCTAGTTCGTTCAAAAAATCCGCCTTTTCGCGCATCCTGCACGCCATAAATTACATCTGCGTTGGGCTGCTTGGTTAATTCTTCAAAAAAAGTTAAAACCAATTCGGGTTCTTCTTCTAAATCCACATCAATTAAAAATACCCAACTTCCCTTAGCATGAGCCAAACCGGTCATTGCGGCTTTATGATGGCCAAAATTACGAGATAAATCAACCACCTTTACACGCGCATCATTATTAACCAAACGAAGAGCAATTTTCATTACATCATCTGGCGAGCCATCATTCACCAAAATAATTTCGAAGTCATCGGTTATTTTGGTGCAAGCAGCGCAAATACGATCATAAAATTGCTGCACATAAGGAGCTGAATAATAAAGCGTGGTAACAACTGATAATTTCATTGGTTTGATCATATCCCATTAAAAAGCGTGACCATTATACTCGTCAAAAAATGCGAAGCTGAACCCGCTACAGGCTCAACCCATGCCGCTCTGCCAATATCCAAACCGTTCGCTCTACTTCAGCTTGCTTCCGTTTCATATCCCAACCCAAAACATCTGCCATACAGTCTGCCAGTTCATTAATTAAAGGCAAGGTTACTTGCCCCAACCAAGCTATGGAACTGCGGCGCAAAATAATATCATCAATTCGCTGGCATTTCTCAATTTTAATTAAAAATTCTATCTCGCGGCGAGTATAGATTGGCAAATTCATTAAATCAGCGTCCGGCTCGGCAGACATAAAACGTGCAATTTCTAATGCCCTTGTTCCATATCGTTCAAACAATCGTTTGGGAACCAAACTAGCCAATTGACTATTATCTGCCACCTTACCAATAAAATTAATTTTGGCATACCCAACCAGCGGATATTCCTTTCCGCCGCCAATTTGCAAGGATTTCGTGTCGTTTTTTCTCTGTGAACCAAGTTTTTCCAGTACTTTATTGGTTGCTTGCTCCGCAAAAGCGCGGTAGGTCGTCCATTTGCCGCCCACCAAAGAAAAAACCGGAACATCGCCAACCCTGTCTTCTTTAATACTGTGGTCGCGGGTAATTTGGCCAGCCGTTTTGGCTTGATTATTTTCTAATGGGCGTACACCAGCATAACGAAAAATAATTTGTTCAGTAGAAACAGCAACACTCGGAAAGACCCGCCCCACCAATTTAATTAAATATTCCGCTTCTTCATCAGTGCAACGAGCGCTATCCGCATCTTCAATAACAATATCGGTCGTGCCAATTAAAACCTTGTCGTAAAAAGGGAAAATTAAAACAATACGCCCGTCTTCATTTTCAAAAAAGAATTCGTGTTTGCCAATGGCTTCTCTTAAAACAGGGTTGTGCAAAATGATATGCGAGCCTTTCGTTCCGCCAATATAGCGGTGAGAAAAGCCCAAGTTCTCATTTACATCATCAATCCATGCGCCAGCCGCATTAACAATTAATTGAGGCGCAATCTCATATTCAGCATTATTTAATTCGTCTCTTAATTTCACTTTGTTTTCAAAAATCCCCAAAAACGAAAGGTAATTAATAGCCCTTGCATGAGCCCCTTCCGCCTCCGCATCGAGTATTATTTCGGTCAGCAGGCGCTCAGGGGAAAGTATCGCGCCGTCATAATACACCGCTGTAGATTGAATGGCTGGGTTAAGTTTCTTCCATTTTTCCAGCGAAACACTGCGATTAAAAAATTTATGAGTAGGTACAGTCCCTTGCCCTCGGGTAAAAAAATCATAAAGCATCAGTCCCAATTTAATAACCAAGGCGCCGCGTTCGCTGGGCTTGTTAAGCAAATTAAAAAACTTCAGCGGGGCATTAAGCAAACCAGACCAAAACTTAAAAATAGGAATAGCCGTGGGCAAAGGACGAACAAGATGCGGCGCGTTTTGAATTAAGCGGTTTCGCTCTTGCACCGCTTCTCGCACCAAACGAAATTCGCCATTTTCTAAGTAGCGAATGCCGCCATGCGCCATGTGAGAAGAAGCAGAAGAAGCCCCAGAAGCAAAATCTGCACGGTCTACCAAAAGCACATTTAGCCCTTGGGCGGCTAAATCTCTAAAAACACCTACCCCGTTAATGCCAGCCCCAATAATTAAAACAGTGGGATGTTGTTGTTTAAGCGAGCCCATTAGTTGGGCGCGCGCATAATTCTCATTTTTTGTCATTCTTCTATTTTAGCCTGTTCGCGCTTAAAAACAAAAAGCCGGTCAATTTCTCCGGCTTTTTTAATAAAAACAACCTTATTTTGCTAAACTTAAAAATACATCTTCTAACGAGGCTTCTCCGCGGATAATTCCTTTTACATCTAGCTTGGCAACTTTAAGGGCTTTTTGCAATTCGTTCTCGCCCAAGCCCGCGTCTGAAATAACCCGTAAATGGTCACCCGCTAACCCCACCTGAGTAACCCCTTTAACGGCGCTCAAAATATTCAATCCGGCTTCTAAAGGGGATACGGCTACTTCCCAAACATCTCCAGGAATAAATTTTTTCTTTAATTCTGCCGGGGTATCCATTGCCAACAATTTTCCTGCGCGCATCATGCCCACACGCCCGCAATATTCGGCTTCGTCCATGTAATGGGTGCTCACCAAAACGGTTACGCCGCTATCGGCTAATTCGTAAATTAAATCCCAAAACGCGCGGCGAGCGGTTGGGTCTACGCCGGAAGTCGGTTCATCTAAAAATAAAAGTTTGGGTTGATGAACCAAAGCGATTGCCAATGCCAGGCGTTGCCGCCAACCAGCCGAAAGCTCTCTGGTGAGGGTATTTTCCATGCTGGCCAAGCCCACACGGGCTACCGTTTCATTTAGTTGATTCTGGTCTGAAACGCCGTAGACACCCGCATAAAAGGTTAAGTTTTCCATTACAGTAAGATCGTCATAAATGGCAAACTTTTGAGACATGTAACCCACTTGCTGGCGAACCTTTTCAGTTTCTGAAAAACAATCGTAACCCAGCACCAATGCTTGCCCTTCGGTTGGTTCTAAAAGCCCCAAGAGCATGCGCATGGTGGTGGTTTTGCCAGAGCCGTTGGGTCCTAAATAACCAACCACTTCCCCTTCATTTACTTCAAAATTGATGTGATCGACGGCTACAAAGTCGCCAAACATGCGGGTTAGGTTTTCTACATAAATTACTGGTAAAGGCATTTAAACCCCTTTTTCTAGCGCGGTTTTTAGGCGGGCAAGGTTTTCTTCCATCATTGTTCTTACGCGGCCAGCCATCATGCCCTCGGCTAATTTAAATACACCGGCTGGGTTACCCTGCGCGTTGAGATTAATTTTTGTGCCTGTACCAACGGTTTTAAAAGTTATGGTCATAACCACTTGCATGGGTCCGGCGTTAACTTGAAAGCCGCATTTTGAATCGGGCTCATAAGCCACTACTTGCATTTGCCCTTCCATGCGCTGCCCCATTAACTCGCCGACGCTTTTAAAGGTTGTACCAACCCCTACCGGCCCGGGTGTAATTTGTTCTAAGCTGACCACTGCCGAGTTCCACTTTGCCATGTTATTGGGGTTTGAAACAAAAATAAAGACATCGTGAATTGGTTTATCTATTAAAGTACCAAGATCAATATTAATCATCCGAAACTCCTTTTTTAGCAAGGATTAATGTTACTGTTTAAATTACCCAGACAAAGCGATAAAGACATCTTCTAGCACAGGCGTTACGACACGCAATTCGTCTATTTGGCCTTGTTCACGGTGAATTTGTGTTTTTAGCCTTTTTATTACCGCTTCTGCTGTATTTTGTTTAACACGGATATGCAGGCGGTCTCCAAAGGCTTGCACATCCTCAACGCCTTCCACTTGATGAGCCGTATGGCGAAGGCGATTAATGGGTTTACCACGCAGTTCTAAAATGCGCCCATTTAATTTTGCCCGCAAGTTAGAAGGTGTGTCTTCTGCAATAATACGACCTTCTTTCATAAACCCAACACGATGGCAGCGAGAGGCTTCATCCATGTATGGCGTAGAGATAATGACACTTACCCCTGCTCCTTGAGTTGCCAATCGAATAACCAGTTGCCAAAAATCTTGGCGGGTTACTGGGTCTACGCCAGTGGTAGGTTCATCTAACAATAATACTTTTGGTCCGGTAACCAATGCAGATGCGAGCCCTAATTTTTGCTTCATGCCGCCTGAAAGAGCACCCGCTCGGCTGTCTATGAAGGGCGCTAGCCCAACAAACTCTAGAATCTCCATACTGCGAGGCAGCCATTCACTGGCTGTCAGCCCGCGCACCTCTGCAAAAAAACGGATATTCTCTAAAACGGTTAAATCTTCATACATTGAAAAACGTTGAGATAAATAACCAAGGTGAGCGCGGGCATTTTCAACATCTTGTGTAACAGAATAACCCGCCACTTCCACATCACCGGAATCAGGTTTTAACGCGCCAACCAACAAGCGCAAGGTAGTGGTTTTCCCTGCTCCATCAGCGCCGACCAAACCATAAATTTCGCCCGCGTTAATGTGTAAGTTAACATCATTAACGGCGTGGTTATCTCCAAACGATTTATGAAGGGCTCTGGTTGTAATCATAGTTTATGGAATAAACAATACATCGGCGGGCATGCCTGGCTTTAATTTTCCGTTCGGGTCATCCAGTTTTAATTTAATCGCATAAACCGTGGTGGCACGACCTTCATCGGTCTGAACATTGCGCGGGGTAAACTCTGCACGGTCAGCAATGTGAATCACCGTGGCAGTGAATTCTTCGCCAGGGAAAGAATCAACCGATACTTTTACCTGCTGTCCTAAGGTAACTTCTCCGTAACGGTTTTCTGGCACAAAGACAGTGATGGTGAGTTCACTTAAGCGGGCAAGGCTGACAGCCACAGCCCCAGGGGAGACGAATTCACCAGGCTCAATATTGCGAGCCAAAATAACACCGTCTGAAGGGGCTTTGACAGTTAATTTTGCAAGCTGCGCCTCCACCAAGGAAACCTGCGCGGCGGCTTGTTGAATAGCAACATCCGCTTGGTCTGCCGCGGCCAAAGCCTGATTAAGTGCTTTTTCTGCCGCCAACACCTTTGGAGAAAGCAAACCGGTTTGTAACTGGCGTAAGGTATCTTGCGCGGTAGAAAGCCGTTCTTGCGCAACCCTTAAATCGGCGCGGGCTTCAAGCACATCTTGCGCGTTGTCGGTGCTTAATAAATCATCATAATCCTTTTGGGCGTCATCTAAATCGGCTTTGGCATCGTCAAAGGCGGTTTGAGCCGCATCACGTAATTCTTGGCTGCCAGAGCTTGTTCTATCTAACACGGCTTTGGCGGCATCATAAGCCATGCGCATTTGCTGCAATTTAATTTCGGCGGCAGCAAAATCCGTATCCACAATTTGAGATTCGACCGTTTTTAATTTCTTTTCGGCTTGTTCTAACGCTTTTTCTGCGGCTGTTACTTCCGCTTCTAAAGCGGTCATTTGCTCTGTGCGGGTAAAGTACCAAGCCGGTTGGGTTAAATCTCCTGATGTTGAAACACGCCAATCGGCTGTACGCGCGGTTTGTTCTTCATTAAGAGCAGTGACCACTGCCAAGTTATATTGCGCTTTGGCTGTTTCGGCAGCCGCTTGCGCCGTGGCCGATGCCGCTTTCGCGGTAGCCAGCGCGGACTTAGCCGCATCCAGTTGAGCGTTTAATAGTGTGGGATCCAGCTTGAATAGAACATCACCTTGATGAACGGATTGACCTTGTTCTACTTCTACGCTCAAAACTTTTCCACCGATTTCAGGCGCTATTTTAATTTCTACGGTTTCTACCGTACCCGAAGCGCGCAGGCTGGTGTCGTTGGCTTCTACAATTTGAGTATAGATAAAGTAACTAATAAGCCCTAACAGAACTATAGGGATAACAATGAATTGAATTGGCGGACGTTTGCTTTGCATTTTAAAATCTCCTGTTTAATCAAGTCGTTTGCGGAAGCGTGTAGCAGCCGCTCCCATGATGACAATACCAAAAATAACAAGGGCTATTAAATCAAACTGTATGGCGGCAAAATCGGAGCCCTTTAGTAATAAACTTCTCAGAATCACAAGGTAATAGCGCATGGGCATTAGGTAAGAGATCCACTGCATTAAAGGCGGCATGGCTTGCAACGGAAAGAAAAAGCCAGACAAGAAAATGCTCGGCAGTAAGGTCATCCAGACCGTTAACATGGCTTCTTGCTGGGTATTGGCAATGGTCGATGCAAATAAACCCACGCCCAAACCCGTGACCAAGAAAATACCGGAGACAACCATTACTAGGGTGAGACTGCCACGCACCGGCACACCAAACCACCAATGCCCTATCGCAATCACTTCAATCGTGTCTAAAAACGCCAAAATGGCATAAGGGATTATTTTGCCCAGCACCAACTCCCAAGAACGGATGGGCGTAACAATTAATTGTTCAATCGTGCCGCGTTCTCGTTCTCGCACAATGGTCGAAGCAGTCAAAATAGCCGTAATGGCATATAAAATCATGCCAATGACCCCGGGCACCATAAAATAAGCCGATACAAGGTCTGGGTTGTACCAAACTTGTGTGCGAACTTCTACCGGCGGTTTAAGCTGAATGCTGGCTCCCGAACGTTGAACTTTTTCCTGCAATAGGCCGGTAGCATGCTGTTGGCCGATTAATGTTGCCGCGGAGAAAGCGGTTGCCGCGATGGTTGGATCTGAACCATCGAGCACAAAAGCCACTTGCGCCTGACCTTCGGCTAGCTTATTGGCATAATCTGGCGGAATTATTAAGCCGGCATTGGCTTGACCCATCTCTACCAAACGGCGCAACTCATCTTCAGAACTTGTGACATGTGCAAAAGCAAAATAATCCGCCGCGCGAAAAGAATCTAACAATGCCCGTGATTCCGGCGTGTTACTTTGGTCAAAAACAGCTATCGGCACATTTCGCACATCACTGGTGGCGGCATACCCGAGTAAAAACAATTGCATAATCGGAATGATTAATATCATGACCAGTGTTCGCGAATCGCGAATAATTTGAATAAATTCCTTGCGGATAATAGACATCAAGCGAGAGTTCATACTTAATCCTCTTGTGGTTTTAAAATCCCATGTAAATAAATATCGGTATACACACTTGCGATATTCGACGGCATTAAATTTTTAAGCAGCGACTGTGAAACAATCACCTCGGTAGCAAAATAAGAAACAATCATCCCAATAAACGAACGCATTAATACAGCGGGGTTTGTAACGCGTAAACTTTTTCGAGAAGCCACTACCCGCTCAAAAACAGGGAATATTTTAGGGGCAATTTCTCGCAATAAAGAAGCGCCGTGTTTTCCATCAAACTCAACAATTTCAATAAACATCAATTTAATATAAAAAGGCTCGTTACCAAATTCGTTTAAAATAATTTGGGCCGCGTTCTGAAAAAAATCTTCTACAGTCTCCCCTTCTGCGGCCATAATTGCTGGTAATACTTTTTTATAGGGATGTTTATCAATAATAATTCCTTCAAATATTTTTTCTTTGCTAGAAAAATGATTGTAAATACCCCCCAGCGCCAAACCAGAACGGTCTGCAATTTGTCGCATAGATGTGGCGTGATAACCCTTTTCCATGAACAACGCCAACGCCGCATCTTCTATGATTTGGCGGGTTCGGTCTCCTTTGGTTATATTGATTTCTTCAGTCATATTTAAATCCTATTTTTACGAACGAACGTTCGCTTTTATTATTGTATTCCTAATCTATTGGCTGTCAAGTATCTATTTTTAGAAAGCAGGGTTAGAATCAACCCTATGCAAAGTCCAACCACTAATATGGAAAATTTTTTAAGAAAAAATCTTAAATTCAACATTGGCATCAGCCTTACAGACGCCGCTTTTTTTGGCTTGGGCTGGGGCTTTAGCTCCTTCGGCACTATCATCCCGCTTTTCGTGAGCCAGCTCACCAATTCAGCCATCTTAATTGGCTTAATTCCAGCCATCCATGCCGTTGGCTGGCAATTGCCGCAACTCTTCACCGCCAACGCCATCGCCCGCTTAAGACGTTTCAAACCTATGGTGCTCTGGATGACCATTCACGAGCGGATTCCCTTCTTAGGGTTGGCACTTGTCGCTTGGGCATTACCGTGGATAGGAATTCCGGCTGCGCTCACCCTTACCTTTCTCTTGCT
>CAYOGW010000027.1:0-10697 GCA_964403635.1 uncultured Anaerolineaceae bacterium | reverse complement strand
GAACCAGATGACTTAATGAAACAAATCCCAGACCATCGGCCTTCACCGTTTTCTGGGATACTGGCTTTACTTAAAAGAGACACCAATTTTGCTTGGTTTATGGTTTTTCGGGTTTTATATCAGTTTGCTACCATGAGCTTTTCTTTTTATATTGTTTATGCCTTAAGAGAATTTAATTTAGACGGTATCACCGCTGGTTATTTAACTGCCGCCATCACCTTTGCACAAGCCGCCGCCAATGTCATTATGGGCTGGCTCGGTGACAAAATTGGTCATTTACGCGTGATTATTTTTGGTATGCTGGCTGGCTTAGCCAGTTCACTTTTGGCTTGGTTTGCCCCGTCTTTAGATTGGTTCTACTTGGTGTTTTTCATCTCAGGCTTAACCAACGTAGCCTATTGGACCATTAGTATGGCAATTACCACCCAATTTGGAGAAGAACACGAACGCCCGCTCTACATTGGCATTTCTAACACGTTGGTTGCTCCCGCAACCATATTAGCCCCTTTATTAGGCGGTTGGATCGCAGACCAGTATGATTTTCATAGCACTTTTATTATTTCCGCTCTTATTGGCTTCATAACGCTCATCATTTTAGTAGTGATGGTAAAAGACCCCCGCGCCCAAAATAATCTATAATTAACCTATGACATTCCCATACACAACCACCCGCTTTACCAGCCAAATTGAAACCAAAGCCGCACCAGAAAAGGTACTGGCAGTGCTTAACCAACCGCAGCAATGGTATTTATTAAACCCGCTTGTCCTTAAAGTAGAACAAGACCCTGCTGAACCTGACGTGTATTATGTAACTGACAAATTAATGATGATGGGAAGAGAAACCACCCTGCGCTATAAAACCAAATACCAAACTGTAACCGGTGGCGCGGATATTGAAGTGTGGAGCCCGATGAATGTGCGATTAAATATCCAGTGGCGAATTAATCAAGAAAACGGCTTTACCCTCGTCAGCGAAAATGTTCAAATTCGCTCTCTTTTCTTCTTGTCTGGCTATGTTACCCAAACTGCTCAACAAGCGCATCGGGTATTAATGGGAAAAATAAAACACTCCTTTGAGAAATAATTCAAAGGAGTGTTTTTCTTCTACTTAAGGTTCAGCCTGAAATCGAGCCAAAATTTCATCCAGCTTATCCAATTCTGAGTTTTGACAGCTTAATCCCTCACACTGTTTAAAATCACGCAGCAAAAAATGTAAACTTACCCGCTCAGAAGGGGTAAGCAGAGATGCGATATTATTTAATTGGTAAGGGTCCAAAATCATGTTGTATAGTTCAATTTCATCGTTTTCATATTCTATATATTGAAATTGCTGACTGCGTATCCCTCTATAAGCAATCACAGAAGTGTCTCTGGTGTAATCACCTGTTTCAATTAATAGGCTTTTTCTCCAATCCGCATTTTGAACACCTTGCGAATCAAGAATTAACGAAAAAAAGGAAACACCATCTACAAAATCTGAAACATCAGCCCCTGCCATTTCAGCAATGGTGGGGGCAATATCAATGTTTGCAACCAACTCAGACATTTCGCTCCCCGGTTGAATGCCCGGGCCGCGAACATAAAGCGGAACATGAATGTCCTCCTCGTAAGCCAGCATCTTCCCAGAAGGCAGGCCATGCTCGCCCATGTGAAAACCATTATCTGATGTAAAAAAGATGTAAGTATTTTCTAATTGCCCATTTTGTTCCAGCAAATTAATTAAATCTTCCACCATTTCGTCTATAGCCTGTACAGACTGAACCCGTTTTCGAAAGAGCGCGTTCGCCTCTTCGGTTTCAAATAAACCTCCGGTTCGCCGAATATCATTAATAATAAATGGCTTATCCGAGATGTCTTCCTCATGAAACGACGGCCCCTGTGGATATTCCAACCCAGCAAATAAATTAGCATGCCGGGGCGCAGGCGTGCTTGGACCATGCGGCGCATAAACCGATAGAAACACAAAAAATGGCTTTTTATCCTCAACACTTTTTGTAATAAATTCAATCGCTTTTTTGTTTAAAACGTCGGTGCTGTAATCATCGGGTTTCTTATGATAACGAACAACCTCGCCATTCTCATTCATAGAATAAGCAAAATAGAAATGAGGTGATAAACCGTAATGAAACGAATGCCAATCTGCCCAGCCAGGCGGAACATAAGCGCTAGTGGCAGCCAAAGGATACAAATTTAAATATTTCCCTAAAAGCGAATTCTGATACCCTGCGCGCTCTAGCCAAGTGGCTATCGTTTCTTTTTCTTTACCGCTCTGATAAAAAACTTCAAACCCCTGCGAGTTTTCTAAAACCCCCGTGTTATGAGGGTATTGGCCTCGAAAGGTAGAAGCCCGCGAGGGGCAACAGGCAGAAGATGTAACAAAATAATTTTCTACAGTTACCCCTTTACCTTTAATTAATTGGTTGGTTTTTTCCATATACGGCATCAACTTAAAATCCAAATCATCTGTCAAAATAAAAATGATATTGGGTTGCGCCTTCTGAGCAAGGCTCACTTTTTGAGTATTAACATACATCAGACCAGCCAATACCAACACACCTGCCGCCACAGCCCCCATTAACTTTACAATGTTGCTTTTATTATTCATTCATACCCTTTCACAAGCTAGTTGCAATTTGTTTCCTATTCTACTCCGGCACCACTTTTAATTAAATGGTTATCTGTAACATAATAAAACTAACCCAGCCAAAACTTAACTTCTAACGAAAGTGGAAACAACGGCAGCCAATTAACACGATACACCTTGCCAGCATAGGCTTGCATTAAATCTCTTGCCTTCATTAACACTGTTCTATTCATCTCCAAAGGTAAATCACAAAGTTGTTTAATTAATGGGTGCATCGCTTCACCCGTTAATGTTTGCTGAAAATTAAAGTCAACCTGCCAAGCCTGCAACTCGCCATAAACAGATAAAGCAATCATTGGCCCCTGCTTTAAGTGGCATACTTCGTGCACCAAAACACTTAACAGACGAGCCCTATGTTGCGAGCGTATAAGACGCTCACTCAACACAATGCCGCCCGTTAACGTCCACAACCCGCCAATGTGAGCGGGCAAGCGTTTCACTTCTACCCGTACCCGCTTCTTCTTTAAATAATCAAAGGTTTGGCGGCCTACTTCATTGCTCGCCGCCAATTCATCCAACAAACTAATTAAATCTATTGTTTCCATTTAATTAAACAGTATACCCAAGAACAAGATAGTTCCTGACAGCCCCAGCCGTTACAATTAACTTATCTTAATTAAGGGAGAACACTCATGCGAGAAGTCGCCATCATCGGCATCGGCCAAACCAGTATTGACGAACATTGGGATAAAGCATTGAAAGACCTCGCTTTCGAAGCCGCCGTCGCCGCGTTGCAAGACGCTCAACAAGAGAAAGCCGAAGCCCTATTTATTGGCAACATGCTCTCGCCGATTATTAATGGTCAAAACCAACTGGCTACCCTTTTGGCAGATTGGCTGGGTATGCGCGGAGCGGAAGCCGTAAAAATAGAATCCGCTTGCAGTTCTGGCGCGGCAGCTTTTCGGGCTGGGCTGATGGCTGTTTCCGCTGGTGAGGTTAATTCCGCTTTGGTAGTGGGTGTCGAAAAAATGACTGACCAAGGCGGTCACGATGTAACCGCCGCGCTGGCTTCTGCTGCCGATGCGGATTACGAAACAGACCAAGGAATTTCTTTTGTAGGAATTAATGCCTTAATTATGCGGCGCTATATGCATGAGTATGGCTGGCAGCATAAAGACTTTGCTCCCTTCTCTATTAATGCCCATGCCAACGCGATACACAACCCCTTTGCCCGATTAAAAATGAATATTACAGAAGAACAATTTGAAAAATCGAGCATGATTGCTACCCCAATTAATTTATTAGATGCTTCACCCATTGGGGATGGCGCCGCGGCTGTTTTAATTGTTCCAAGAGAAAAACTTAATCATCAAAATAAACGTTCTGTCTTGGTGGCTGGTTCTGCCGCCGCAACCGACAGTATTGCTGTACACGACAGGCAAGACCCGCTCTTTTTAAACGCGGCGTATCTCTCTGCAAAATCTGCTTATCAGCAGGCAGGCATCACTCCCAAAGAAGTGGACTTTTTTGAATTACACGATGCCTTCTCCATTATGGCGGCGCTCTCGCTTGAAGCGTGCGGTTTTGCTGAACGAGGTCAGGGACCACGCCTCGGCTTAGATAACGAGATTACGCCCCAGGGTAGCCTGCCCATCTGCACCCGCGGCGGATTAAAGGCGCGCGGACATCCGGTTGGCGCAACTGGCATCTATCAAATCGCAGAGGTAGTTCAACAATTAAGGGGTGAGGCAGAGAAAACACAAGTGCCAGATGCAAAAATAGGGATGGCTCAAAATATTGGCGGTTCAGGAGCAACCATTTTTACTCATTTATTTAAAAAACAGGCCGATTAAATCGGTCTGTTTTTTAATGGTTTTTTGACTTGAATTCTGACAGAGCTTGCTCTATACTTGTAAATATTATTTGAAAGGAAATTGTAATGAATAATAATCGCAACAGCGAACGCAGAACATTTTCTTATTACATGCCCGCCTACGACAATCGCACTGAAAAAATTTTAGGCCATGTAGCAGATATCAGCGCACAGGGCTTAAGACTCGATTCTCAGGAGCAACTCCCCACCAACCATAAATTTGAAGTGCGCCTAGAATTAACTGGAGATATGTCTGTTTCTCCTTTTATGATTTTTTTGGCAATAACCCGTTGGTGCCGCCCAGACGAAATTACCCCCAATGTTTATAATGTTGGCTTCGAAATATTAGAAATGCACCCCGAAGACATTGAAACCTACCAACGATTAATTGCTCAATACAGCACCACTTCAAAACCTTGGTAACTTAAAAACTCCCGTTAGAAAACGGGAGTTTTTATTTATCTCGTTAGGATTAATTAATTTCATGTAAAATAACTGGCATGTCACAAAAATTCTTACGCTGGTTTATTCGTTTATTTTTGCCACTGTTTGCAAACGTGAAAATGACTGGGCTTGAAAACTTACCCGCCGAAGGCGGTTTTGTTGTTGCTTCCAATCACTTAGGACGGCTGGATACGGTGGTGATGTTGTTTGCGATGGACCGAGAAGATATTATTCTGCCCACCGCAGAAAAGTATCAAAATCACTGGTTTTTTAACCCAGTGGTGCGCGGCATGGGCGGCATTTTTATTGACCGACAAAACCCAGATATTAGCATTTTGCGAGATGTAATTAAACGCATGCGCAACGGAAGTTTGCTGGCGATTGCCCCTGAAGGCACCCGCTCTAAAACTGAAACCCTGCAAGAAGGTAAACCCGGGGTTGTTTTCTTTGCCGCGCAAGCCAAAGTGCCCATTGTTCCGGCTTGTATGACAGGCACTGAAGACCGCGTGTTTAAAGAAAATTTATTAAAGTTTCGCAAAACAGACATTACTGTTAAAGTTGGTCCGGCGTACCAAATGGAAATGGATAAAAACCTAAGTCGTGAAGAAGCGCTGCAAAAAGCCACCGATGATTTAATGTGCCGGATAGCCGCTCTTTTACCCGAATCGTACCGCGGTGTATATGCCAATCACCCAGGCTTGGCAAAACACTTAATTAAGGAATAACCATGTTTAACCCGCATAATATCTTCCGTTTTTTTGTTCGGTTGATTTTGCCCCTGATTGCCAAAATTGAAGTCAAAGGATACGAAAACGTCCCAGAAGGCGGTTTTGTATTAGCCATGAATCACTTAGGCCGCCTCGATGGTTTTATGCTGCATTACTGCCTTGACCGAAATGAATATGCTGTGCCCACCGCCGAAAAGTATAAAAATCATTGGTTTTTTGGCACCATTGGCGGTTGGCTCGGAGCTATATTTATCGATCGCTTTAATGCCGATATTGCCGCCATTCGTAAAATTATTTCTCGCATGCAAGAAGGCGCGGTCTTGGTCATTGCACCGGAAGGCACCCGTTCTAAAACCGAGGCCTTACTCGAAGGAAAGCCCGGGGTAGCCTTTTTGGCTGCCCGCGCTGGGGTACCTATTTTGCCGGTTGCCATTACCGGCAGTGAAGACCGTGTCGTTCAAGAACAGTGGAAACGCTTTCAGCGCGCCAACATTACCATTGTGGCTGGCAAACCATTTAATTTAGAAATCCCACGTGGCAAAGACCGAGATGCCAACCTGCAAAAAGCCACCGATGAAATTATGTGCCAAATTGGCGCCCTATTACCAGAAAAATATCGCGGCGTGTATAGCAATCATCCTAGGTTAAAAGAGTTATTAAATGATGCGTAAAGTCGTTCGCGGATTAATCCGTTTTTTTGCTAATTTGGTCGCGGATATCGAAGTGGGCGATATTAGCAGCATTCCGCCCAGCGGCGCTTTTGTAATGGCGACCAATCATATCGGCATTATCGATATTGCCATGTTTCACTATGTGTTAGACCGTTACGATATGTTCATCCCTGTTGCCGACAAGTGGGAAGAAAAAGCATGGATTCGCTGGCTGGCAAAATATTTAAACTTTATATTTGTAGACCGCTACAACGGTGATTTAAAAACGATGCGAAAAATGATGAACATGATGGAAGAAGGAAAATCACTGGTGATTGCCCCCGAAGGCACCCGCAGCCGCAACGGCGGATTAATTGAAGGCCAGCCTGGTGTCTCTTATTTGGCGGCACGCTCTGGTTTTCCGGTCATCCCTGTGGCTATTACCGGCACCGAAGATAAAGTTCTCTGGGAAAATATCAAACATTTTCGCAAATCGAAAGTGACCTTAAGAACCGGCCCCGCCTTTACCGTTGCCCCCTTAGACAAAAATAATCGTGAAGCCGCCCTGCAACAAACCACAGACGAAATTATGTGCCGCATCGCCGCTATTTTGCCAGAACGTTACCGCGGCATTTATGCCAACCACCCCAAATTAAAAGAGTTATTGGCTGCTCATTAATTAAAGCACTTCTCCAACCCCTCGTTTTAAAAACTGCCCAGCGCCCGCTTTTCCAAGCCAGTTTTCTCCATCGACAATTAATTTGCCGCGCAAATACACCTGCTGCGGGTAACCGATTAATTTCCAGCCTTCGTACAAGTTATAGTCAGTGCGCTGATGGCTATGCGCTACGCCATGGGTTACTTTCTTTTCAGAATCCCAAATGACAAAATCAGCATCCGAACCCACTTGCAAGGTTCCTTTTTGTGGGTACAAACCAAATATCTTGGCAGGGTTGGTTGCCGTTAACGCCACAAACTGATTGGCAGAAATTTTCCCCGCCCCTACGCCGTAGGTCCATAAAATGGGCAGGCGGTCTTGCACCCCCGGCAAGCCATTGGGGATTTTTGTAAAGTCATTTGCGCCCAGCTCTTTCCCTGCAATCATAATTAATTCGCCTTCATATTTAATCGGATGTGTGCCGTCATAAAAAAACGGGCAGTGGTCGGTGCCAATGGTTTGAATGGTTTCATTTGCCAAGGCTTGCCACAAACGGGTGTTATCTGCTTTGGTGCGGATTGGCGGCGAGCAGATCCACTTAGCGGCGTCTGGCTGATTAAATTGGTCTTCGGTAAAAAAGAGATATTGGGGGCAGGTCTCTCCCATCACCTTGACTCCACGCTGGCGAGCGTATTCCAGCATGTCCGCTTCTCCTGCCGCATTCATATGCACAATATACACCGGCGAATCAGCTTGGGCGGCCATACTCGCCATCTTCAAAGTTGATTCGAACGCGCCCCAGGCGGGGCGAGTTTTGGCATGCCAAATGGGTGTTGTATGCCCAGCGGCCAATGCCTGCGCGGTGAGTGTTTCAATCACATCTCCATTTTCACAATGTGCCATCATTAACATATTATTTTCTTTGGCAATTTGCAGCGCCTTAAAAATGCTGCCATCATCGAGTCTTAATCTTCCGTTATAAGCGGTAAATACTTTTAAGCTCATAATACCTTGCTCTGCCAGCCAAGGGATTTCTGCTGCCACTTGTGGATTAAAGTGGGTTATGTTCATGTGGAACGAATAATCAATGGCGGCTTTGGCTGCTTTTTGTTGCCAAATATCCACTGAATATTTAAAACCTTGTGGTTCATGCACGACAAAATCCATTACTGTCGTTGTACCGCCAAAGGCCGCCGCTTTGTGACCGGTGTAATGGTCATCCGACGAGACCGTGCCAAACATGGGCAAATCTAAATGCACATGCGGGTCTACCCCGCCCGGGGTGATGAAGCAACCTTCCGCATCGAGGATGAAAGCATCGGGGGGGCCAGCCAGGTTTTCGCCAATGGCACGAATCGTTTCGCCTGCGATGAGCATATCGGCGCGGCGCGTTTCATCTGCATTAATTAAAGTGGCATTTTTAATTAAAAGGGTCATTTTTTCTCTTTTAACGGAACAAAGCCATGCCCAAAAATATTTTGTGCCGGAGAGACGATTACGAAGGCATCTGGGTCGGCTTGGGCAACCAACGCTTTAAGTTGAGAAATTTCAGTAACAGTTAAGGCGACCATTAACACGCCGCGCGCCGCACCAGAATAAGCGCCTTTGCCATTAAGCACCGTAACCCCGCGGCGCATATGGGCTAAGACTGCTTGCGAAACCGCGTCTGGCTGGGCGGTGACAATTAAGGTGAGCAATTGCTGGCGGCGCGCCCAGGGGCGGTACCAAGCCTTTGCACCGCCTTCGGTTTCAGCCTGCTTGTGTTCATGAGCAAAGAACGGCAAAATTTCTCCGCTGGCTTGATTAAGCGTGATGGTGAAAATGGCAATCAAGATGACGACCACAAAATAACTGGCGGCTAATGCAATAACCAATTCGCCGCTGATGCTGCCTAACGCGGCCCGCTTAATCATCTCTGCGGTTGTGGCTACCGGTGTGGGGATTAACCACAAATTGGCTAGCCAAGACAAGCCGACAATGGAATAAATCCATAAATAATTGCGGCGCAGGCGGCGGCCAAGGGCTTCCCAAATAGAAATGGGGAAATGCGGCATGAGCAGGTTTTCGGCGAGGGTTTCTGCCCAGTCTGGCGAGGGCTGAAAAGGCGGAACCAGCATGGCGGCGAAGAAGTCGGTTTCCATTAATCGCACGCGCGAAGCCCATAACTCGTAATAGCGGTAGCGGCGGGCTTCCATGATTAAGAAAACGGTCACCAGCAAGATATCCAGCAAGATAACGATGTGCAAAGAAGTGGTTTGGGTAAAGGCAAAAGAGAGCGCCGCGCCGGTGGTAACCACCGCCCAGTTGGTGGTGGTATCTAGCCGCTGCCGCCAGACATTGGCGCGCGCGTGTTCGGCACGGAAAAAATGAGTCATGGCGGTCGTGAACTCGCTGGCTTTTAATTCGTAGCCGCGAAAGGTCCAAACGGGTTCGTTCTCTGCTTTGGGTTTACTCATAGGGTGTATTTATCTCTTTAATGCCTAACAGTGCCATCAGCACCTCAGGCGGAATGTCTTGCTCGGGCAGTTCGGTTTGATAGAGCTGGGCGTTGCTGGCCCGTTCTCGCAGGGATTGCCACAAGAGCGCGCGTTCGTCATCTCGGATGATTAAATCGCCCAGTGTTTTGGCTTTTTGCAGGTATTCGCCGGTGGTGTAGAAGAAAGTAATGCGCCGCCATTTTTCGGCTAGGATGGGCTGATTAAGCTTCTCCAGCGGACCCAATTGCAATTTAAAGTATTCTTCACCGGCGCGCGGATGATTGGCTTGGTCTTTGAGCAGTTCGGCGCGGGTGGTTAACTCGTGGCCGCGGACTTGAGCCAAATAACGGATGCTGGCGCCTTGCTCGCCAAAACTGGCGGGCTGGTAAAAAGCCAAATAATCGACCGCTACCACTTTGGGCGCCGATTTCAACGGAATACGGTACCAGCCCAGCAAGCGGGCGAAATCAAGATCACGCGGGGTAGGGATGAAAGCCACCAAAACCAGCGAGGTAGGGGTTAGCATAGATTAATCATACAGGATTTTTTAATTAATGAACTAAGGCGGGTTTTCTAAATCGGACAGGTCTTTTTCTAAAGCTACTTAAAAAATTAATTTAATCAAAGTAACTAATATCCCCACTTCAACAATTGTTTAATTATCTACTCGTTCAGTAATTTCAAGAATTCTTTGAAGTCGAGCGGTAGCTCCAGCTCCATAATTAATCCTTCTTAATAACTCTACATGCTGCCAGCGTTTGGCTGGTGACTGAGCAAGCCAATACGCTTTTTCGTCTGTTTCATCGGTAAGAGATGAAATCGAAATCGCATTTCTATCTATCTTAAAATCAGCGGGTAAATTTTTACTCATCAAATTAATTATACCCCGCATAAGAATGAGAGCGTGAATATTAACTATTTAAATAAATCACTTGTATCAAATGAATTATTTTTGTATAGTTAATAAAGTTAGAACAAATGTTTATCAAACGAACAAATGAAAAGGAGATTCAAATGGAACTCGGCGCGTTTTCAGTCAGTTTGTCGGTGAAAGATATTCACGCTTCAAAGGCTTTTTATGAAACCTTGGGCTTTACCGTTTTTGGCGGCAATATTGAGCAAAATTGGTTAATCCTTAAAAATAAGGATGCCATCATCGGACTGTTTCAGGGCATGTTTGAGAAAAACTTGCTGACGTTTAACCCAGGCTGGGATCAAAACGCCCAAACGCTGGGCTCGTTTAAGGACGTCCGCGAGATTCAGAAACACATCAAAGCCGCGGG
>CAYOGW010000026.1:19296-26661 GCA_964403635.1 uncultured Anaerolineaceae bacterium | reverse complement strand
ATGTCATTGCGGCTTGTGATGAATACGGCATGAGCATGGTCTTTACCGGCGTGCGGTTATTTCATCATTAATTAAATGTCTGCCAAACTGGTTGTACTCATCTCTGGAGGCGGCTCCAATTTGCAGGCTGTGATTAACGCTTGCAGTAGTGGCGAACTACCCGCCAGCGTGGTGGCCGTTATCTCGAATCATGCTAACGCTTTTGGCTTAACGCGTGCCCAAAATGCAGGGATTCCGGCTGTGGTGGTAGAAAAATTAATTAACGAATCGCGTGAAGCTTATGATTTAAGATTAGCCAAATTGGTTTCAAATTATGCGCCCAATTATGTTCTTTTAGCCGGTTGGATGAGATTGTTAAGTAATCATTTTTTAATTAAATTCCAGAATCGAGTCATTAATTTACACCCAGCTTTGCCGGGGTTGTTTGCTGGCACACATGCCATTGAACGGGCTTATGCGGCTTGGCAAAACGGAGAAATTGACCGAAGCGGAGCAATGGTACATTGGGTTCCAGACGAAGGCGTAGATAGTGGTCCGGTCATAGCTTTTGAAGAGTTACTATTTGAAAAAGGGGAAACCTTTGCGGGGTTTGAAGCCAGAATGCATTCGCTGGAGCATCGCTTATTGGTTTCTGCTTTAATTAATTTAATTGCCAAAAAAGAGTAGGAGAATATATGCCAACCGCTATTTTGTCTGTACATAACAAAACGGGGTTATTAGAATTTGCAAGGGGATTATTAAAACTGGGCTGGCGGTTGTTGGCATCAGGTGGTACTGCTAAATTATTAAGAGAAAACGGGTTAGCGGTTACCGAAGTGGCTGAGTACACTCAGTCTCCAGAGATATTGGGCGGCAGGGTTAAAACTTTGCATCCGGCTATTCATGGTGGTTTGCTCGCACGTCCGAATGAGTCTGACCATCAGGAATTAATTAATTTGGGCTGGGATTATATTGATTTGGTGGCTGTTAATTTGTATCCATTTGAAGAGACGGTTGCCAAACCGAATGTAACGTATGAAGAAATTATTGAGAATATTGATATTGGGGGTGTTACATTAATCCGTGCGGCGGCAAAAAACCATGAACGGGTGACCTTGGTGTGTGACCCTGCTGATTATGGTTCTGTTTTAGAAGAATTACAGCTTAAGCAATCATCCGTTCGTTTTCGAAAGCACCTAGCCATTAAGGGCTTTGAAATCACCAGCCAGTATGACTCTCTAATTGCGATGGTTTTAGGAAAGCGGGATTAAGTTATAGGGTTCATGAAAAGTTTGAAAACGGAAACCGGCGAGGGGTAGCCTGCCACAATAAAAAGTGCTGCGAAATCCGCAGCACTTTTTTATATTTCTTATTGATTTAAGGTTGATTTCCAATTTTTAATAAACTCAGATTTTAGTGCTTCGTTTCTTAGGTTTGGATTGAAGATGACGAAGATTAATTTTCTTTCTCCGCCAATTTCTCGAATTACTTTATTGAAATGCTTGTTGGCCACGGTTTCTACATCTGCGCGGTAGGGGGTTAAGCTGCCGAGTGAAAGGGCGAGTTGGCCTTCTTGCGAGAGGATGTAGTCTAATAATAGTTTTGCCGATTCAGGGCTGCTACCGGCTTGGGTAATGGCAATATTTTGCATAATAACGGGCTGGCCGTCTGTTAAGTAAACAAAATCTACGAAGGGCGTGCTTGGTAATTCGGAAAAGACAGTTGATGATGGAACGAAGTAAGCGGCGTAGAGCCTACCATCTGCAACGTATTCGATGATGCTTTTGTCGGAAGCGAACATGAGCGGGACGGAATTTCCGATAATAGTGAGGGATTGTTGGCCCGCTGGCCCTTTTGTATCTAAGTAAGCCCAGTTGCTAGCGAGTGCAAGTTGATTGGTTTCTACGGATAGGCTTCCGACGCGATTAAACATGGCTACGCGGTTTTCTTGAATGGTTTTGGTGAGGCTTTGCATGCTGGCTGGGGTGATGAGTGAGCCGGAATTAAAGTCTTTGTTGTAGATTGGGTAGAAAGTTTTGTTGTAAATTAGTATTAATGGGTCTGGGGCGAGGGTATAAATGCCGACGCTGGGTTGAGACCATTCGGGTAAAAAGGCAGATTCGGGGGATGCGTAAGTTCGAATATGAGCCAGTTGGATGAATTCGAGCCATTCGGCAGAATCGGATGAAACGATTAAATCGGCTGTACGGAGGTTGGCGGCTTCTTCATCTTCGTATCTTTCGAAAACCTGTAACGAATCTAGTTCTATAACTTGAACATTAATCCATGGATAATGGTCGTTAAAAGCTTCTAAAATAGGCTGCCAATTTTCTTTGCTAACGGCTGAATAAATAATCAGTCCATCTTCTTGTTGAGAGGCTTGAATGGTGTTAATGTAAAAAACGGAGTAATAACTTGGAACAAAGTAGCGGTTAATGTCTGCAAAAGTGGGTTTTGGCAGCGGAGTTTGAGTAGGGGAGACATCTTCGGTGGGTGATTTATTGACAACCTGGTTGGTTGTTGAACAAGCCGTGAGCATTAAAGTAAAAAGCAGGATAGTTGTTAGTGCTATTTTTTGTTTCATTAACTTACTCCGTCTGATGAGAACATCTCTGGAAGTATTATATCTTTTGTTTTCTTGGCTGGGTGCGTAATCTTGATTTCGCTTACACTTTTATTAGGAAAAATAAATGTAATAACAATATGTCTAAACTGGTATACTTAATTCATATTCCGATGGAGGCTTTAGTGAGCGACTCTCCGATTGAAATTTTGCTAGTAGAAGATAATATGAATGACGCTGAGCTTTCACTTTATGCTTTGCGAAAATTTAAAATAGCGAATCACATCCATCACGCGAGAGACGGCGCTGAGGCCTTGGCATACTTGTATGGGGAAGATAATTCTAAAACGGTTAAGATGCAAACGCCGCCGCGCTTAATTTTGTTAGACCTTAAACTGCCAAAAGTGGATGGGCTTGAAGTCTTACGCCAATTAAAGTCCCATCATGAAACACGGTCTATTCCTGTTGTGGTTTTAACTTCTTCTCGAGAAGAGAGAGATATCGTTGAAACCTATCAATACGGTGTAAATAGTTACATTGTCAAACCAATTGATTTTGAACAATTTACAGAAGCGGTTCGAGACGTAGGTTTATATTGGTTATTATTAAATCAAGTTCCCCAAGGTTAATACACGGGGAGTCTATGAACGAACCAAAAGAGTTAAAAGTCTTAATTCTTGAAGACCGACCTTCTGATGCTGATTTAATTGCCTATGAGTTAAAGCGGGCAGGTTATCAGTTTAGTAGCCAGCGAGTAGATACGCCGGAACGATATTTAAACGCGATCATGGATCATGTTGATATTGTTTTGGCAGATTACAACCTGCCACAGTTTAATGCCCTAGAAGCCTTGCGTTTACTAAAGGAAAAAGGGTTAGATATTCCCTTAATTGTAATTACTGGCTCAATAAGTGAAGAAGTTGCGGTTGAAACCATGAAAAAGGGAGCCGCAGATTATTTACTTAAGGACAGGCTTGGTCGCTTGGGGCAAGCGGTACAGCGAGCATTAGATGAAAAACGCCTGCGCGATGAAAAACGGCTGGCGGACCACGCTTTAAGGCTTTCTGAAGATAAATTTTCTAAAGCGTTTCATATTTCTCCGGATGCGGTTTCTATATCCTTGTTACAGAATAATCAATATATCGAAATTAATGACGGGTTTACTCGTTTAACAGGTTTTCTTCCAGAAGATGTGCTGGGCAAAAACGGATTAATGTTTTCTATTTTTGCAAACATGGATGAAAATACCCGTTTCAACCAAATAATGCGAGAAGAAAACGAAGTGGATAACATGGAAGCCGTATTTAAGAAAAAAGACGGCACGCTATGGATTGGTTTAATCTCTGCCAGAATTGTAGAAGTGGGGAACCAAGAATCAATTATTTCAATCATTCGTGATATTACTGAAAGAAAACGCTCTGAATTAGATTTACAACGCGCGCATACCGACTTAGCTCAAGCCTACGATGCCACCATTGAAGGTTGGTCTCGCGTGTTAGATTTACGAGATAAAGAAACCGAAGGTCATACGCAAAGAGTTGCCAGCCTAACCGTTAAACTTGCTCGTTCATTAAATATTCCAGAAGAAGAAATAGTTCACATCCGCCGCGGCGCGCTTTTGCACGACATTGGAAAAATGGCCATTCCAAATCAGGTGCTCGAAAAGCCAGGACCTTTAGATGGTGGCGAGTGGGAAATTATGCGTAAGCACCCAGAGTACGCATATCAAATGCTCTATCCCATCACCTATCTTCGCCCCGCTTTAGATATCCCTTATTGCCACCACGAACGATGGGATGGTAGCGGTTATCCGCGGGGTTTAAAAGGGGAAGAAATCCCCATTTCGGCCAGAATTTTCTCCATTGTTGATGTTTGGGATGCGCTGAGCTCAAATCGCCCCTATCGCAAAGGCTGTACGCAAGAATCGGTCTTAGAATATATTCGTAAGCACGCAGGAATTTATTTTGACCCAACATTAGTAGAAGCCTTTTTGGTACTTAAATTAAGTGAAGATTTTCCAGTCGCTGCGCCCGCTTCGGGTTCATCTGCTGCTTTAAATCATGTCCCAGACAACCACTGATTCTCAAAAATTTTGGCGAGACCTGTTTTTATGGCTGGCCGCTGGAGGAAGCGGTCTTTTTCTTTGTGGATTAATCGTTATATTTTTATTTTGGACTTCAGGAAATTTGCAAACGATAGTGGAGCCAACGGTTGAGCCATTAATTTTCCCCTCGCGGACTCCCGAAAGCGGCTTACCAATAAACGAAACGTCTTTGCCGTCTGCAGCTACCGCCGTTAATCAACCCAACTTAAATCCGTTTGGGCAAATAGTGTATGTTTGCCAAGTGTTTAAATTAAGTGCTCGTGACCAAATTTGTATCATGAATGGTGATGGCTCTAACCAGCGTCGATTAACAACGACTGACAGCGCGAAGCATTATTACCCATCTCTCGCTCCAGACGGCCTATCAGTCATTTATGCCGCCAACTTGGCTGGCGCTGGTCAATATGATATTTATGAACAAAAAATAGATTCAACCGAAGCAGTTCGGTTAACAAATAATTTGGGTATTTTAAATGGTCCAGAGATTTCTCCGGACGGGCAATGGATTGCCTTTATGCGCGGAGATGGTGTTTCTTCGAATGAAATTTGGGTGATGAATCGAGATGGAAGTTCACCGCATAAAGTTTATGCCCCCGGCTGGGACCCTACTTGGTCACCGGATGGAAGCAAGATTCTTTTTGCATCATTGGTTTCAAACTCCATCCAACTTATGGTTGTAAATGCAGATGGAAGCAATCCACAAATCATAACAAAAATGCCAAACCTGCGGGGGAGAAGTGATTGGAGTAATGATGGGTTGTACCTCGTCACTTATTCAGGGACGCCCTGGAATCGTGAGCTATTTATAATGAACGCAGATGGCTCCGACCCAAAGCAGATTACGCCTGTCGGTGGAAATAGCCAAGGACCTAGTTTTTCTCCGGATGGGGAGTGGGTAGTATTTACAGCTTATTTCGATTTATATGGTGATGACCACGGTTGCGAAATTTATATTATGAAGATAGATGGCTCATCTTTAACCCGATTAACAAACAATGAGTACTGTGATTGGCAGCCACGTTGGGGTCCTTAAGTTGTAAAATAAAAACAAGATTAAAAGGATAATTTCTTGGCAAATATTTTATTAGCAGAAGATGATGATAATTTAAGAATATTGACCAAAACCATTTTAGAGTTGGCTGGTCATATTGTTCACGCATTTCCCAATGGGCAGCGCGCGCTGGATGCGTTTAATGATGTTCAGCCAGAATTGGTAATTTCTGATATTAATATGCCGATATTAAACGGCTTTGGTTTATTGGATGGTATTCGTAATAAAGCCGAAGGGGCTGTGGTACCGTTTTTGTTTTTAAGCGGTCGTTCGGAATATGAAGATATACGTCAGGCGCGGCGCTTGGGCGCAGATGATTTTTTGGCGAAACCATTTGAAGCCGATGATTTACTGGTGGCGGTTCAAACCCGTTTAGACCGTAACAAAACAGTGGAGTTATTTAATACCCATAATGCTCATTTGCAAACCATTATTTTGCTCGCCAATGTCATTGAAGCGCGTGACCCCTATACGCGTGGCCATGTGGAGCGGGTACAAGCCTATGCCTTAGAGTTAGCCAATAAGTTAGGGTGGACCTTAGAAGCCATTGCAATTTTAGAATATGGGGCCATTTTGCACGATATTGGCAAAGTGAGTGTGCCAGAACATGTATTAAATAAACCCGAGCCATTAACAGAAGAAGAGATGGAAATTATTAAAAAACACACCACCGCTGGCGTGAAAGTTCTGGAAGGCATTAATCATTTGGTCCAAGCCAAACCTTATATTCTCTCTCATCATGAAAAATGGGATGGCACTGGCTACCCTGAAGGATTAAGTGGAGAAGATATACCACTTGAGGGGCGTTTGCTGGCAGTTGCTGATGTGTTTGATGCCCTCACATCAGATAGACCCTATCGCAAAGGCATGCCGATAGAACAAGCCCTAGAAATTTTAAGCAGAGATGCTGGTACTCATTTTGACCCTTTATTAGTGGATGTTTTTGTGGCATTACAACGGGAGAAGTTATAAAAAAGGTGATTAATAAAAATTAATCACCTTTTTAGTCCATGCGGCTGTTTCGCTGCATCTCACGTTCTTGATCTCGTTGAGCAATTGAATCGCGTTTGTCGTGTAGTTTTTTACCTTTGGCAAGCGCAATTTCTATTTTGGCTCGCCCTTCTTTTAAATAAACCTTAATTGGCACAATGGTTACCCCTTTCATCCGCACAGAATCCCATAATTTTCGTAATTCTTTTTTGTGCAGTAAAAGCCGTCGGGGGCGTTTGGGGTCGTGATTAAATCGGTTGGCTTGCGCGTAGGGTGCAATATGGGCTTCAATGAGCCATGCTTCGCCGTCGCGTACATCAATATAGGCTTCGGTGATACTAATTTGCCCGGCGCGAATGGATTTAATTTCAGAGCCTTGTAAGGCTAAGCCAGCTTCAAAGTGTTCTAATAAGAAGTATTCAAAACCAGCTTTTCGATTTTGGGAAAGGATTTTATGATTCTCTGTCATGGATGCATGTTACCATTTTTTAAAGTGAATTACGAATACTTAGCCAAATTTAAGCATCACCCAGCCAGAACACAACCGCATTAGCCCAACAATTAATAAAGCAATACTTAATCCAAGCCAATCTGCGGTGAGCGGCCCAACCAAAGAACCAATTAAGATGGCAGCGTTTAATGCCACGTTATACCAAGCCAAATGAGCGGGGCGGTCAT
>CAYOGW010000026.1:13011-19196 GCA_964403635.1 uncultured Anaerolineaceae bacterium | reverse complement strand
GATAGAATATCTCCGCGCAGGGAGGTTTGCCAGCCCGGGTTGAGGGAACTTCGTTTGAGCACGGGAGCAGGCAAGGGTGAGCCCGTTTGCTGGGGTACATCTTCCAGTGGTTTAACAAAATAAAGATGATAACTGCTCATCACAGCGCCTAAAAAGCCAATCCCAAAAACAATTTGGTACCCAAGCGGAAATGGCAGCCTATCTAACAGCCATCCGCAGATTAATGATGTAACCATAAATGCAATAGAAAGTACAACATTACGTGTGCCTGCTACTTGCGCGCGCCAGCCGGGCGGGGTGGACGCGGCAAATAAGGCGGTAAAGCCCACCGCGAGCGCGGTTAAGGGGATGGTTTGTAATAAGATGATGCCGGTAAGCCCCCAAATTTGACCAATTTCGTCAAAAAACCAAGGCAGCAGCCCCCAAAATAAAAAGCCGATTCGATAGAAAATGCTTGCCCAAAAAACGGCTTTATCTACGGGTCTTTTCTCTAACCATGTGCCAGCCGGTAGAGCAATCGTTAAGCTAATTAAAGCAGGCAAGGCCGCCATTAACCCAATTTGCAGTCCGCTAGCACCTAAGCGAGTGGCATACACATTTTGAAAATTAAGGGCCGAACCAGCCAATACGCCATACCAACCGATATCTAAATAGAGATGGAGGAAATTACTGCGGTATTCTGGTGGAGTTTGCTGAAGCCGAAAAAGTGAGTAAAAAATGTTCACAAGTTGTTAGTGAATAGAATTTTTATTAATGGATAAAAACAGAAATTGAATTATACCTGCACGATTCAAGGAAACACCTAACCCATAGCCTTGTGAAAGACAACAGGTTAGGTGTTTATGATTTAAAAGTTGTTTGGAATTAAGGCGCGTTTGGCTCTGGTGATTTGTTAAGATTGGCTTTGTAATAGGATTTAATTAAATCGGCATCGAAGGTTTCAAAGCGTTGAATGCGCCCCCATGAAGTTAATACCAACGGAACGTCTATGGATTTCCAAGGGTAGGCGATCATTTTTACTCCGCCCAGTTCATTCATGGTGGTTTTAATTTGTTCTTTTAAAGTGGTACAACCGGCTTCGTCTAATAAATCGCAGTTGTACCAAAAGATGACATAGCCGTGTTCTAGGTTATGCACCAAAAAGCCAGCGGCGTTGGGATAGGTATCTTCATCATAAAAACCAACACTCGCCGTATCTGGATAATGCTGCCCAGAAGTAGGCGGGTTACTGTTATAAACCGGTAATTCGCTGCCAGTAGGGATATGGCCCGTTTCTGCCATAATTTCTACGGCTTCACCAGGGGTTGGTTGAGCCCCTTGCCAAAGTATGGCGGCAATGACGGCTACAGCAATTAACCCCAGCCCAACCCAAATTAAATTGTTCCTCATTTTTTGTTTCTGTTGACGATTTTGTATTTGTTGTCGTTTCGAACTTTTAGCCATTTTTCCTCCATTGGTTTTATATATATACGTTTAGGCCAGCAAGAATATTACCACTTTCATTATGAAAACCATTGATATCTTATAATTAATTAATGAAAAACTTAAAAGAGCAATTTTCACTTAATCCAAAAATTCATTTTTTAAATCATGGTTCGTTTGGGGCTACGCCCAAGCCTGTGTTTAAAACTTATCAGCAATGGCAAAAGCGGCTAGAAAGACAGCCGGTTTTGTTTTTAGGGCGAGAGTTTGACGCGTTAATGGCAGAAGCGAGGAACGCCTTAGGGAACTATTTACATGTAAATCCGAACGATCTTGTCTATATTCCTAATGCAACGCACGGTGTCAATATTGTTGCGCGTTCGCTCCAATTAAAAGCTGGAGATGAAATTTTAACTACCAATCACGAATACGGCGCGTGTGATTTTACTTGGCAATTTCTCTGTCAAAAAAGCGGCGCGAAATATATTCGTCAAGTTATTGATTTCCCAGTGACTACAGAAGAAGAAATATTAAATCAATTTTGGGCTGGTTTAACCAATAAAACGCGCTTAATTTATCTTAGTCACATCACTTCGCCAACGGCTTTGCGGCTGCCAGTAGAAAAAATTTGTAAACGCGCCCGCGAGCTGGGTATATTAACATTAATTGATGGCGCTCACGCGCCGGGTCAAATTCCATTAAATCTCTCCACCCTCGATGCTGATTTTTATACTGGCAACTGCCATAAGTGGATGCTTGCGCCAAAAGGGGCTGCCTTTTTATACGCTCGTTCCAGCGCGCAGCCCTTGCTAGAACCGTTGGTGGTCAGTTGGGGGGTTGGCAACCCGCCACAATTAAGCAGCGGTTCGCGCTTTTTAGATATTTTTCAATGGACTGGCACGCAAGACCCTTCAGCTTGTTTAAGTGTTCCGGCGGCAATTCAATTTATGGAAGAAAATAATTGGGAAACTGTACAACAAGAATGTCATACGCTATTGGTAAACGCCTTAAAACAAGTGAGCGAGCTGACTCAACTGCCGCCTTTATACCCGTTAAACCAAACTTTTTTCAGCCAAATGGCAGCCGCAGAATTGCCAGCCCATGTGGATTTAATTAATCTCAAAGCAAACTTATATGACCAGTTTAAGGTGGAAATCCCCTTGGTTGAATGGCAAAATCGAAAGTTTCTGCGTATATCCATACAAGCCTATAACACAAGAGAAGATGTGAATGCTTTACTGAAAGGCTTGGTTCAAAATTTATAAAGGTTAAAAGTAAGATAGGAAGGGTTGTTTGAAGTCTTACTTAAGAGAAGGAAATTAAATGAAACCGATTAATGATTTAAAGAAATATGCAGCTCAAACAAATTTTCAATTAATGGTTGGCGCTTTCTTAATCCTATTGGTTGTTGGCTTAGGGTTAATTGGTGTTCTCTACGGCTGGGCTGGGGCTGCATTAGGGTTATTGTGCCTGCTCGGCGCATTAGTACCCATCGGATTAATTTGGCTGTTTATGATGGGATTAGATTGGATTGTAAAAAAAGGAAATGAAGAATAATGCCGCGCCTTGATTCTCACATAGAAAACTTAGAAAATTGGACATACCGATTTTATCCCGCACAAATCAAACCAGAACGGCTATTGTTGATGATTCATGGCTGGACAGGCGACGAAAATTCGATGTGGATTTTCCCGGGGAATTTCCCAAAAAACTATTGGTTTTTAGCCCCGCGCGCGCCGTGGCAATCGCCGAATGGGGGTTACTCTTGGCGGGAGACCCGTCAGGCTTGGCCAACCGTGGAAGATTTTCGTCCAGCGGTGAATCAACTGTTGGAGTTTGTAGATTACTGGGCAGAAAAAAAAGAATTAGATGTAAGTACTTTTGATGTGATTGGCTTTAGCCAGGGAGGCGCAATGGCGGCCTCGCTTGCTTTTCTTTATCCACAAAGGGTTAAAAAAGTAGGCATTATGGCAGGTTTTGTGCCGGTAAATGCTCTACCAAACCCAGAAGAAAAACCGCTTCATGGAAAAACAATCTTTGTGGCTCATGGCACGCAGGATCAAACTGTCAGCATAGAATTGGCCAAGGCTTCCATGAACACGTTGCGGGCTGGGGGCGCTGAAGTCATCTATAGCGAAGCAGATGTAGGTCATAAACTCAGTTTGGATAGTTTAAAGGCGTTGGAAAAATATCTGGCAGATTAATAGAAATTAATCAGACGATTGACGCGTCTATCATTTACGAGTATCCTTTTCAAGATTTTCATCTAAATATATGAAGTGAGTTTGTTCTATGAAGCAATTTTCTCGTCGTGATTTTCTAAAATTAATGGGTGGTACGGCTGGCGCGCTGGCAATTGCGCGTTACCGGCATGCCTTGGCTTTGGATGCTTACCCCGATAGCCCGATTATTGCCCGCAATGCAACCGGCGGGAAGATTAATTTAAAGAAAGCACCCAGCGAAGACAGTGAAACCTTAGAAGAATTATACGAAGATACGCTTTTGCCTTGGCTGCGAGAAGTGACCGGCCCAAGCCCTTATCGAATTAATCAGCGTTGGGTAGAAACACCCAAGGGGTATATTTACGCTTCAAATGTGCAGCCTACCCAAAATAAACCCAATGTGCCATTAACAGCTATGCCGGCTGGGCAAAGTGGCTTTTATGCCGAGGTGACTGTTCCTTATGCCAATATGGTAATGGATAATCCGCCCCCGCGCGCTCCTTGGTTAAAAGATACCTTAGATTTGGGGTTAATTCCCCGTCTGTATTATGGTCAAGTGGTATGGATAGACCAAGTTCGCATGGGTGATGATGGCATTGTTTATTACCGATTTAATGAAGATATTGACCGAGGCTGGGGGGTTGGGGATATGTTCTGGCTGGAGGGCGCTGCCCTTCGCCCGCTGACTCCCGAAGAAGTGGCTCCTATTCATCCAGATGTTGACCCAGCTGAAAAAAGAGTGGTGGTTAACTTAAATTACCAAACACTCTCTTGCTTTGAAGGCAACCGCGAGGTGTATTTCTGTCGCATTTCAAGTGGTCGCGAGTTTAATGCCAGCGGTGGTCCGGTAGAAAGCCCCTTAACACCCGTTGGGCAGCATTTAACCTGGAGAAAAGCCATCAGCATTCATATGCAGGGCGGTACCACCGGCAATGGGTGGGATACACCCGCAGTCGCTTGGACAACGCTTTTTGCTGGCACGGGTATTGCTATTCATGCTGCTTTTTGGCATAACGATTTTGGTGCGCCACGTTCGCAGGGCTGTGTAAATGCAACCGCAGAAGATGCGAAGTGGATATTCCGTTGGACAACCCCTTATGTTTCTTTAGAAAAAGGGGATATGACGATTTCATTGCCAGACTATGGAACCGTAGTCAGTGTTGAGCGAAGAATTGTGTAAAGGAATGATTAATTAAATGGAATTTGAAACGATTACAACGGGGTTGTCTTTTTTGGCGGGGTTGGCTTCTTTCTTTTCGCCTTGTGTGTTCGCGTTGGTACCGGCTTATGTGGGGTACCTTGGTGGCAGGGCTGCTGGTGGTGAGAACAGCCGGTTGCGAACATTTTTACATGGCTTGGCTTTCGTGCTTGGCTTTAGTGTGATTTTTATTACCCTTGGGGTAGCGGCTTCAGCGCTTGGCGGCTTAATGTATCAATTAAGCGTGTGGTTGGGACGCATTGGTGGGTTTGTGGTGATTGTGTTTGGTTTACACATGATGGGTGTGATTCGCATCCCATTTTTAGAATATGACACACGCGTACAATCCATGCCCGATTCACGCTATGGGTATTTTTCATCTGCATTAATGGGTGTCTTTTTTTCGGCAGGCTGGTCTCCCTGTGTAGGTCCAGTTTTAGGCGCTATCCTTACACTGGCCTTTAATGGTGGCTCTATTTCTGATGGCGTATTACTGCTCAGTGCCTATTCAGCCGGTTTGGCAATTCCATTCTTATTGGCGGCTTTGGGCATTGGCTGGGTTACCAATATTCTTAAACATCATGCCAAAACCATGCGCTATGTCGAAATCGGCATGGGTGTCATTATGGTCATTGTGGGCATTATGTTGATGTTCGGTTTATTTAATTTGCTGGCTCAATATGGCTTTTTTATAGACTTTGGTTTATAGACAGGAAAATAACTGTGCTTACAGTAACTTTATATACTCAAAAAAATAATGAACGCTGCGAGCAGGCTAAACAAGACCTGCTCGTTTTGCAAAAAGACTATCCGCATAAATTAGTAGAAATTGATATTGAGAGCGATGCGGTTTTATTAGAAAAATACCAGCATCAAATCCCTGTTGTAGAAGTTGGTCCGTATAAAAAAATGGCTCCGTTTAATTTAGTTGACTTAAAGATGACCTTAGGCGCAGCCCAAGACCGCCGCGAACAATACGAACGATTAGGGGATGAATCCTTTGAAAAAAAGGTCCGAAAAGGACAAGAAATTTCTTTGGCAGATCGTTTTTCATTGTGGATGACAGCTCACTACATGTTAGTGGTTAATTTGGTGGTTGCTATTTATATCGGCTTACCCATGCTGGCGCCGGTATTAATGAAGTCTGGGGCTACCTTTCCGGCGCAGGTGATTTATACAGCCTATAGCCCGCTTTGCCATCAACTTGGGTTTCGCTCTTTCTTTCTGTTCGGTCCACAAGCTTATTATCCGCGTGCCGTGGCTGATGTGGCAGGAGTGACCACTTTTGGTGATGCTACTGGGCTAGATGAAAACAATTTAACCGCCGCGAGGGCGTTTGTTGG
>CAYOGW010000026.1:0-12911 GCA_964403635.1 uncultured Anaerolineaceae bacterium | reverse complement strand
CAGGCTGATGGGCTTAAATATTTAAATTTTTCAATATTTTCAAGCCAAATTACGCATGCTGTTTTTACTCGCCAAGGTGGGTTAAGCCCAGCGCCTTGGAAAGGATTAAATGTTGGTGGAACGGTGGGGGATGAGCCAGAAACGGTTCGAGAAAATCGCTACAAATCCTTTCGTGCGATGAAACGTGATACAGAATCACTTTATGATGTTTGGCAAATACATTCTGCAGATGTGGTGATTGCAAATGCGCCACATCCACGCTTAATCAATCCGCCTGAATTGCGCGCCGATGCGATTTTGACAGATAACCCAGCGGTTACCTTGTTTATGCGCTTTGCAGACTGCACACCCATTTTGTTGCATGACCCCAAAAAAGGGGTGGTGGGTGTTGTGCATGCTGGCTGGCAAGGAACTGTAAAGCATGCTGCTGGTCAAGCGGTTAGAACCATGCAATCGGTTTATGGTTCGCGTCCTGCTGACATTTTGGCAGCCATTGGCCCCGCGATTGGCCCTGATCATTATGAAGTTGGTCCAGAAGTAGCACAACAAGTCCATCATGCTTTTGGGGAGATGGCGTCTCAGTTGTTAATTCCACAGGCGGGTAGTCGCCCTCATTTTGATTTATGGCAAGCCAACCGGCTCAGCCTTAATTTGGTCGGTGTCGAGCAGGTTCAAGTGGCTGAAATTTGTACCGCTTGCCACACAGACGATTGGTTTTCTCACCGAGCTGAAAAAGGCAAAACAGGTCGTTTTGGTGCATTAATAGCCTTAAATTAAAACATCCTTATGACAGTTTCTCTCTCTGAACAAATCAAAGACCGTTACTTAAGAGTGCTAGACCAAATTAACCGTGCTACTCAAACTACCGGTAGGCCAAGCCAAGCGGTACGGTTAATTGTGGTTACCAAAACGCACCCTGTAGAGCGCATTTTGGCAGCGTTCGAATCTGGGATTAATTTATTTGGAGAAAATTACGCTGAAGAAGCGGTTTTGAAAATGGCTGAATTATCCAGCCAAACCATTGAATGGCATATGATTGGTCATATTCAAAGCCGAAAAGCCAACTTGGTCGCTGGAAATTTTGCTCTGGTTCATTCCTTGGATAGTTTAAAGTTGGCGCAGCGATTAAATCGTTTTGCGGAGGCGGCTGGAAAAATTCAGTCGGTTTTGCTGGAAGTGAACGTAGCCGATGAAAAAAGTAAATTTGGTTATTCGGCTGCTACAAAAGAGGATATGAATTTTTTAATTTCAGAAGTTGAACAGATATTGCAATTATCTTCTATTAAGCTGTGTGGTCTAATGACCATGCCGCCTTATTTTGAACAAGGCGAAAAATCGAGACCTTATTTTAAGAAGTTAAATCTTTTACGCGATGAGTTAGCAAAAAGGTTTCCGGCTGTTGCTTGGAATGAGCTTTCAATGGGAACAAGTGTGGATTATGTTACAGCGGTTGAGGAAGGCGCGACTCTCGTTCGAGTGGGAACGGCGATTATGGGGTCGAGACCCGCTGGTGGTGAGCCCGCTTAATTAATTTTTTCAAAGGTGAAAATATGAATTTGGTGTTAATTCAGTCGATTCAGATATTTGAGCAAGTGTTGGTTTTTTTAGTAATTGCAAAAGTTGTTTTATCTTATTTTATGGATCCTTATCATCCTATTCGCAGCCGTATTGATATGTTGGTAGAACCAATTTTGTCGCCAATTCGTAAAATAATGCCCAATACGGGTATGTTTGATTTTAGTCCGATGGTATTAATTATTCTGGTACAATTAATTGGTACCTTTTTGATAGCCTTATTGAGAGGTTGAGGTGATTATGGGAGAGCGAAATTTTCGTTTACATGATGGGAAGCACGGCGCAGCCTTGGCTGTTCGTGTTACACCGCGAGCCAGTAATAATGAAATCACCGAAATTCAAAGTGATGGTACGGTAAAAGTTCGGTTGACAGCTGCGGCTGGGGATGCGGATTTAAATAAAATGTTGGTTAGTTTTTTGGCTGACGTTTTGGGCGTGCCTGCCAGCAAAGTAGATATTGTTGCTGGGCATTCAGGTAATGATAAATTAATTTCCATTATGGATGTTGAAAACAGTGAAGTACAAAAACGCCTTGTGGCGCATTTGAGTTAATTAATAAAAAAACTGGCAAACGCCAGTTTTTTTATTTAAGGTAATGGTTGAAGCGTATACAGGGATTGGTAAATGCTATAGGCTTCATAAATGTAACGGATGTAGTCTCTGGTTTCCTGAAATCGAATAATTTCAAGGAGCAGGTCTGGGTCGTTGCCGCCAGAAAGTTGCTGCCAAATGGCTGCGTTGCCGGGTCCAGCGTTGTAGCCTGCCAGCATGGCGTAATAATCTCTATTAAGAAGTTTACGATTGTTGTTTAAGTAAAAAGTTCCCATACGAATATTAATGTAGGGGCTATATAGGCTTTCGCTGGTATAGCCAGCAGGCCAGCCCATTTGCTCGGCAATGCTCGCGCCAGTGGTTGGGATGATTTGCATTAATCCACGTGCCCCAGCAGAAGAATGAACAAAACCTTCAAATAAACTTTCTTGCCGAATCACACTGGTGATGAAGAGTGGGTCAAAGTTATGTTCTTGTGCAACAGGGAAAACTGTATCTGCGTAGTAGAGCCCATAGCGGATGTGTTTAAAGTAAATGGGGGCGTTTAAACTGGCGCTGTGCTCATCTAAACCGGCGAGGGTTAATACTTGTCGCAAAGCGGTAATGCCAGAGCGGTATGCGCCGAGGTCTATTAAATAATTGCCTAAGCGAAACGATTCGGCTGGGCTTTCTTGCACGGCTTTGCGAACGTCTTCAAATTCGATGCGGGCTTGGTCATATAAGCCCATTTGCCAAAATTCGGTGCCGCGCAAGACGCGAGGGTCATTTTGGAGGCTGCCCAACCCTTCTAAGTCCGTACCGGCGGGCAAGTCAAACGTAATTCGTACCCAAGAAGCTGCGTCGCGGCGCTCGCTGGAAAGGTCGTAATTAAGGGTTAAATGGGTAGCTGGGGTAAAGGGGTTTTTGCCAGCCAGCAAATCTCTGGCGCGGATGCTATAGTAATAGTTGGGGTCTAAGGATTGTGCTTGCTGCCAAGCGGCTTGGGCTTCGGCTTGCTGACCCATGCGCTGGTAGGTTTTTCCTGCCCACAAGAGGGCTGTGGCTTGGTCATCTGGCGTGGTTGAAAATAGCATACTGCGTTGAAAATTGGCTAGCGCGTGAACATCATCATTTAATCGGTAACGGGTAATGCCAGCTAAAAAGAGCGCGCGGACGATGGTGGGTTCAGATGGATAGCCGTCTGCAATGCTTTCCCACACTTGAGCGGCTTTTTCCAGTTCGCCGTTGCGCTCGTAGATGCGTCCAGCGTCCATTAAATAGGTGACCGTAAAGGGTGAGCCTGCTACTTCTGCTGCAAATTGCTCTAGGCTTTGTGCCGCCAGCGTATGTTGTTCCATATAGGCCCAAAGTAAAAATGCTCGCTCACTCCAAGCGGATGCCCAGTAGCGATTGCTTTGATAGCGGTCGATAAAAATATTAAAGTCATTTAATGCTTCTTGATAATTCCCTAATTCAATGTGAGTTAAAGCGCGATAATAAAGGGGCGAGCCGTCATGATTGGGGTTAGCGGCAATGGTGCGGTCAAAAGCGGCTAAGGCTACTCCAAATTGATTTGCAAAATAATCTACCAAGCCGCGATTAAATTCATCCACCGGCTGCCCCGCTTCTACCAACCCAACCAATGCTGAGTAGGAATCGTAAGAAAGGGGGTAGTTGTTCACTGCATGTTGCCAACGCTCGTATGCTAAGGCGCTTTGCCCTTGTTGGATATAAGCTTGTCCTATCAACAAATCGAGTTGAGCCTTTGTAAAATCGTCCGGTTGGCTGGCTTCCACTTCTTGATAGATTTCTATGGCGCGGGCGCTTTGCCCGGCAGAAAAATAGGCTCGCCCAATTTTGATGGTTAATCCGGCAGGGTTTCTTTGCCCATTGGCAATTAAAGCGGCCTTAAAGGCTTCAATGGCTTCGTCGGTTTTTCCGAGCGCCAAAAGGGCATCTCCGCGTTTTTCTTGAACAATGGCATCAAACAAGTCTGGGCGTAATTGCAAATAAAGCGAGTACGTATCTGCGGATTCTTGGTAGCGTTCTAATTGAAAATAGGTTTCGGCTAATAAATAAGTGGCTTGCGGAAAATGGCTAGATTGTGGAAATGTTTCGGTATATGCCCGTAAGTTTGAAAGGGCGCCAGCGTAATTACCGGAAATAAAATCGGTCTTTCCAAGCCCCCATAAGGCAGCTGCGCGCAATTCTTGGTCGGGGGAACTTTGTAGCACAATTTGAAACTCATCTCTGGCTTTAAAGTAGTTGCCGTTAAATAAAGCTTGTTCGGCTGTTTCTACCCGCACAGCAGGGATGGGTGTTGGGGTTGGGCTGGGAGTAGGCGAAGCGGTTAGGCTGGGGCTAGCGGTTAAAGTTGGAGACGGCCCGGGGGTAGAAGTTGGCTCACCAATAGAAGCTCCTGGTAAGGAGCAGGAAGTTAATCCGATGATTAAGAGAAGTAAAAAAATTGATGTGCGTTTTAAAATCATTCGAACCTTATACTGCCTAAAGAAAGGCATGTCAACCTTTTGACTTTTGCCCATAGGCGTGTTAATCTTTAGATATGAGAAGCATTCAATGGAATTCTGAACACTTAGCAGTGGATTTAATAGACCAGCGCCTTTTGCCCAGTCGGTTAGAAATTGTTTCTTTAAAAACGCACAAAGACGTGGCAACTGCCATTCAGCAGATGGTTGTACGAGGGGCACCCGCGATAGGAGCCGCCGCCGCTTTCGGCTTGGCTTTAGCGGGCTACGAATCGAACGCGCAGACTCCCGAAAGCTTGCTTACCGATTATCAAGCGGCTGCAAGCCTGTTAAAACAATCTCGCCCAACTGCTGTTAATTTGGCTTGGGCGATAGACCGATTAATGAAAGTATTAAAAGAAAAAAGTGTAGGTCGAAGTTTAGATTCAGTTCGAAGTTTAATGCTGCGCGAAGCCCAGCGCATTGCTGATGAAGACGTAGAAATTAATCGCCGCATGGCAGAACTGGGCGCTTCTTTAATTGAAGATGGCGACACGGTTATTCATCATTGTAACACTGGCGCGCTCGCCACGGTTGATTGGGGCACTGCCCTTGGCGCTATTCGCATGGCGCACGAACAAGGCAAGAAAATCCACGTCTTGGTAGATGAAACTCGCCCGCGCTTACAAGGGGCGCGCCTAACCGCGTGGGAGCTTGAGCAATATGGCATATCTTATGAAATTATCACCGATAATATGGCAGGGCACTTTTTAAAGAGTGGTCAGGTTCAGCAGGTTCTTTTTGGGGCAGACCGTGTGGCTGCTAATGGGGATGTTGCGAACAAAATTGGAACCTATATGTTGGCGTTGGCTGCTCAAGACAACCAAGTGCCTGTTTATGCTGTGGTTCCAACCCCCACCATTGATTTAACCTTAAAACATGGCGGATTAATTCCGATAGAAGAACGCGACCCAAGCGAAGTGTTAAACATCACTTTCGCTGGAGAGCAAGTGACCCCCAAAACCGCCAAAGCCCGCAATCCGGCTTTTGATGTAACCCCAGCACGATTAATTTCCGCCATTGTTACCGAAAAAGGGGTTGTTTTACCGCCTTTTGAGCCAAACTTAAAAAAAATAATGAAGGATTAATCCCTCCTATCTTTGACAGGCAACCCATCCCGTGTTAAACTAACGCTCGCTTTTCATGGCGCTCTCACCAGAGAGCGCCTTTTGATGCGTAAAAGTTACTTAGGAGAACATCCATTGGACATTCTACTTTCTGGTTCAGTTGCCTACGATTATTTAATGACCTTCCCAGGTCATTTTCACGAACAAATTTTGCCCGAGCGTTTGCAAAATATCAGCCTTTCCTTTTTAGTTAATGATATGACTCGTCAGCGCGGCGGCATTGCACCAAATATTGCTTACACTTTGGCTTTGCTTGGTGAAAAACCTCGTTTATTTGCCACCGTTGGAGAAGACTTTTCAGATTACCGAAGCTGGCTAGAAAAATATGGCGTAAATACCGAGTGGGCAAAAGTTATTCCGGGTAAGTTTACCGCTTCCTTTTTTGCAACCACCGACAAAGTGAATGCCCAAATTGCATCATTTTATCCGGGGGCAATGGGAGATGCAGCGACTCTTTCATTAAAAGAAGTCACCCAAAAACCAGATCTTGTCGTTATCTCCCCCACAGACCCAGCCGCCATGCGCAAACACGCTGCTGAATGCCGCGAACTTGGCATTCCCTACCTGTTTGACCCTTCTCAACAAGTCTTGCGTCTCGAAGGGGCAGAGCTTGCTGAAGATATGGAAGGCGCTCACTTTTTATTTTGCAATGATTACGAGTTCGGTTTAATCAGTAAAAAAACAGGCATGTCATTAAAAGACATGCTGAAACATGTCGATATTATTGTCGTTACCCAAGGAAAAGAAGGAGCAACCATCTACACACCCGATGGGGAAGTCCTAGTGCCCGTAGTGCCAGAAGATCGCATCGTAGACCCCACTGGAGTTGGAGATGCATTCCGCGGCGGCTTCTTGGCTGCCTATGCTCACGGTTGTGATTGGACCTTATGTGGTCAGGTGGGTTCCTTGGCTGCGGTGTATGTCTTAGAGCAAAACGGCACACAAAATCATCATTACAGCCGAGAAGATTTTGTAAAACGATTCCGTGCCAATTATGATGACGGTGGTAAACTGGACGTACTCCTAAAATAGTGATTTTAGGCGGGCTACCCCATGCCGCCTTTCGTTTAAAAAGTTGATTCAAGCTAATCGTAAGGAGACCTAATGAGCAATTTTGATATTAAAGATTCTTCCCTCGCTGAAGGCGGCCGTCGCCGCATCACATGGGCAGAACGAGAAATGCCAGTACTTCGCAGCATCCAAGAGCGGTTTATTAAAGAAAAACCACTCAAAGGCGTGCGAGTCAGCGCTTGTTTGCATGTTACCGCTGAAACTGCCAATTTAATGCGCACCTTGCATGATGGCGGCGCAGATGTTGTTTTGACTGCGTCTAATCCGCTTTCAACACAAGATGATGTGGCTGCAGCATTGGTAAATATGTACGAAATCCCTACCTTTGCAGTAAAAGGGGAAGATAACGTAACCTATTACAAACATCTTAACGCTGCGCTCGACCACAAGCCGCACATGACCATGGATGACGGTGCCGACTTGGTTTCAGTCATTCACAAGGAACGCCGCAATTTACTGGACGAAATCATCGGCGGTACCGAAGAAACCACCACCGGCGTTATTCGTTTGCGTGCCATGGCAGCAGACAAAATGCTGAACTTCCCGGTTATTGCGGTGAATGATGCCATGACCAAGCATTTCTTTGATAATCGCTATGGTACCGGCCAAAGCACAATTGACGGTATTATCCGTGCTACCAACGTTTTATTGGCTGGTAAAGTATTTGTTGTCGCCGGTTACGGCTGGTGTGGTCGTGGTTTGGCTTCTCGCGCACGCGGTATGGGTGCTCAAGTTATTGTTACCGAAGTAGACCCAATGAAAGCGCTCGAAGCCCTGATGGACGGCTATCAAGTAATGCCCATGTTAGAAGCAGTAAAAGTCGGTGATTTCTTCTGTACCGTTACCGGCGATTTAAATGTATTGGATGAAATCCATTTTGCTAGCATGAAATCTGGCGCTATTGTTTCTAATTCCGGCCATTTCAATGTTGAAATTAATATTCCCGCATTAGAAAAAATGAGCAAGGGCAAACCAAACCTTGTCCGCCCGTTTGTAGAAGAATATGAAACCAAAGACGGCCGTAAGATTAATATCTTAGGCGAAGGTCGCTTAATTAATTTGGCTTCTGCTGAAGGACATCCTGCATCCGTGATGGATATGTCATTCGCCAATCAGGCTTTATCTGCTGAATACATGGTTAAGAATGCAGATAAACTTGAAAAAACAGTATATGCGGTTCCAGAAGATATTGATCGCGAAATTGCTCGTATCAAGTTAGAAGCAATGGGCGTAAAGATTGATGTGTTAACTGAAGCCCAAACCAAGTATTTAAACTCTTGGGAAGAAGGCACCTAAGCCAGCCTTTCTTAATTAAATTAAAATCCCCGAGGCATTGCCTCGGGGATTTTTTGTTGAAGCTTTTAATTAAGGGCAAACAACATTTTTTTCTTTTTGGCTTGAATTGCCCGCGCTATTAAAGGAGTTGATCGCATACGTAATACTTGGGGGTGGATCTCCAACTAACCAAATAGCGGGTAAGGTAGTATTGTCTACATAGTTAGTAGTATTCGCTGCTAATGTAGCAATTAATGTGCCATTTCTGTACACGTAAAACCCACTTTCATTATTTGACTCGTCTGACCAGCTCAACGTTGATGCGACCTCATTATGAATAAATGGGCTGGCTGTCCAAGTGCACGAAATTGCGACGTGGAAATTTTTCGGAGAAAGTGGAATAGAGGGGGTAGGTGTTGGTGGAACAGGATATTCTGGCAAATTACTCGTGTTCCCGCTGACAGTAGCATAACTTCCCCATAGCCAGCACACACCAGAACTCCCCGGGGTCTTAATAATCCAATAATTTTGCGGGGTGTATTTTCCAACCACTTCAGCGGTTTGACCTATCAACAAAGCACCAATGCGGTCATAAACTGTGCTTGGACCAGTTCGGCAATTCGTATCGACACTAACAGTGACCATTGGCACGCTGGGTGTTGGAGTAAATTCTGGTGTTGATGTAAATTCTTGGGTTGCGGTTTCAGTTGGAGGCGCTAATGTGGCAGTAGGCGCCTGAATGGTTAAGGCTTGAGCGGTGATTGTTCCTGCCAAGTCATTTTCTTCGGTTGTGGCCGGTGCGCCTGGTAAAGAACAAGCAAAGGTTGCGAGTGCGAGAATAATAATGGCGCTGATAAAATTATTTTTCATCTGAATTGTCTCCTGATTAATTAATTAAATTATGGCTTAAGTATGATGGTTTTTCAAGCAAACAAGATGGCAAAAGCATGGCATTTTATTGGCAGCCGCCCTGTTCAAAAGGCAGGCAAGGTGATATGATACATGCCGCACCCTGAACCAACTCAACCCTGCTGGGTATTGCCCCGGTTATTGCCCGGGGTTTTTTCATGCAAGAAATTAGAAATTAGGTGATTGAATGCTTACTGAAAGAAAAGATCTTCGTAACATTGCCATTATCGCGCACGTCGATCATGGCAAAACAACTTTGGTAGATGGTTTGCTCCGTCAGGCTCATACATTTCGAGACAATCAACGGGTTGAAGAACGCGTCATGGATTCAAATGATTTAGAGCGTGAACGTGGTATTACTATTTTGTCTAAAAATACAGCCATCTCCATTCCAGACCCTGCCACTGGCGAGATGGTAAAAATTAATATTGTGGATACCCCCGGCCATGCTGATTTTGGTGGTGAAGTAGAACGTGTGATGAACATGGTAGACGGTGTTTTGTTGTTAGTAGATGCCGCTGAAGGACCCATGCCGCAAACCCGTTTTGTGTTAAAGAAAGCCCTCGAGCGGGGTCACAAAGCCGTTGTTGTGGTTAATAAAATTGACCGCCGCGATGCTGAACCTGAACGAGTATTAAATGACACATTTGATTTATTTATTGAATTAGGCGCATCGGAAGAGCAAGCCGATTTTCCGGTTATTTATGCGGTTGGAATTGAGCAGCGGGCCGGACTCACCACAGATTTGGCTTCTGATCTTCAGCCTTTATTCCAGACCATTTTGTCTCATATTCCTGCTCCCAAAGTAGATGTTGATGCTCCGTTGCAAATGCTGGTTACCTCCCTTGGATACGACGATTATCGTGGTGTTACAGCGGTTGGTCGTATTTTTGCTGGGAAAATTAAAGCGGGTCAAAAACTAGCTCGTTTAACTTTAGATGACCGCAACTTGCCAGAAACAGCCCGCTACTTATATATTCATCAGGGCTTAGATAAAGTTGAAGTTGCCGAAGCCGCAGCGGGTGAGATCGTTTCCTTAGCCGGTTTAGAGGGAATCGCCATCGGTGAGACTTTGGCCGATTCGCTTAATCCAGTTGCTTTGCCAAAAATTAAAGTAGAAGAACCAACCGTTCGCATGACCTTTGGCGTGAATACATCTCCCTTTACTGGCCGAGAAGGCAAGTGGGGAAGTTCTCGTAAATTGCGAGAAAGATTAACCGAAGAATTAAGAACCAATGTTTCGCTACGTGTGGATGATACTGAATCGGCTGAGAACTTTTTAGTTTCTGGCCGCGGAGAGTTACATTTAGCCATCTTGATTGAAACCATGCGCCGTGAAGGGTATGAATTTCAAATTTCTCGTCCAGAAGTGATTTTTCATAAAGCCGAAGACGGCGCTACGTTAGAGCCTTACGAAGAAGTGCATATTGAAACCAGCACTGAAACGGTAGGCGTGGTGGTGGAAATGCTAGGCACGCGCCGCGGAAAAATGATGGATATGCAAGACACCGGCGATGGTCATGTACGTTTGGTTTATATTGTGCCAACCCGTGGTTTGTTGGGTTTCCGTTATCAGTTCTTAACTGCTACACGCGGTATGGGCATTATGCACTCCATTTTTCATGGGTACGATGAGATGGCGGGTCCAATGGCCACTCGGAGCAATGGCTCCTTGGTGGCTTGGGAAGCGGGCGAAGCCACTGCTTACGCCATGCAAAACGCAGAAGAACGCGGTGTGTTATTTATTGCCCCCGGCTTAGAAGTATATGAAGGCATGGTCATTGGCGAAAGCACCCGCCCAGGTGATTTGCCTTTAAATATTTGTAAAAAGAAGCATTTAACTAACATGCGCTCTTCTCGAGGTGATATGGAAATTCGGCTTTCACCACCTCGGCAAATGTCTTTAGATGAAGCCATTGAATATTTGTCTGATGATGAATTGTTAGAAGTAACGCCGGTTGCTTATCGAATTCGAAAACGCATCTTAAATACAGATGATCGCGGTAAACAACAAAAACGCACAAAAGAAATGATACAAGAAGCTTAACGCAAATTTAAACTGCCCAGAAATTTGGGCAGTTTTTTGTTAAATGATTAACTGATAAAATCACATTATGGATGAACGCCAGCAGTTAGAGCAAGCCATCGAAGCCTTAGAAGCCCAGCGTGCCACCCTTGGTGATGCGGTGGTGGATGCTTCGGTGTCTACATTGCAGTTAAGGTTGGCAAGTTTATCGGCGTCGAATCCCATTCAACAACGCAAGCAAGTAACAGCATTGGTTGCAGATATTTCAGGCTTTACGGCTCTTTCTGAAAGCATGGACGCAGAAGATGTTGGCACCTTAATTAACGAGTTGTGGACTCGGCTAGATAAAATCATTTTAGATAACCATGGGTGGATTGAAAAACACATTGGCGACGCTGTTATTGCCTATTGGGGCATTAAAGTAGCCAGCGAAAATGACTCTGCTTTGGCAGTGGAGTCGGGTTTAAGCATGCAGGCTGCCATTACAGAAATTAATTCTGAATCGCTGGTAAAGCTTGGTATGCGAATTGGAATTCATACCGGCAGTGTATTAATTGGCGAAATTGGTAGCATGGGAGAAATGACTGCCATTGGCAACACCATTAATATTGCAACTCAATTAGAACAAGCCTGCCCCAAAGATTTTGTGCTTGTTAGTCAGCAGGTGTATCCCCATGTGCGCGGACGGTTTGAGTTAGAAAAATTTTCTGTGCCGGATGTTCAAGAAAGCGCTTACTTGGTGCGCGGGCGATTGTCACGAGATTTTCGCAATCCAACAAGGGGAATTGAAGGTATTGAAACGCATATGATTGGCCGCGACCATGAAATTCGCCTGCTGCAAGATGCGTTTCGGGATGTGGTTTCTAAAAATCAAATGCGGGCGGTCACCATATCTGCAGAAGCAGGCCTTGGAAAAAGCCGCTTGTTATTCGAGTTTGAAAATTGGGTGAAACGCACACCTACCTCCGTAAAAATTCTAAAAAGCCGAGCAGAGGAACAATCTATCCGTGTTCCTTTTGGGTTAGCTCGCAATTTATGGGCTGGTTACTTTAATATTCAAGAAAGTGATGATGGCTTAAAGGCTCGAGAAAAATGGCAAGTTGGCATTTCTAATCTATTAATTAAAGATGCTGAAGCCGCCGCTCATTTGTTAGGTCAAGCCTTAGGGTTCGATTTTTCAGAGAGTAAGCATGTGCAAGCCTTATTAAATGACCCGCCATTAATTCAACGGCGAGCGTTTTATTATGCCAGCGAAATAATGAAAGCCCTTGCGCAAACTTCGCCCACTCTCATTATTCTAGATGACATTCATTGGGCAGATGAGCGTTCTCTTGAATTAATGCTTCATCTGTTAGCAGAATGTGCCAATTTGCAAGTTTTGTTTGTTTTTTCTGCTCGCCCAAGTTTTTACGACCGGCAAACCGAGTGGCATCAGCCAACCCATGAGCATGTCCGCTTAGATCTTTCTCCGCTTAGCCGAGAAGATAGCCGTTTATTGGTTTATGAAATTTTAAAAAAGGTTCGCGACCTTCCAACCCAATTTCAAGATCTGCTTTTTACCAATGCAGAAGGCAACCCATTCTATCTCGAAGAAATTATCAAAATGATGATTGAGCAAGAAGCCATCGTTAAAAATGAACAAGAATGGTGGATTAATCCTGAAAAATTAAAAACAATGCAAGTTCCCAGCACATTAACCGGTGTTTTACAAGCTCGGTTAGACCGCCTCAGCAGCCCCGAAAAAATTATTTTGCAGAAAGCCGCCATCATTGGTCGTATTTTTTGGGATTCAGCAGTCACCTTCGTTGGAAACAGCGTTCTCAAGGAAGACCAAGAAATTTTGGCAAAATTACAAAATAAAGAAATCATTTT
>CAYOGW010000025.1:20344-27468 GCA_964403635.1 uncultured Anaerolineaceae bacterium | reverse complement strand
AACAAATGAGCCAAACCACCAACAATCCCGTTTACAGAATTTACCCCGATAGCCATCATGATTCCGAGCAACCTATTTTAGATGTTCGGCATTTATGGGTTAATTATGATGGCCGCGCGGCGGTAGAAGACCTTAATTTTCATTTACACGCCGGAGAGCGCGTGGCGGTGATTGGGCCTAACGGCGCCGGAAAAAGCACTTTATTTAAAGTAGTAGCGGGCGTTTTACCAGCCAGCCGAGGCAGTGTTAATATTTTTGGCTCTCAGCCAGTTGGGCATGTTTGCATTGGCTATGTGCCGCAGCGCAGCCAAGTGGATTGGAACTTTCCCGTAACAATTTATGACGTGGTGATGATGGGGCGTATTGCCAAAATTGGTTTGCTTGGCTGGCCGCAACAACAAGACCACGAAAGAGTGCGCGCTGCCTTAGCCACCGTCCGCATGGAAGAGTTGGCGAACCGCCAAATTGGCGAACTTTCTGGCGGGCAGCAGCAACGCATGTTCATTGCCCGCGCCATTGCGCAAGAAGCCGAATTAATGTTGATGGATGAGCCCTTAACCGGCTTGGATGTACCTTCTCAGGAAGAAATCCTTAATTTATTAGATACATTGAAAAAGCAACAAGTAACCGTGATGGTTGCTACGCACGATTTAGAACAAGCCGCATCTCACTTTGACCGTGTGATGTTACTTAACCGCAAAATTTACAGCTTTGGCAGCCCCGATCAAGTGTTACAACCCCAGCGATTAATGCAAGCCTACGGCGGTCACTTGCGCCTGGTCGGAGAAGACGGCCTGCTGGCGATGGACGATTCCTGCTGCGAAGAAGGGCATGACCATGTTCACCTGGCTGACTGAGCCGCTGCAATATGCCTTTATGCAGCGCGGATTAACCGCCGCCATGTTGGTGGGCATTGTCTGCGCGGTGGTGGGAACTTATATTGTGCTGCGCGGCATGGCTTTTTTTGGAGACGCGCTGGCGCATACCATTTTGCCCGGTGTTGCTGTGGGGTATATCTTCTCTGGGGGAGATAGAAGCCAGTTATTTTGGTGGGCGCTGGGCACTTCCATTGCCGCTTCGCTAGGCATTGGTGCCATCAGCAAAAGAGCCAAAATTAAAGAAGATACAGCCATTGGCATTATTTTCGCGGGCATGTTCGCGCTGGGTGTGGCGATTATTTCTACTGTGCGCAGTTACGCGGTGGATTTAAGTCACTTTTTGTTTGGTGATATCTTAGGCGTTTCAGAAGCCGATTTATGGCGCATGGCAATTTTTGGCGGGCTGGTTTTAATCATTATTTTTGTCTTTTATAAAGAATTTTTAACCGTTTCGTTTGACCCCATTTTAGCCACCACTTTACGCCTGCCCGTAGAATTAATTAACAATGTCATGCTGATATTAATTGCCGTTACCGTAGCGGTGGCGTTACAAACGGTCGGAGTCGCTTTAATGGTTGCTATGCTGGTTACCCCCGCCGCCACCGCCTATTTAATCACCAACCGCCTGCCCAGCATGATGGCTTTGGCCGCCATGTTTGCGATTCTTTCTAGCTTAATTGGTTTGTATCTTTCGTATTACTTAAGCATTGCTTCTGGCGCGGCGATTGTGTTAACCGCCACCGGTTTGTTTTTACTCGTCTTTTTATTTTTTCGTAAAAAGTGATTTGAAGCGCACACTCATCCATCGGGGAACACGCATGCGCCGCACTCTTCTTTCACTCTTCATCACCTTTATTTTTGTTTCAGCTTGTTCACCGATTAATCAACCCGTTCAGCCCAATGACCAGCCATTTGTATTGGTAACCGCCGCGGCCCTAGCCAGCCCGACACCCTTTCAGCCCGGGCAAGGGATTTCTGCTCCTGCCGCCACCGCCGCGGCTACCTTCATTCCGCCAACCGGATTCGTGCAACCGCCCACTTTAACCCCCGCCGCCACCGCCACAAGCCAGCCGACGGCTACCTTTCAACCCACAGCTACAACAATCAGCCAGCCAACCAGCAGCGCGGAGAGACCGCAATATGCCATTACGGTTTTATGGGATTACGCCGCCCGAAATTTAATTGTTTCTCAAATTATTGTTTACCCCAACCGCAGCGGAGAAACATTAAACAGTATATTGTTAGCGGTTAACCCAAACCTATGGCGCGGCGTATTTAATTTAAATGGCTTATTTATTAACGAGGAAGCCAGCAGCAATTATTCATTAGAAGGGCAGCGTTTAACGATTAATTTACCCGAAGGCTTGGCGAATAATCAAAGTGTGACCATTGGCTTGTCTTACACGCTTAATTTGCCTTATAGCTCTGGCAAATATGAAAATTTTGGCTACACCGCCCGCCAAACCAATTTAACAGACTGGTACCCCTTTGTGCCGCCTTACTTCCCGGGCGAGGGCTTTATTTTACGAGACGCTTTTACTTACGGTGAAAATCTCTCGTACCCCATTGCCGACTATCAAGTTTCGGTAACATTTACAGACCCCTATAACACGCCTATTGTTGCCGCCAGCGCGCTGGGCACGCCCAACGGTAACGGCACGCTTTACACTTTTTCGCGCGGGCGCACCTTTGCGCTTTCAGCAAGTGATGAATATTTAATTAATTCAGCCAGCGAAAACGGAATCACCTTTTATAGTTATTACTTCCCAGAACACGCGGTTGCCGGGCAGGCGGCGCTGGATGTAACCATGACCGCCGCGCGTACCTTTGGCAGCATCTTTGGGGCTTATCCGCATGCCAGCTTAAGCGTGGTAGAAAGTGATTTAAATGACGGGCTCGAAAGCGACGGCTTGTTCTTCTTAACCAACAAGTTTTACAACGCCTACGATGGCACACCCGCCAACAATTTAACCTTAATCGGCGCGCACGAAACCGCCCACCAGTGGTTTTTTGGGGCGGTCGGCAACGACCAAGCCCGCGAACCCTGGTTGGATGAAGCCCTAAGCACCTACGCCGAACACCTGTTTTACGAAAACAATTACCCGGGTTACCTTAATTGGTGGCGCAACGCCCGCATTAATTATTACTCTCCGAGCGGCTGGGTAGATACCCGCCTATACAACACCAGCAACTTTCGCGGCTATGTCGATGCGGTGTACCTGCGCGGCGCGCTCTTTTTAGGAGACCTGCGCCTAAGAATGGGCGACCCAGCCTTCTTTGCTTTTTTAAGAGATTACTACAACCGCCACAACGGCTACCTTGCCACCGCTGATACCTTTTTTATCGTGTTAGCCGACCACACCAGCAACGCCGATGATTTAATTAAGCAATATTTTTATTACAGGTAACCCATGAAAAAAAATATCTTTCTATTCTTCTTTTGGATGATTTCCGCTTGCGCGCCGAACGCTGGTCTGGGAATAGTGACCATTACACCAGCCCCCGCCAGCCCCACCACAGCAGAACTGGCTGCGCCCGAAGCAACGGTTTTCCCATTAATTAATCCGACTGCTACCCCCCAGCCCGAACCGTTAATTAAGCCAGCCGCTGGAAGCTTAACCGAATACAAAATGGATGTTGAAATGGATTACGACGCCAAAACAGTGGCAGTTCAGCAAACCATTCTCTATACCAACAACACGGGTCAGCCATTAAACGAAATCGTTTTGGCGGTGGTGCCTAACCTGTGGCCGAACACTTTTCAAATGCAGGGCATAAGCCTGTTTAATCAACTGAACCCAGAATATGAATTAACCGGCCAAAAAATGACTGTTTTCTTGCCACAATCCTTAGCCCCCCAAGCCAGCCTAGAACTAGGGTTGGCTTATAGTTTAATTATGCCCGCGCACGAAGCCAACCCAGACCCCAACTTGGTGCGCCCGCAAATTTTTGGCTATACCGCCAACCAATTAAATTTAGTTAATTGGTATCCGTTTATTGTGCCATTTGATGAAAACGGCTGGGTTTTGCATGACCCTTGGTATTATGGCGAGCATTTGGTCTACGACCAAGCCAATTTTGATATCACTCTGCATTTTATCAATACCCAAAACCCGCCGGTTGTCGCCTCCAGCGGGGAACAAGAATTAAACGAAAACGGTATGCGGCTGTGGGGTAGCCAGCTGCGCACCTTTGCCATCTCTGCCAGCCGAGAGTTTATCGTCGCCGAAAATTATATTGTGAATGACGACGTCACAATTAAATCGTATTACTTTCCGCTCTATGAAAATGCTGGCAAAGCCGTGTTAGACAATACCGTAAAGGCTTATTTAACCTATTCCGAATTATTTGGACCGTACAAACACAAAACGCTCTCCGCTGTGCAAGGTGATTTTAACGACGGTATGGAGTTTGACGGCTTGTATTTCTTAAGCAATGGTTTTTATAACTTGTATGACGGCACCGAGAAAAATTATTTGGTGCTGGTCGCCGCGCATGAAACTTGCCACATGTGGTGGTTTGGCGGGGTAGCCAACGACCAAGCCGAAGAACCCTGGCTAGATGAAAGCCTTTCAACCTATTGCGAAAAATTGTTTTACCAGCAGCACTATCCCGATTCGCTGCGCTGGTGGTGGGATGTGCGCATTAATTTTTATCAACCCGATGGCTTGGTAGATACGCGCTTATACGATAGCGGCGGTTTTACGCCGTACACCAACGCGGTCTATCGGCGGGGAGCGTTGTTTTTAGATGATTTATATGAACGCATGAGCGCTTACCAGTTTAATATTTTTATAAAAAATTATTACGCTGAAATGGAAGGCAAGCGGGCTACCAGAGAAGATTTCTTCCGCATTTTGGCAGAATACAACACGGCTGACATTGCGGATTTAATGGCAAAGTATATGGGGGCAAACTAGTGAAATTAATTAAGAAATTAGAAGTTTATATTGTATTAATAATTATTAGCGTAGTATTTTTGCCCAATCTCAATTTAATATCGTTTCATCCAGATGAAAGCCATTGGATTGGTTTAAGTGGCGCTTATGAAGACTTTCTAGCTACAATTTTTGAAGGGAAAGCTTGGGAAAAACGACCATCTCAATTTTTAAATCCAACCATGACTTATTACGCAATAGGTATCGCCAGGCAGTTTGGCGAAATTACAAAAGAAGAACTTAACCCAACTTATGTATTTGGTAAGACATTTGAAGAAAATCAAAACGAAGGGCGTGTCCCATCTGATAATTTGCTATGGTGGGGTAGATTAGCTGTAACATGCTGCGCTGTTTTAGGCTTATGGTTAACTTTCTTGATTTTCCGGCAAGCAGCTCCGTGGTGGATTTCATACTTATGGATAAGTTTTGCAATCATTAATCCCTATTTAAGAGATATATTAAGACGCGCAATGAATGAAGGTGTTCTTCTATTTTTTATTGCTCTTGTAACATGGGTACTATCTAAAGCGGTAGAAAGATCTCCAAAAAATAGTTTATTTAAATCAAATTGGACATTTTATTTTTTAATAGTATTAGCAGGGATATTAACTGGCTTCGCTATCCAAACAAAAACAAATGCTGCTACGCTTTTGTTTGGCTTATGGTTAATCTTAACGTTAGCGATTTGGCGAGAAAAAATTTTCAATTGGAAAATAAAAATTAAACTTGTTAGTACAATTTTTTTAATACTTACAACATCATCCTTTACTGGCTTTATAGCCACAAATCCCGTTTTATGGACAGATACGGTTCACGGAATAGGTTCAATTATTAAAACCCGCATAAACGTACTTGATGGGCAAACCGAAAACTCAAGTCAGTCTTTAACTACTATGCCCATTACTAAGCGTTTAAACACACTATCAACAAGAATTTTTATAGAAAATGCAACGTTGCCTGTCTTTTTCCCTACTGGATTATTGTTCATTGCTGGATTAGGCTTGATAGGATTTCGCTTAAAACAATGGGTGCAAAATAAACATAACCATTATCAAATGGCATTAATAACTATTATTGGTTTTTCTGTTAGTTTCCCAATGTTATTTACACCGTTAGATTGGAGTCGATTCTATTTATTACCAATTTTCTATTCAGGTATTATTGAGGCAGTTGGGCTTGGGCTACTAATTGAATGGGCGTTTGAGCAAATTAAAAAAACATCTCTTTTAATGGATTAATGAAATGACCACCTACGAACACACCTACATCGAAACCAACGGAGTTCACTTGCACGTCGTTTTGGCTGGCCCAAAAGACGGACCACCACTGGTTTTATTGCATGGTTTCCCAGAATATTGGGGCGGCTGGTTAAAAAATATCCCCGCTTTGGCAAACGCTGGTTTCCGTGTCATTGTGCCAGACCAACGCGGCTACAACTTAAGCGACAAGCCCTCCAGTATTGAACACTACAAAACTGAACTTTTAGCCGCCGATATTTTGGGTTTAATTAAAGCGCTCGGATACGAAAAAGTGAATTTGGTGGGTCACGATTGGGGCGGCATTGTGGCTTGGGCTTTTGGGATGTACTTCCCAGAAAACTTAATTAAATTAAGCATTCTTAATGTGCCGCACCCCATGGTGATGCGAAAATTCTTAGCAAAAGACATCCGTCAAATCTTTCATTCTTGGTATGTTTTTATGTTCCAATTGCCCAGCTTGCCAGAGTTTTTGCTGGGCAACAATTATTTTGGCGGGGCAGAATTTATGCTGCAAGCCAGCCGTAAACCAGCCACCTTTGCCCCTGCCGAAATCACTGAATATAAGTTGGCTTGGGGTCAACCAAACGCGCTTACTAGTATGATTAATTGGTATCGTGCCATGTTAAAACGCAGCACATCCACGCCGCGCAGCCGCCGCATTCAAGCGCCAACTTTATTGTTATGGGGCAAAAGAGATGTGGCGCTCAGTCACCGCATGGCGCAACCCAGCATCGATTTATGTGAGCATGGCCAATTAATTTTCTTCGAAGATGCCAGCCATTGGTTACAACATGATAAACCTGAAGAAATAAACCAATTGCTGATTAATTTCTTTAAATAAATCAGACAATAGCAATTTATCTTTAAGGTTAAAAAAGCTCATTTCTATGTACACTTAGCATTATTCATATCAATAGGAGGTAAATCATGCAAGATAATTCAGTTTTTCCTGAAACACCCGCTCCAGCGCCAAAATCTGGCGGTATGAGCAAAGAAGTAATGATTGTGGTTGGAATTTTAGTAGCCTTGTGTTGTTTGGTTGTAGTAGG
>CAYOGW010000025.1:0-20244 GCA_964403635.1 uncultured Anaerolineaceae bacterium | reverse complement strand
CAAAAATTCATCGCTTGGGGTTCTTACCAAAATAATGATCCCGTCATCTACCAAGACTTTGTCACCAGTGTTAATGTACGGCTAGAAGCAGGCGACCCAGAAAACTTCTGCTATGGCTACGTCTTCCGCGAAGACGAAAACGGCATGAAAGACGGCGCTTATATTTTTACTGTCTGTGACGACCAATACTTTGTGCTTAACTTCTACAGCGACGCAACCGATTGGCAAGACTTAATCGAATGGCAAACCAGTTCTGCGGTGGTAGCGGGCGATTGGAACAACCTGCGCGTAGAAGCCGTTGGACCCGAAATTAAGCTCTATATCAACGACACCCTAGTAGCCGAAGTCACCGACAGCCAAAAGAAATCTGGTTATATTAGCTTAATGATTAATGTGTTCGAACCCGCCCCCGGCACCGTCAGCTTTGACGATTTCACTATATCGAACCCATAATCTATGCCGCTCTATGCCATCGGGTTGCTCATCACCGCCGCCCTCTTACACGCGTTATGGAACTTACTGCTTAAGCAATCACCCGAAAAATACATCGCCTCATGGTGGACGGTGGTGATTGGCGGCATTCTATTTTCACCATTTTTATTCATCACTGGCTTACCGCCTCAGCATGTTTGGGGCATCTTACTTGCCAGCGCATTTGTGGAAGGGCTGTATTTTACAGCCCTTTCCTTTGCGTATCAGTCAAACGACTTCTCTCTGGTCTATCCCATCGCGCGGGGCAGCGCGCCTATATTTCTTTCTCTTTGGTCACTGTTCATCTTAAAAGAAGAAATTTCGCGTGGTGGATTATTTGGCATGGGATTAATCGTCTTGGGCTTGTTAATCATCGGTTGGAGTAGCCTGCGGCAGCAAACCGGCGGGCCGCGCCCAAACCTGCGCGGGGTTCTTTCAGCTTTGTTGGTGGCTTTATGTATTTCCATCTACACCGCGCTAGATGGTTTCGCCGTTAAACAAGCAGCGCCTATCCCCTATGCCCTTTCTCTCTTCACCCTAATCCCTATTGTAGTAACACCGCCAACCTTAATCAAATATGGCTGGCCCAGTTTAAAAAAAGCAGGTTTGCTCAATTGGAAAAAATTTGCTGGCATAAGCATTTTAGGCATTTTGGCTTACGGCTTAACCTTATTGGCGTATAGCATCGCTCCGGTAGGCTATGGCGGCGCGATACGAGAAATGAGTGTAGTATTTGGCGCGCTGGCAGGCTGGAAATTTCTCAACGAACCGCTGGGCAGCTGGCGTTTAGCCGGTGCCTTGTTCATCTTTAGCGGAATATTTTTAATTGCGATTATTGGTTAATTCATATAGAATAAAATCATTAATATGGAGAGTTCAACTATGAAAAACATCTATCCTTTTATTCTTTTTACAATCTGTGCGATTCTTCTTTCCGCATGCCTTAATACTGGTGCACCAAGCACTCCGGTTATCCCAGCAACCAACACCCCTATTCCACCTACTTCTACGGTTACGCCGTATCAAACCGCAACATTAAAAGCCCCGCTGGCAACCATTGTGATTAATTTAGATTTGGGTAATGGCGGCGCGGGTTTTTCAGCTAATATGTATGCCCAAGAGATTTCTACCGGCAAAACTTTCGGAGTCTTTTTATCGGCGGGCATGCATGGAGCCGCCGCCCTGCCTACCGCCGCACCTATGATATTACTGGTTGAAGCCCCCGGCACCTATGTCTTTTACGCCCGTTTAAGTAATGCCCCAACTGATTATTTTTATGGGTATACCGACTGTGTCTTTTTTAATGACTGCGATCAAGAGCGACATAAATTAAAAGCAGTGGATGTATTCCCCGGTATGACCTACCGAATTATATTAGACGGAGACCGCAAAGTAATTTTGCCAGAACGAGATGTGCCTGTAACGGTGCCCTGGGGCAAGTAATCAATGCCCTTTGTTATTGAATACACCACTCCCTTTACAGAAATTTTAAAGATAACTTGCCAGCCTTTTCAAGATTCTCGCGGAATATTTTTAGAATTATCTAAGCAAAACGTATTTTCATCATTCAATATTCCAAATTTTGTACAAGATAATTTGGCTTATTCCAACAAGGATGTTTTACGCGGGTTGCATTTTCAAAAAACTCCGCACGAACAAGGAAAGTTTGTCTTTCCAATACTCGGCCAAATTTTTGATGTCGCTGTCGATATTCGTAAAAATTCCCAAACCTTTGGCCAGTGGTTTGGAATAACCCTTAAACAAAAAGACTTTACAGGAATTTATATTCCGCCTGGGTTTGCGCACGGCTATTGTGTTTTAAAATCTCCTTGTCTTGTGTTATATAAAACAACCCTGGAATATACACCCAGCGCGGAGGAAAGTATCCGCTGGGATGATCCCACAATTGCAATTCGCTGGCCAATTAAACAACCAATATTGTCAGAAAAAGATAAAACAGCCCCTTTATTAATAGACTTAAAGTGCCTACGGCAAGGATAGAGAAAATGCTTAACCGATTAAAACAATTAGGAAAACCCATCCGTGTTGGAATTATTGGAACAGGATTTATGGGAACAGGTTTGGTTTACCAAACAAGCATAACCCCGGGCATATCTTGTGTGGCAATAGCAGATATTAATATAGCAAAAGCAATTGAAGTTGCTAAAAAATATAGCCCCAACTATAAAATTGTTACAAATCAATCTGAAATAGAGAATGCCATTAAAAATGGTTATTTAGCAGTTTGCGAGGACGGCGACCTAATTGCAAGTTGCAGCCAAATAGATGTAATGATTGAATCGACTGACTCTATTATTGAAGGGGCACAATTTTCAGTTACTGCCTTAGAAAATAAAAAACATTTAATTTTAATGAATGCTGAAATTGATTTATTATTTGGCCCTTATTTCATGTCGCTCGCCAAAAAAAACGGGGTGGTTTTCAGCAGCTGTGACGGCGACCAACCCGGTGTCTTAAAACGATTAATTGATGAAATTAAGCTCTGGGGGTTAGATTTTGTACTAGCTGGCAATATTAAAGGCTACTTAGACTTATATGCAAACCCCACCAGCATTATCCCTGAAGCCGACAAAAGAAGCCTAGGCTATAAAATGGCAACTTCCTTTACCGATGGAACCAAAGCAGCCATAGAAATGGCTCTCATTGCGAATGCCTGCAAAGCAGAAACAGCCGTAACCGGCATGTTTGGTCCAAAAGCAGGTGTCGTTCAAGACGCGCTCACTGTGTTTGATTTACCAAAATTGTGGAAAAACGGCGTAGCAAAGGTAGATTATTTATTAGGAGCAGAACCTGGCCCCGGCGTTTTTGTAATTGCACATTGCGATAATGACTACCAAAAAAACATGCTCTCTTATTACAAATTAGGTAATGGTCCGTTTTATGTTTTTTATCGACCTTATCACTTATGCCACATCGAATCGATGCGATGTGTTGCAGAAGCTGTTTTAGATGGTGAAAGTTTATTACAGCCAAGCTATGGGTTTTTAACCAATGTGTATGCCTATGCTAAAAAAGATTTGAATAAAGGAGACCTATTAGATGGTATTGGCGGTTACACTTGCTATGGATTAATTGAAAACGTTTCAGAAAACAAAATTAACCCCGGCTTGCCCATTGGGCTTGCAGATCAAGTTACCCTTCTGCGAGATATTAAAAAAGATGAGAAAATCAACATGCAAGATATTGTGTTTGACTCTACCAGAACAGATTTTGTTTTATTTGAAAAGGCATTGGAAACAGTGGTATGAAGCTTGCAATTATTCTCGCTTATATGATTTCGGCAGAACAAGAACCATTGCTGCGCCTGCATTTAGAACACATTAAACGCTTTACAACTGTGCCTTACACCATTAATGGAGTCATTCTCCACAGAAAATTCCCTAAGGAATTGATTAAACTCCTAGAAAGCACAAAACATCTAAACATTTGTGATGTACCCACATTTAATATAGATTTAAAACCTGACCAAAGTAGCCATACTGAACATTCTTATTATTTAGATCAATTAACAAAAATTGCCGTTGAAGACAACGCAAGCCATGTTGTTGTTTTACATCCTGATTCTTTCCCAATCCATGCGCAATGGGCACAAAAATTAAGCCAAAAATTAAGTGATACTTGTGTAATTGCATCAGCAGATGGCTTTTATACTGCTTGTTTTATGTTTACCAGTGAATTTTATATAAAATTTAAACCTGAATTTAATCCGCCGATAATATCAGAAAAATCTGAAGAATTTCAAAAATTTTTAACAACTCACCCTTTTATTGCACATACGGGGTTTGGTTATTTTTATAAAGCCTATCAAAATAAATTGGATTGGTATTTTATGAAAGATACTGTCTTGCCAGAAGATAAACGTTTTGGGTTTGAAATTCACGACGGAATCGTTTTCCATTGGGGCGGAGCCAGCAGGCTGGCAATTACTCAAACCAAAAATAATCAAGAAAAACCCACTTTACTTCAAAAAGTGCTTTATGCTTTTCGCGGGTTAATTCCAGTAAATGCACGATACCATTTAGCCAAATTTATTTATCCATTGTTAGGAAATAAATTAAAAAAGAAGGTAATGAATAATTTAAATATTGAACGAGCACATCATCTACAAGAGTTTCAAAATAATCCAACAAACTATATTGGAAAATATTATAGTAACTAAAAAGGAGAGAGCCGCTTAATTAAGCGGCTCTCTCCTTTTTAATCCCCTACCATTTCTTTCATTTGCTCTACATAAGCCAAGCTTTGATGTCTAAAGTATGTGTTGTATAACTCAGCATAATGGCCGCCTTGTTTAAGCAACCCATCGTGATTGCCTTGCTCGATGATACCGCCTTCTTTCATCACTACAATCCTATCCGCGGCTTTAACGGTTGATAAACGATGAGCGATTAAGATGCTGGTGGCATCTGCCAAGATAAGATTAAGCGCTTGTTGAATTTGCCACTCGGTAAACGGGTCAATGCTGGCGGTCGCTTCATCCAAAATAAAGATAGTTGGCTTCTGAGCCAAGACACGCATTAACGCAACCAACTGGCGTTGCCCCATGCTTAAGCGAACACCACGCTCGCCCACTTCGGTATCTAGACCGTTGGGCAAGGTTTCCAGCCACTCGCCGTCTCCTACCTTGCGAGCTAAATGAAGCATTTCCGTTTCGGTGGCGTTGGGTGCGGCATAGCGGATATTTTCGGCGACGGTTCCCGAAAATAAAAACGGGACTTGTGAAACAATGCCCAGCTGACGGCGGTATTGTTGCAGGTCGAAACTGCGAATGTCTTGCCCATCCATCAGTAATTTTCCGCTTTGGAATTCGTAAAAACGAGCAATTAATTTGGCAATCGACGATTTACCAGCGCCGGTATGCCCTACCAGCGCAAGATTCTCTCCAGGTTGAATATGCAGGTCAAACTGAGTCAGTATCGGTTCATTTTCTGTGTAACGGAAATCCACTTTTTCGAAGCGGATATCTCCCTTAAGGCGGCTAACATCTTTTTTATCTATCTGGCGAACATTAGGGTCTGCATCAATTAATGCAAAAGCGCGTTCTGCGGCGGAAAGCCCGCTTTGAATTTGAGCCCAAAAGGAAGTTAAGTTAAGAATGGGAAACATGAAGTAGTCGAGCGCATTAATAAAGAGATACCACGAACCCACCGTAACAATGCCCGCCTCGATGCTTAAGCCGCCCGCGTAGACCAGAATGCCGGTGAAGATACCGCTAACCGCATTGAGCACCGGAAAGACAATGGAAAGGACAAAACCGCGGCGCACATTGACTTGATAGGATTGTTGATTGGCAGTATCAAAGGTTTCAAAAATACTGTTTTCTTGACGGAAGTTTTTGGCTACCGCGATACCGCTGACAGTTTCTTTAATTGTTGAGTTGACATCTGCCATGGCTTGCATGCCGCGCTTGGTAACCATACGCGCTAAGACTCTAAAACCGCCCGCGATACTTAAGATGACTGGAATAAAAGCTATCATGATTAAAAACATGCGCCATTCGGTATTAAATAGCACAACACCCAGCACAATGGTTTGCAATAATTGCGAACCAACATCTGTCACTATGACCACTAGTTGACCGAAGTCGTTGGTATCACTGGTAATGCGGCTCACAATACGACCCGATGAAAACTGGTCGTAAAAAGATAAATCGTGGTCGGCGGCGGCGCTAAAAGCCCGAGAACGAATTTCTAAGACCACATCTCCTACCGCGCGGACGGTTAAGCTGCGCCGAAGCCAGTTTAACCCCCAATTAAGAAAGGCAATCACCGCCATCACCAGCGCAACCAATAAGATAACTTCAACTGGCGGGCTGGAATCCAACAGATCCATAATATGGCTAACTGCGATCGGCAGAATAGCGCCCAAACCCGCCATAACCACCACCAAGATAGAGATGATGATCATGCGGTTTTTTTGCTTCATAAACAAGGCTGTGATACGGCGAGCAAGCTCCGCGTCTGTATATTGGCGGTCGTATTTTTCTTCGTTAAGGCCAGCAAAGAAACTCATTTAAATCTCCGAAACCTAATCATTAAAGAGGTTATTCTCGAAATATTCGACTGTAAGCCGGTGACGATTTCATTAATTCCGCATGGCTGCCCATGGCAACCACTTTGCCGCGCCGAATGACAACGATTAAATCTGCCCAGCGGATTTGGCTTAAACGGTGGGTAATTAAAATGGTAGTGCGGCCTTTGGCCGCTGCCAAAATAGCGCGTTGGATTTTATCTTCAGTCGCTGAATCAATGGCGCTGGTCGAATCATCTAAAATTAAGATGCGCGGGTTGGTTAAAAAAGCGCGTGCCAATGCCAAGCGCTGACGCTGCCCGCCAGAAAGGGTAACACCCCGCTCGCCAATGACGGTTTGATAGCCGTTTTCAAAAGTTTCAATAAACTCATGCGCCTGAGCGGCTTTGGCTGCCGTTTCTACCTTTTCTTGTGTAACAAGGGGTCTACCAAATGCAATATTGTCACTAATTGAGCGAGAAAATAAGAAAATATCTTGTTCAATCATTGAAATTTGCGAACGGAGAGAAGCCAAATTCCATTCGCGCACATCACGCCCATCTACCAAGATTTGACCCGCAGTCACATCATAGGTGCGGTTAACCAATTTAACTGCAGATGTCTTCCCCGAGCCGGTTTGACCGACAATGGCTACCGTTTGACCCGGTTGTATAGAAAAACTAATGTCTTGCAAAATGGCTTCGCCGCTATCGGGGTAAGCAAAACTTACATTCCGAAACTCCACCGCGCCTTGCATTCTGCCAGAGTAACCAATGGCGTTTTGATCTAAATTGGTCTCACGATTAATTAATTCCAACACACGGCGCGCGCTCGCCAACCCGCTAGAAACTTGGGTATAAGCCCAAGAGGAAGTAAAGGTAGGAAATTCGAGCATGCGTAGCAAGCCAAAATAACCAATTACCTGCCCGGTATTAATTAAACCGTCTCGAAACAGAAAAAGGGCATGGGTGAGCCCGCCCGCCATTGCCAGACCCAGCAAAAGCAAAGCTACAAAGCGAGCTTCCATATCTCCCTGCTCCACAAAGGCTTCACGCACCTGCTTCGCATGGGCTACAAACCGCTCCACTTCGGCAACTTCTTGGGCAGCTCCCTTTACCGTTTCAACACCATCTAACGATTCAGAGAGTTGGGTATTCATTTGACCAAACGTTTTACGAACTTGGTCTGAAATCGGTTCCAAGTTTTTTAAATAACGCCACAAAGCAAAAAAGTATAAAAAGATGAAAATAAGCGGCGTAATAATAAGTGAAATATGATAGGTAGGGGCAATAAAAATAGGCATCACCAAAAAGAAAAACGAGCCAATGACCAAATTAATGCCTGGGCTAAACATTAAGTTCACTTCGCGCACGTCATTGGTCGCGCGGGCCATCGTATCGCCCACCGGCTGCAAACTGTGAAAGGTCATGCTTTTGCCAAGCAACGAAACATAAAGCTCGTCACGAATTTCTTTTTCAATTCTCTGCCCCAGCAGCTCTGCGCCAAAGTTACGGCCCAGTTGCAAAACGCCGCGAATGACTTGCGTAATGCCAATGGTGAGCGCCAACGGTAGCAAAACCGAAACATCGGGCACGCTTTTAATCATGGCGTTGAAGGCATCACCCACCAAAACCGGCACAACCGAAGCCAAAGCGGCGTTGCCAAACGCGCCAATCAGCATCATTAAGATGACCCACCAATGCGGCAACACGTGAGACAAAATCCAGCGGTTGGCATCTGTGCGGTTAAAGGCCGGGCGATTTAATGTAAATTCTGCGGGGAAAATTAAAGTAGAGGAAGGGTCCATATTTGTTTACCGATTAAAAAGCCTCCCGTAACGCTACGGGAGGTTACCTATAAAAAATGTCTTGTGGATTATAGCACCATCTCGAGGCTGGCATCCCACAAACGGGCTGCCGTTTCGAGATCATCTGCTGCCGGGTCGGGTGAAACCATTTTCTTGTTTGCAAAATATTGACCCGAAACTGTTTTAATCTCATGAGATGCGGCAACATATAAAACAGTTTCTGCACCCTGACGAACGGTTCGAATAAAGGGACGCAATAAATTCATGCCTATACGATAGATTAACCCATTGTTTTTTGCAAAATTTGAAGCTACAAAACCCGGGTGAACAGCGTTGGCTGTAACATTCGATTCAGCCATGCGGCGGGCAAACTCTTCAACAAATAAGATATTACACAACTTAGACTGCCCGTATGCCTGTAGCCCATTGTAATGATGTTCGTTTTGCAAATCATCAAAATTAAGGGTTTGACCACGATGCTCGTTAGATGAAAGGTTAATGACTCGGGCGCTGCCAGTTGCTTTTAAAACATCCAATAACAAATGGGTTAAGTGAAATGTTCCTAAATGATTCAGAGCAAAAGTCATTTCTATCTGGTCAGCAGAAAGTTGGCGAGACATAAATAATGCGCCAACATTGTTAATTAAAACATCCAAACGGGTGTGCGCTTTTTTAAATTCATAGGCAGTTTTTCGCACGCCAGCCATGGTAGATAAATCGGCGGCGATATAACTGACCCGCGCGCTGCCTGTTTTTTGTTTAATCTTCTCAGTTTGGGCAGCACATTTTTGTTCGTTGCGGCTTACCAAAATGACTTGAGAACCACTGGCAGCCAGTTGATAAGCGGTTTCTAGCCCAATCCCTGCTGTTGCACCCGTAACCAAAACTGTTTTGCCTTGCATGGTAGATAGCATAATTTTTTCCCTTGCGAACAATTATACAGGAATCCCAGTTAAACCGAAATTAAAACAGATGAGTTCGTGTGACCCAAAAGTCACAGTTACTCATCTGTTTTTTTAATTAATGATTCTTGTTTTATTGTTTTAACCAACCCAAACCAATACGTCCGCGTTCCGTTTCTACTTTTAAAATTTCTACATCTACAATATCCCCTACTTTTAACACTGTCCCGTTTGGAATTTGAGTTCGGTGTAACAAGCCATCTTGTTTAACGCCAATATCCACAAACGCGCCAAAATCAACCACATTTCTAACGGTTCCTTTCAACGCCATGCCTTCTACCAAATCTTCCGATTTCAGCACATCCGAGCGAAGTATCGGCGCTGGGGTGTCTTCTCGCGGGTCACGGCCAGGGCGAATTAATTGCTCCAAAATATCTTGTAATGTCGGCAAACCACAATTTAATTGCTTGGCTAACGCTTCTAGGGTCGTTTTGGTTAATAAAGCATCGAAAGCGGGCTTTCGTTCGCCTGGGCTCGCATCGGCGGTTAAGCCTGCCAATTGAAGAACTTTCTCTGCAATGGCATAACTTTCGGGATGAATGGCGCTTGAATCGAGCGGGTTGTCTCCGCTGGGGACCCGTAAAAAGCCTGCCGATTGCTCGTACGCCTTCGGGCCTAGCCCGCTCACTTTCTTTAATTCTTCTCGAGAACGAAACGGTCCGTTGGCATCTCTGTGAGTCACAATTCCGGCGGCTAGTTTAGGCCCAATCCCTGCCACATGGGTTAGCAAAGCGGGGCTGGCTGTGTTTAAATCTACCCCAACATGGTTAACCACACTTTCTACCACGCCATCTAACGCGGCGGTTAAAGCCGTTTGGTCTACATCATGTTGATAGAGGCCAACGCCAATGGATTTGGGGTCAATTTTAACTAACTCGGCCAAGGGGTCTTGCGCGCGACGCGCAATGGAGACAGCCCCACGAATGGAGACATCCAAGTCTGGAAATTCGGCACGGGCTAATGGCGAGGCCGAATAAACCGAAGCGCCAGCCTCGTTAACAATTAAATATTGAACCGATTGAGCACCACGAGTTAACTCGGCAGCCAATTTTTCGGTTTCACGAGATGCGGTTCCATTGCCTATGGTGATTAAGGTAATTTTATGGCGCTTAATCATTTCGGTTAATGTTTGCAGGGCTTCATCCCATTTTTTTTGCGGTTCGTGCGGATAAATTGTGCCAGTATCTAACAATTTGCCGGTCGCGTCTACCACTGCCACTTTACAACCGGTTCGAAAACCTGGGTCTAGCCCCAATATCACCTGCCCGGCAAGCGGCGGTTGAGAAAGAAGCGCACGCAGGTTGGTAGCAAAAACCTGAATGCCATGCCCGTCTGCTTTTTCGCTTAACACGCGGCGCACATCTCGTTCGATGGCAGGCAATAACAAACGGTCTGCTGCTTCTTCCATGGCGAGCATTAATTGGTCTACCATGGGGCTTAAGATGTTGGCTTCAAACTGCTCTTCGACAGATTCTCGCCAATCTTTCTCTGGCACTTCAACACGAACTTTTAGAACCCCTTCTTTTTCACCGCGATTAATTGCCAAGATTTGGTGCGGCTGAAGACGGTCTACTCTACCAGAAAAATTGTAGTAGCTTTCATATACACGTTTTTCATCAGGGATGGCTTCTACTTTTTCTACTTTAATAAATGCAAATTTAAGGGCTTTTTCGCGAGTACTTTGGCGAACCGCCGCTTGATCACTAATTACTTCTGCCACAATATCTCGCGCGCCTTGCAAGGCATCTTCTACCGAAGTCACTTGCTCATTTAAATAAGCTTCGGCGATGGCTTCTACATCCCTATCCCCGCGCGGCTGCTTAAGGATAAGTTCAGCCAACGGCTCGAGGCCTTTTTCTCGTGCTACCATGGCGCGAGTGCGGCGTTTTTGACGGTAAGGAGCGTATAAATCTTCTAAGGCGGTCATATTATCGGCGGCTTCAAAAGCAGCTTTTAATTCATCGGTTAATTTTCCTTGTTCTTCAACCGATTTAATAACAGCCAAACGGCGTGCGTCTAGCGCGCGTAATTTCTCTAATAACTCCGCCGAAATGCGAATTTGTTCTTCATCCAGCGTGCCAGTCATTTCTTTTCGATACCGTGCAATGAAGGGAATCGTGTTGCCTTCGTCTAATAAATTAATCACTGCGGCAACTTGGTTCGGGTGAACTCTTAATTCGTGGGCTATTTTTTCTGCATAAAGGGTCATAGGGTTTTCTTCACTAAAGTGGATTTATAGAACAAGAATTCGATTTTATCATGGGACTGTTTTCTAACCAAGAATTTATTCTTAAAATATTGCTATTAAAATAAAAACACCCCGAAGAAAAATCTCTTCGGGGTGTTAATTAAATCAATCATTACTCAATAAAAATTTCGACATGCTCGCCGTCTTTTTCATCCACAGCATCGACAATTTTGCCTGTCATACCCGAACGCAAAGCATTCATAATTTCATCCATGCTAACGCCTTCTACTTCGGGGGCAAAGTGAGCACCAATTTTCATGCCAGCGTCAATTAACCCCAAAGGAATTTGAACAGTGGCTTTCGAGCGGCCAGTTTTCATATCGGTTACGCGAACCCGCAGCCAACGCGGCGCACCAGCAGCACGAGAAATGGAAGGTGTGCCTGTGCTAACACGGCGATTTTCGCTGAGCGCAGAAAGCAATTTAGCGCCTTCTTCTGCGCTTAATTTTCCTTCTTCTATCATTTTTAATATTTTCATTCGTTCTTCAGCGGTTGCCATCAGACATCTCCTTAACCTATGTAAACCTGTACATGCTGGTCATCATCTTCTTGCACATCAATTAAAATCGGGTCGTTTAATGTATCCGATTCAAAAACCATTCTTAAAATATCATCGGTTGCCATGCGTTGCGCTTCTGGCATACGATGTCCAAAATTTCGAATCCCCCAGCGCAATAAACCCGTAGGGATTGGAAAAGCCAGTTGAATCCGTTTGACAGTAGAGCCTGCTTTCTTTTCTAATACTTTTACATATAGCCAGCGCGATTTTCGGCTGCCTGCCCCAAGTGAAAGCAAACCCACCCCAAATAAAAAGAAAAATAAAGCAAAAGCAAACCAGCCGCTTAATCCGGCAAGCACAATATTATACATCCACAGCGCGCCTAAAAAAGTAATTCCAAAACCAAAAATAGCCGGAATCACCCACAAACGACGAAAACGTTTAACACGCTTCTCAAATTCTTTTCGAATTTCATCGGAGGCCTGCTCGTAAGCCGCATCACCAACTGGAACATATTCTTCTTCGGTTGATTCATCTTCTGGCTCAGTTTGAAGCGCTTGCATTAACTTTAAGCCATCTTCCGCTGAAATTTTTCCATCTTCAATCATTTTTAAAATTTGCGAGCGTTCGCTATCTGTCATGCTATCCTCCTACTTCCCTTCTAAAGCGGCTAACAATGTTTCTGCATCTTGAAGAGTAATTTTCTTTTCTTCTAGCATTTTCAAAATGGTTAATCTTTCTTGGTCGCTTACTGGTTCGGCAAGCGGCTGAACCGGGCGAAACTTTAAATTATGCTCTACCACAACCCTCGGTCTGCCAGAAAAACCAGTGAAGCGACCGCGTTGTTCAGCAGCCCGCATTTTTTGTTCAGCTCGTCGAACAGCCGCTTCAGCACGGCGCATTGCCGATTCAGTGCGGCGGCTGCTATGCTCTAAAATACGCTGGTTAGCACGATTAATTTTTTCTGCAATACGCTCGTTGATTTCTTCACTTAACCCGCCCATATGTGGGATTGGAGGAATAGGTGGAATTGGAGGAATGGGCGGTATGGGTGGAATATGTGGAAAATGCCGACCTTCTTGTTCATTTTCAGACATGGCAGCCCACTCTTCTGCGCGGTGAGTAATCACAATTTCATTCCCAGCAGAAATAGAAATTAATACAGTACCTTCTCCTAAAACTAAATCTCCCGCATTTTCAGATACTAATTCAGATGCATCTACCCCCGGCATATCAATACGAATGGAGTTGCCGCTGGCTAAAGACAAGGTTGCATCTGCGTCTTGCGGCAAACGCATCAATACCGAATTACCAGCAGAAATATCATAGTCATGGTTTTCTATTGGTTTAAAGTAAGCCACCACATCGGCCCCGGCATTGGCTTGCACACTGCCCATTATTTCACGCAGGTACAAATCTGCTCCAACACCACTTAAAGTTAGGTTTCCTTTTAACTCTTTAATCGCAGCGTCGCCTCCTACACTTTCTATACTGCAATCTCCTTCACCTACTCTAAAGTTTAAATCTCCACCCACTTGGCCTATTTGCAAAGGTCCAACACTGCGCACATGCATATCTCCATCAACGGTCTCAATGAAAACGCTGCCTGTCATAGCCCGCAAATCCATATCGCCGCTAACATGATTAATGTGCACTTTAGCAGCTTGTGGAACATATAAAATTAAATCCGAGTCGCAACGAACCGTAAAAGTATCCCCATCATGGTTTACAAAAAATTCTTCATCGTCCGTTTTAATAGAAAATTCTAGCCGTTCCCAACCCGCAACCTGCAAATCGCCATCCACTAATTCAACAATAATTTCTGGAGCATCAATAGATGGATAAGTTTCGTAACGCATGTTAGGCTTCCTCTCCGCGCAAAATTCGCATGGCCGCATCAGCGGATAATTTTCCAGCGTCTAAATCTTCTAACACTTGGCGGCGGCGGTCATCCGGCAAATCTATTGCGTCATCTTTGCCGGGTTCATAGCCCAAAGCGCGAATGATTTCATGTAAACGGTTGCGAATAGTGGGGTAAGAAAGCCCCATTTCCACCTCCATACGGGTGATTTTCCCTTCACAACGGATAAATGTTTCTACAAACAACATCTGCTCAGAATTTAAATGTGCAAACGGACCACCCGCAAAACGACCTTCGAGAGTCGTGTCACAAGTATCACAATGCAACCGAGTAATATTTAATTCACTTTCACAAACAGGGCAACGACTAAGCGCATTATGCATAATGTTCTCCTTATCTTACACAAACCAGCAAACAGGATTAGAATTAATGACCAAAACAAGTAAATATTTTTTATCAAAAAACATTATCAAAATCTTTATTTATAATTCTAATACGATTATACACATTGACTAAATAATGTCAATATCAATATTGATATTTTCAAACTAATTTGCAATATTATTAACTTTCTATGATTAATACACTTTATTACGCCCCCAACCAACCCCTGCGCAACCAAATACACCCCAAAGAATTCGCGGGGCTGCTACAAGACCCAAAATCGCTGCTCTGGGTAGATTTTTCTAACGAACCAGACGAATCTTGCGAATCAATCCTAACTGGCATTTTTCGCTTTCACCCACTGGCAGTAGATGATGCCTTAAAGCAGTCGCACACCCCAAAAGTAGATGACTGGGGAGAATATGTCTACATTGTTTTAAACGCCTTAACCCTAAACGAATCGAACTCAACCACACTGCAGCTAAAAGAACTAGATATATTTTTAGGAAAAAACTTTATCGTCACCCATCACGACACGCCGCTTCTTTCTATTGATAAAGCAAAACATGCCTGTGAGCGCGACGCCCGTTATACATCCCAAGGACCAGACCATTTGCTATACAAAATTATAGACAATCTGGTCGCCGAATATATGCCGCTCATGGAAACCATCGATAACGAAATTGATCAAATTGAAGATGAAGTATTAACCAAAGCAGCACCAGATACTTTATCGCGTATCTTTGCCTTAAAGCGCACCTTGTTAGCCATGCGGCGCGTTATTAGCCCCCAACGCGAAGTGCTTAATAAACTAGCCAGAGATGACTTTGAAGTAGTGGACCCACGCGACCGTATCTTCTTTCGCGACATTTACGACCACCTCGTACGCCTACATGATTTAAACGAAAGCATGCGAGACCTCGTATCTGGCGCCTTAGATACCTACTTATCTGTCATTAACAACCGCATGAACGAAGTAATGAAAACCCTTACCATCATCACCTCGTTTTTTATGCCGCTTTCATTTGTGGCTGGCTTTTTTGGCATGAATTTCTTCTTCCCCAAAGACCCCATTGAAACGTGGATGCAGCCATCTATATTTCACCTAGTTTTAGGAATCATGAGCATGCTCCCTATCTTAATGTTTTTGTGGATGAAACGGCGCGCTTGGGTTTAATTAAATTTTCAGCTGGCTCCCCGCAGCTTTTCACCCGTTTAAAAAGCCTTTTCAACCCTATAAAACATACCAAAACGCCATTATTTTGCCCTTGACATAGAACAAACATTCGCTTATTATAGATAGAACACATGAGCGACAAACGTTCGGGAGCAAACTAATGATGATGATGGTACGAAAATCCAAAGGTCTTGGCGAACGACACATGAAGATCCTTGAGTTCCTCGCCAAACATCAAGACAAGGGTTATCCACCTTCCATCCGCGAAATCGGAGAAGAAACGGATATCTCCTCTACATCGGTAGTTAACTACTACCTTAATCAACTCGAAAAATGGGGCTACATCAAGCGTGACCGTAAAATTTCTCGCGGCGTGCTGGCAGTCCCAGAGAAACTCTCCGAGTTAAACATCGACTTCCCATCCGCTTTTCAAGAAGTCGCCCAAAAAGCAATCGATTCTCTCAAAATTCCAATGCTCGGTCGAATCGGTGCTAGTTTACCAATGCCAGTTCCAGATTCGGACTTTAATTACTTTGACGCAGAAGATGCGGTTGAAATCGCTAGTGGATTAATTTCCACACGCAACCCAGAAGGCTTGTTCGCTTTACAAGTACAAGGCGATTCAATGATTGATGCCATGGTTAATGATGGTGACATTGTTATCATGCGAAAAATTGAAAACAATTCTCAAGCAAAAAATGGAGATATGCTCGCCATTTGGCTTTCTGATAAAAGCGAAACTACTCTTAAATATTTCTATAAAGAAAAAGATAACTATCGTTTACAACCAGCAAACCCTACCATGGACCCAATCATTCTGCCTAAAACCGAAAGGCTAGACATCAAAGGCAAAGTAATCATGGTGGTTCGCAATTTAGAAAAACATCTATAAATAACTATTAAATAAAAAAAGACGGTCTAAAAAGACCGTCTTTTTTTATTTAATTAAAAACTAAGCAACAACTACTACAGCGCCAGCTTCTTCAAGCTTCTTCTTGGCATCGGTGGCGGCATCTTTGCCAACACCGGTCAAGACCTTGCCGTCAGCGGTTTCAGCCAAAGTCTTGGCTTCGCCAAGGCCGAGGCTGGTTAATTGACGAATGACCTTAATTACTTCAATCTTCTTAGGGCCAGCATCTTTAATTACCACATCAAATTCGGTCTTTTCTTCTACAGGTTCAGCAGAAGCAGCGGCGCCGCCAGCAACAGCAACAGCGGCAACAGGAGCAGCAGCAGAAACGCCCCAGGATTCTTCTAAAGCCTTAACCAACTCAGCAGCTTCGAGAACAGAGAGTTTGCTCAACTCTTCAACAATTTTTTCAATATTAGCAGCCATTTTTAAAACTCCTTACTTTCTTAAGAACAATATTTTAAATTTGAATTAATTAGCGTAAACCAAGGTTACGCACCGGCTTGTGCTTTATCAGCATGAGCGCGGATAACAGAAGCCAATGAACGGGCCGGTTCGTTGAGTGTTCGAACCAACTTCGATGCAGGGGCTAAAATTGTGCCTAATAATTGAGCACGTACCACTGGCAAAGATGGCAATTCAGCCAACGCCTTCACTTGAGCAGCACTCAAGGTGCGTCCGTCAAGAATTCCGCCTTTTAGCTTAACTGTTTCACTAGTTTTAGTGGCATCAATTAAAGCTTTTGTTGTACTTGCAGCGTCTGTAAATGCGAAAGTAATCGCTGTACTTTTTACCAAATAATCCGCTGGAATTTCATACCCAGCATTTGCCATTACTTTACGAGCAATGGTATTTTTCACAACGTGAAATTCACCGCCCGTTTCGCGAACTTTCGCGCGAATCACATCTAATTCTTTTACAGATACGCCAGTATATTCAGTCAATATCATTGCTTGAGAACGACCAAACCACTCAGTGTACTGTTCAAGTACTTTTTCTTTTTCATTTCGAGAGAGAGCCAAAGTATTTACCTCCTTTCTATTAAAAGTCTTTGCCTGACAAACGCCAGGCAAAGACTTTCCAAAAGGAAAACAGACAAGTGTCTGTGAGAGTTTTTTAACTCTGTCTTCACCTAAGCAGGAAATTAAGCTTGCGTTTTCGCGAGCACCTGCCGTCTAGGGCGAAGTAGTTTGTCAGAAATTAATCGTTAACGAGTAAATTACCCGGAAACTTCGGTTGATTCAGCCAAAGCCGTATCTATTTTGACACCAGGGCCCATTGTGGCAGCCACAGTAATAGTACGAATGTAATTTCCTTTGGCAGCTGCAGGGCGAGCCTTTTTAACTGCATCCATTAATGCGGAAAAGTTTTCAACTAATTTTGTTTCATCAAAAGATACTTTTCCAATAGAAACATGCATATTGGCTGTTTTATCTAAACGAAATTCAACACGTCCAGCTTTTGCTTGTTCAATGGCGCGTGGCAAATCTTGTACTTCTACAACAGTACCAGCACGAGGGTTTGGCATTAATCCGCGAGGACCAAGAACACGGCCTAAACGTCCTACTTTACCCATCATTTCTGGTGTAGCAATGGCTACATCATAGTCTGTCATACCAGCTTGAATTTTATTTAAAGTTTCATCATCATCAGCGACCAAATCTGCACCAGCGTTGCGAGCAGCAGTGGCGCCATCACCTTGAGCAAAAACCAAGACGCGTACTTTCTTACCAAGCCCATGAGGCAAAACCACCACATCACGTACTTGTTGATCAGCTTGACGAGGGTCTAACCCCATACGCATATGAACTTCTACGGTCGCATCAAACTTGGTAAATGCGGTTTCTTTTACTAAAGCCAATGCCTCTTTAGGAGCGTATTTCTTTTCAACATCAACTTTTGCAAGCGCTGCAGTATATTTTTTTCCGTGTTTAGCCATTATTTCCTCCGTGGTGTTAGCAGGCCAGATTACCCAGCCCTCCCACAATTAATTAATCGATTATAGTGACGCCCATGGAACGGGCAGTACCTTCGACCTGTTTCATCGCGCCAGCTAAATCGATGGCATTAAGGTCTTTCATTTTAAATTCAGCTATTTCCTTTACTTGTGCGCGGGTAATCTTGCCGACTTTTTCTTTATTCGGCACAGAAGAACCTTTTTGCACGCCAGCTGCTTTGCGAATTAATACAGCCGCGGGAGATGTCTTCAAAATGAAGGTGAAAGAACCATCTGTATACACTGTAATTTCTGCAGGAAGAATTTCGCCCGGACGATTGGATGTACGCGCGTTATATTCCTTACAAAAAGCCATGATGTTAATACCATGACCTGCTAAAGCCGGACCTACTGGAGGTGCGGGGTTTGCTTTTCCAGCTTCTAACTGGAGACGAACAACTGCTTTAAGTTTCTTTGCCATTCCTTTACTCCTTATGCCAAATTATTGGCAAAATGTGGTTATAACGGGTGAAACGGGGTCACCCTCCCACGCTTCAGGCGGTATTACTCGCCTGTTACGCTTTCTCAACTTGTAAAAAATCTAACTCAACAGGTGTTTCACGGCCAAAAAAGCTCACCGAGACACGAACTTTGGTACGGCCCATATCAATTTCTGAAACCGTTCCACGAAAATCATTAAACGGTCCATCAACAATACGAACTCGCTCACCAACTTTAAACGAAACCATAATATGAGGCGCTTCAGCTTCCATTCGCCGAAGAATTTGGTTCACTTCTTCAGGGCGCAACGGTGTAGGCAAATTTCCCATACCTACAAAACCGGTTACCCCCGGGGTATTTCGCACAACGTACCAAGACTCTTCAGAAAGCACCATATTGACAAGCACATAACCAGGGAAAATATGTCGTTCAACTGCGCGACGTTTACCGTCACGAACTTCAATTTCTTCCTGGGTAGGCACGACCACATCAAAAATGCGATCTTTCATGCCCATGGTTTCAATACGCTGCTCTAAATTATGGCGAACTTTGTTTTCATAACCAGAATAACAATGAACTACATACCAATCGCTTTTGTTTTCATTGCTAGACTGGTTGTCTTGATCCAGAGAATCGACCATAGGCTCAGCCGCATCAGCTTCGGGCTGTGCTTCAGGGGCTTGAGCATCCAATTGCTCATCGCCATTTAAGGTATTAAATTCCTCAGGTTCTTGGTCCATCTTCTTCCTTACTTTCTATAACACAAACATCAAATTACTGGTTATTTAATTAAATACCGAGCAATAAATCTAATCCCAAACCACCAATATAATCAATAAATCCAAGGAAAAGCGCCATTAATACAAGAACGGCTAAAACAATTCCCGTTAAGTTTATCGCTTCTTCACGAGTTGGCCAAGAAACTTTTCTTAACTCACCCGCGGTTTCGCGATAAAAGCGACTAATTGGATTGGTTTGAGCTTTAACTTCTTTCTTTTCTTTTTCAGCCAAAGTATTGCTCCTTCTTTTACGGTGAAACGCCGCCTCGCTCAGATGTTTGGGAGAGGACGGCGTAGCGATCAGGCAGGCCAGGCAGGACTTGAACCCACAACCATTCGTGTTGGAGACGAAAGCTCTACCAATTGAGCTACTGGCCTAAATTCGGGTAGGGGTTCATAATTTTACCCCTACCCAATGATCCACAATATTATTCTACTTTGTTTCGCGATGCAACGTGTGCTTACGACAACCAGGGCAGAATTTATTAAATTCCATCCGCTGAGGATCGTTGCGTCGGTTCTTCTCAGTAGTGTAATTACGACCCTTGCAATCATTGCAAGCGAGTGTAATTACAGGACGAACATCTTTCTTCTTAGAAGCCATTTCTCACAAACTCGCAGTCTTATTCCAAGATTTTGGTAACGACACCGGCGCCAACAGTCAGGCCGCCTTCGCGAA
>CAYOGW010000024.1:9685-27817 GCA_964403635.1 uncultured Anaerolineaceae bacterium | reverse complement strand
CATGCGCGCGGCGAAATTGAAAAAATGAGCGGTCGTAAAATATTTTTAGAATTAAGAGTGAAAGTAGAAAAAGACTGGCGTGATGATGAAAACGCCTTAAGAAGGTTTGGCTATAAAGTAGAAAAGAAAAAGAAGAAATAAATAATTTTGGTTGGGGATCGAAGATGTGGCAAATCTTAAATAAAATAATTCAATATAGTTTATTGATTGGTGCCTGCGTGTTTGGATTTGTATTGTTAAATATCAATCTTTTTTATCCACAAGATTGTCAAACATCGGTCAATCGCATATTAGATGTTCGTTACCAGTTTGAGCAAAAGAAAGATATTGAAATTTACCCTTCCCGTGAAACCTGGCAGTTGCGAACAGAAATATGGTTAGGGGGTCCAAGAAAGTCAAATTGGGCTGATGTAAACCGAATGCTGCGAGCGCTTCCAGGATTAAAAATGCAATATGGGTACGAATTGGATTATGTTTTATGGCGCTACCGACCTCCATATATCTATGCTAAAAAACACCATGAAATTCGCTTTACTTCTATAGATGAACTTTATTCCTATAAAGATCATTACTTTAATCAATTTTCAGAAATTGAATATGACGAAAAAAATTATAATAAGGTAGTCAGAGATTTTTATCGCGGCTTTATGAACAATATTCACATAGATGGTACAGATGAAGCCTATGTGCAATTTGTAATTTTTTATATTATGGGTAACCAATTTTATTCTTATGGACGCCACGGCGAAAATGACGGTCGTATTATTTGTGATTTTGATGGCTTGGCTGAACGACTTGGTGAATCAAGTATTAGGCGGATGACGGCTGAACAGTTGGATGGTATTTTAAGTCAAGCAAAAAAAATTGACCTTTCACCGCAGGTTCTGCGTCAAGAAAACTTAATCACAGTAAAAACCTATCTTTTTGCAAGTTATGGGGGATTAATAAAGATGGAAATGGATATTTTAAGAGATTTTCCTCATGAAATAGTAGATGTGCGTTATGAGCAAATTATTCCATATGGTCGTTAAAATTATTAAATATACCTGCTTGTTATAGAACATAGGTTCGATGTATAATATTAATTAAGGTTAGTGAGTACTAACCTATCAGAGAAAAGGAGAATGAAATGGACTTCGCTTCTATTAATTGGTTGGCTGTCATCGCGGCGGTGGTCGCAAGCATGATAATCGGCAGTTTGTGGTTTGGTCCCAAGGGCTTTTACCCAGCTTGGTGGGCTGCCATTGGCAAAACCGAAGGTGAAATGGGCGGCAATCAAAACATGGGTATGGTCTGGGGTTTGACCATTTTTTCATCTTTGGTTCAAGCCATTTTCATGAGTCTCATGGTCACTGCGATGGGCAGCATGACCGGCGGCGCAACCATGGTTTCGGGTGCAACCGCTGGCTTCTTCTTGTGGCTGGGTTTTGTTGCCCCTAGCAGCTTAACCAACAAATTATTTGCAGACCAAACCAAGGCTTGGTTTTACGAAGCTGGCAACCATTTGGTTACATTTGTAGCCATGGGTGCTATTTTAGGCGCTTGGCGCTAAGGTATTAATATTAAAAAGAGACTGGCATATAAATTGCCAGTCTCTTTTTAATTAATGAAAAATTTTAATTAATCTCGTTTAAAGGGTTGAAAGCCTTCACCTAACGCTTCGTGCGCCGCGCCAACTACCATAAAGGCTTTTTCATCGGCTGAGTGCACAATATTTTTCAGCATGGGCACTTCACCCCGTGTTAATACACAATATAAAATTTGCCTTGCTTCACCGGTAAACGCGCCGGTTACACTCATCATGGTAACGCCGCGATCCATCTCTTGTAAAATTTTGTCGGCAACCGCCTTCGGCTGGGCGGTGATAATTAACGCGGTTCGAATGGTGCCGCCGCCTTCCATGGTTGTGTCCACCACAATCCCGCTTACATACAAAGTAATCATGGCGTACAGGGCTTGCTTCCAGCCAAACACAAAGCCTGCCGAGAGAATGACCAAGGAATCAACCATTAAATAAGATTGGGTGACGGGAATACTCTTCCAGTAAACCAGAATTCTTGCCAAAATATCGCTGCCGCCGCTGGTACCTTGCCCGCGATAGACCAAGCCATAGCCCACCCCGCTGACGACTGCGCCGTAGAGGGCATTAATCACCAAGTCATCGGTTAAGCCAGCAGCAGGGAAAAATGGAATCCATAAGACCGCGTCAATAAAAAAGGAATAACTCATCACAGCGAAGGCGGTGCGGGTGGCAAACTTGCCGCCGCCTAAAAACCGCCAGCCGAGGGCTAACAGGGGTAAATTCCCTAAGAAAACCATTAAACCAATCGGCCAGCCCGTAAAGTGATGAATAATTTGAGAAATACCACTAATCCCGCCTGAAGCTAAATTTGCAGGCACTAAAAAGATTCGCAAACTAATGGCTTGCACCAAAGTGCCTAAGCCAATAAATAAAAAGTCTTTTAGGCTGGGCCACTGTTTTTTTATGAATTCCATTGAATTCCTATCCTTGTGTTTTTAAATGTTCTCGAACGGCGTTACATCGGTCACATTCTGATGAATCGCAGAGCAAAGCCAGCGGGTCTTTTTGAATTTGCTCCATCGCGACTTTAATTAATATTCTAAGTGGAATGGCGGTTACAGTGGCTTCTCCCGCCTGAATAATTTTGGAGTGCGGCGCAATATATTTTTCAATGGCTTGAAACCCGCTCGAGTCACCTGGAAAGCCCGCGCATTCGCTATAACTTCCATCTTCATTTAATGCCCAACGGGTAAATTGTTTGCGCTTTGCCAGCCGTTCTGCCACGTGAATAGCGGTATTAACGGTGTGATTAACCCCGAGCAGTAAAACCCAGCCTTCTTTTTCTGCGAGGTGCAAAATGGGTGCAAAGGGGTTATTTAAGGTTTGTTTGGCTAAGGCTTCATCCACATTAATGCCCGCGAAAGACAAAATGGGGTGCATCGAGCGGATGGCTTCTGGGCGTTGGCGCAAGTTTTCGGGGATGATGCCCATCATCGCATCGGCGGGCATATCTTTGTTATAGGCTACCGCCATGCGATTCCATTCACGGCGGGCGTAATTCATGGCGTTATTGGTGGGTCCGCCTTCTGGCGTCACCATGGTTTTATAGGTATGGGTGGGCATCATTACGCCAGCAAAACTATAAATTAAAGCGGTGACAACCGCATCTTCGGCACCATCTACCTTGCCAAAGGCGCGTAAGGAAGCATGGGCTAAGACAGGTTTGTCTTGCAACCCCAAGCGATCAAAGGCAACGATTAAATCATTAAAATTCAGCATTACGGTTAATTAACGACCTTTCCAGGTGGGCGGGCGTTTTTCAATGAAGGCGCGCATGCCTTCTTTTTGGTCTTCGGTAGAAAAAAGTTTAAAGAAGCGGTCTGCTTCGTCTGCGATGCCTTGTTTAAGGGAAAGCTCGTAAGCCTGATTAATGGCTTGTTTAGCGGCGGCCACGGCCAGGGGGGGGCGGGCGGCGATTTCATCTGCTAGTTTAAGAGCCTCGTTTAACGTTTGCTCAGCAGGTACAAGGCGATTAATTAATCCATACTGCAGGGCTTCGGCGGCGGTGAGCATACGGTTGTTTAAAATCATTTCCATAGCAAGGGCTTTGCCAACCGCGCGGGTAAGGCGCTGAGTGCCACCCATGCCCGGGATAACGCCGATGGTAATTTCTGGCTGACCAAACTTGGCTTTTTCTCCGGCGACAATCATGTCGCAAGACATGGCTAGCTCGAACCCGCCGCCCAGCGCGAAACCGTTTACCGCCGCAATAATGGGTTTTTGGATGGTGAGATGACCATGAAAAGAAGGGATAAAACCATCGGCGCGCATGTCGGCTTCGCTGGCTTCAGCCATTTGTTTAATGTCGGCTCCGGCGGCAAAGGCGCGCTCGGAACCAGTGAGCACAATGGCGCCAATGTTGCGGTCGGCATCAAAGGCTTGCAAGGCTTGGTTTAACTCGCTTAGTAGTTCGGCATTAAGGGCATTTAAGGCTTCTGGGCGGTGGAGGGTAATTAAACCAACGCGGCCTTTTGTTTCGGTTTGAATGGTGTTGTATGTCATACTTTCTCCATGTTGGGGATGCGATAGAATTATACGTGCTTGACCATTAATTAACCAAAGGAGTTCTGTATGTCATTTATTTTAACCATTCATTCGATTGTGCGCTGGCTGATTGTTCTGGTAGCGGCTGCCGCTTTAATTAAGTTCGCTTGGGGCTGGTGGAAGAAGCAGGCGTACGACCGAACGGCGAATACCTTGGCTTCTGCTTTTGCCGGGCTGATGGATACACAAGCCTTGCTGGGCACTTTGTTTTTTATTTGGAACGGGATGGCGTTGGATGGCGGTTTTAGCTTACGCTACCGCTGGGAACATTTATTTTTTATGGTTATCGCTGTGGTGATAAGCCATTTGCCCAGCCGCTGGAAGAAAGCCGCCGATGAAGTTCGCTATCGCAATGGGTTGTTGGTTGTGTTGGCAGCGGTCTTGTTAATTATTATTGGCATTGCTTCTTTGCCGGGTAACCGTTGGCAGAGCATTAGCGGATTATTTTAATGAGCGGGTCTGATGTTTCTGAAAAGTTAGAAATTAAGAAAATATTGCCAATTTTGGCAATTATTTTTGTCGATTTGCTAGGGCTTTCCATCATTATTCCGCTTTTGCCATTGTATGCTGCGCGCTACGGGGCAGATGCGTTAATGGTTGGCTTATTAAGCGCCACTTATCCGTTTATGCAATTTATTGGCGCGCCGGTTTTAGGGCGGCTTTCAGACAGGTTTGGTCGGCGACCCGTTTTATTAGCCAGCCAATTGGGAACATTAAGCGGTTTTATTTTGTTGGCTTATGCCAATTCGCTGGTGTTGCTGTTTATTAGCCGATTAATTGATGGTTTGTCTGGCGCCAATATTGCTACGGCCCAAGCGGTGGTGAGCGATGTAACAACCGAAAAGACCCGCACCCAAGGGCTGGGTTTAATTGGGGCGGCTTTTGGAATGGGCTTTATTGTTGGTCCAATTTTGGCCTTTGCTACTTTGGCTTTAACCGGAGGCAATTATCAGGCGGTGGCTTTTGTGGCGGCTTTCTTTTCGTTGGTCTCTATTTTGCTAACTTTCTTTTGGCTGCCAGAGACTTTAAATGTTGAAAAAGCGGCTGCTTTTCGGGCGGGCCGCTCGTTTACGATTAAGGCGCTGTTACAGATGTTTTCTCGTCCACAAATGGGTATTTTGCTGGTGCTAATGTTTGCTCAACAATTGGCGTTTGGCGGTTATGAGCAGTTCTTCTCTTTGTTTACGCTGCATCAGTTGGGTATGGGCGCAACGGATACCTCTGGTTTATTTGTGCTGGCGGGTTTATTTATTGTGGCCATTCAGGGTGGGTTTGTTGGCCGCTGGAGTAAAAAATATGGCGACCGCTGGCTGGTGATGGTTGGTTTTTCGGCGTTGGCGGTGGGGCTTATTTTAACTTCGTTCACGCCGCAAATTCCTGTGCCGTGGTACGAAGAATCGAAGCTATTAACTGAGCTAGCCGGAAGTGCTTCTCAACAGTCCATTAATGTTAGCTTGCCAGCGCAAGAGGCAAGAGGTTGGTTGGGGATTGTATGGATGTTGGCGGCGAGTATTCCAGCCGCTATTGGGGGCGGGGTGCTGCACCCGGCCATTAATAGCTTGTTGACTCAATCGGCGGCGGAGGGTGAAACCGGCACTACTTTGGGTATGTCTTCTTCTATGTATAGTTTGGGAAACGCGATTGCCCCTTTGTTTTATGGTACTTTGTTTCAATGGCTGGGCGCGCCGACACCGTTTTTGGTGGGCGGTTTATTTTTGGCTGTTTTGTGGGTGATTGCGGTTCAAAAAGTAAAAAACCCCGCTCAATAACATTTCATTCATTAAGAGCTGCATCATTTAATGGCGCGGCTCTTAATCTTTAAATACTTTCATTAAATCTGCTGTGGTATCTAAAATTAAATCGGCTCTGCTTTTTTGCAGTTCTTCTAACTCGCCAAAGCCGCATAATACGCCCACGGTTTGAGCCCCCGCGGCTTGACCCGCGCGAATATCTACGGTCGTGTCACCAATCATTAAGCAATTTTTTGGTTTAACGCCCATGGCTTTGGCGGCGTAAAAAATGGGGTCTGGGTAAGGTTTGGTATGTTCGGCGGTAACGGCTGTTACAACCACTTGAAAATATTGAGTTAAATTAAATTGCTCTAAAAAAGCCAAAGTAGAGTTTTCATCTCGCGCAGAAACAACCGATAGGGGGTATTTTTTGCTTAATTGTTTCAGCATTTTTTCAACACCCTTCATCAGCAAAAAATGTTTCATCGGGCGGGGGCGGTTACGGTTTAACCACTCCCATACTTTTAATAGTTCATCATCAACGCCTAGCTTATCGGGGATGCCCAGCAAGCTGTTACCCGGAGCTTCGGCCCACATCACGAAACGGCGGGCAGCTGCTCGTGAGTCGGAGATGGGCAGCAGCCTGAAAAACGGTTCAAATTTTGCTACGTATAAATCGTCTGTGTCGCTGAGGGTTCCATCGACATCAAAACAAAGCGCCTGAATGCGGGTGAGGTCTATTGCCATAGGATTAAAGCTGCAAATGCAATTAAGACGAGGCTGGCAAAAAAGGCAGCTACGAGCGCCAAGACCCCGCAAGAAAATAAAATTTCTCGATGATTGTTTTTATTCATGTGTTTATTCTAATCTAATTAAGATATACGCTGAACGCTTATTTTGGGGCTTTTTAAGCGGCTATGCTATACTTTTTTTATGAAATACCCCGAAAGTAGCCTAAGCCATTTAGAATGCCCTGAGTGCGGTAAGCAATTTGATGCGGATACATTGCAGACATTTTGCCAAGACTGCCGCTCTCCGCTGTTGGCGCGTTACCGATTAAATGAGGCTAAGCGCGGGCTCACCCCGCAAGCGCTTGCCGAACGAAGCAAGGGGCTTTGGCGCTGGGCTGAAATTTTGCCAGTGCGCAGCCCGTTTCAGCGGCTGACTTTGGGGGAAGGCGATACGCCCTTGCTTCGGGCTTATCATTTGGCTGAAGATTTGGGGCTGGAACAAGTTTATATTAAAGATGAATCGGGGAACCCAACGGGTTCTTTTAAAGCGCGCGGCTTGGTGATGGCGGTTTCGCGGGCGGTGGAGTTAGGCGTGCGGGAATTTGTTATCCCTACAGCGGGTAACGCGGGCGGCGCTTTGGCGATGTATGCCGCCCGAGCACGGGCTGGCGCGCATGTGTTTATGCCCAAAGACGCGCCTTTGCCAAACCAAACCGAAGTTATGCTTTCGGGCGCGGAGTTAGTATTGGTCGATGGATTAATTTCGGACGCTGCCAAACTGGCTGCAGCTGGCGCGGCAGAACATGGCTGGTTTGATGTTTCTACCTTTAAAGAGCCGTATCGCTGTGAAGGGAAGAAAACAATGGGTTTAGAGCTGGCTGAAGCGTTTGGCTGGCAATTACCCGATGTGATTATTTACCCTACTGGCGGGGGGACTGGTTTGGTAGGGATGTGGAAGGCTTTTGCCGAGCTTGAAGAAATGGGCTTTATTAATGAGAAGCGTCCGCGTATGGTGAGTGTACAGGCAGAAGGCTGCGCGCCGATTGTTCGGGCGTTTAATCAGGGGGATGAACGAGCCACATTTTGGGACGGGGCACAAACCATTGTGGCTGGGCTGCGGGTACCGGGGGCGTTTGCAGACCGGTTAATTTTGCGGGCTATTCGAGAAAGCCAAGGGATTGCGCTGGCGGTTTCGGATGAAGCAATCGTTACGGCTCAAAAAGAGATTGCTACCCGCGAAGGAATTTTTTCTGCACCTGAAGGGGCTGCAACATGGGCTGCTTTAAAAGAATTAATGAGTAGAAAATGGATTAATAAACAAGATAAAATAGTTTTATTTAATACAGGTACTGGTCTTAAATATTTATGAGGCAAGAATGGCATCTAACGAACGTTCAGTAGTAGATCTTTTATACCGAGTGAGCCGCGAATTTGCCAGCGCGCTGGATTTAAAAACCGTTTTAATGCGGGTTTTATTTGCAGCAATTGATAATGTGGGCGGTGAACGCGGCAGCGTGATTGTGTTGGATGACAATGGCCGCGCAGTTGATTCGGCGATTGTCTATGGCAATCAATTGCGCGAATCGACGACGTTGCAGTTACGCGACACCATTGATAAGGGATTAGCAGGTTGGGTGGTGCGTACTCGAGAAGGGGCTTTACTGCCTGATACCAGCAAAGATGCACGCTGGTTACGCCGAGAAGATGACGCGGCTGATAAAAGCGGGGCAAAATCGGCGCTGTGTGTGCCCTTACTTTCGCGAGAAAAATTGGTTGGTGTGTTAACGTTGGTTCATCCCATTCCGCGCGCGTATAACGATGAGCATCTAGAGTTGATGCAAGCCATCGCAGACCAAGCGGGTATTTCTATATTAAACGCCCGTTTATATGCCGAAAGTCAACGGCAGGCGCGCGTGATGACTGCTTTGGCAGAGAGCGCCGCCTCGATTAATACATCTCTAAAAACAGAACAAGCCTTTGAGCGCATTCTTAATCAAACCCGCCAAGCCTTGCAAGTGGATACAGTGGCGATTGGATTGGTGAACGCCGCAGGCGATATTGAATTTTCAGCAGTCAGCGGTGTGGGCGCAGAGAAATTACAAGGGAAAATTATTCGTGGCCGCGCAGGAATCGCTGGTAAAGTGATTGCAGACGGACGCGGTTTTGTGTTGCAAAATGCCACCGACGAATCATTGCTGGATGAAACAGAAAAAAATATCGGAAAAATACGTGCTTTGTGCTGCGCCCCTATCCATGCCCAAGGGAAGGTAATTGGTGTATTAGAGGCTTTTAACCCGAGCAGTAAAGTTTTTGACCCGGATGATTTATTGGTGTTAACCGGCTTGGGTAGTTTGGCTGGCACAACCATTCAAAACGCACAATTGTTTGAACAATTAGAACTGGCTCATATTCGCTACCGAGATTTGTTTGAAGATAGCATTGATCCCATTGTTATTACAGATTTAGACGGCCATATTTTAGAAGCCAACTTGCAAGCAGTGCAAGTTTCTGGTTACGCGGATGATATTTTGCGAACCAAAACCATTGAGCAATTGCAAGTGGTCGATTTTTTGAAAACAGGCAAGATTTTTGAAAAAATAAAAGACGAGACAATGACCTATGAAGCCGAATTGGTTGGCAATGAAAATGCCAGCCTGCCGGTTCAGGTCCATGTTCGCCGCGTAGAGTTTAATGATGCCAACGCCTTGCAATGGATTTTGCGAGATATTCGGGAACGAAAAGAGTTAGATGTTCTAAGAGAAGATTTAACCGCCATGATTTATCACGATTTGCGTTCCCCCTTAGCCAATATTTTATCGAGTGTAGAGTTAATGGGCGGAATGTTAAGCGCCGAAGAGCAAGAAAGTGGTCAATCTATTTTACGCATCGCTCATCTGTCAATTGACCGAATTCAGCGTTTGGTTAATTCTTTGCTTGATTTAAATCGTTTAGAGCAGAATCAGCCAATTGGAACGCGCCAAAACTCAGATATTGGTTCTATTTTAAAGGATGCGCTTGAAGCGGTTCAACCGGCAGCCGATGCGCGGGAACAAAGCATTCGCTTTAGCCTGCCCGAAAAATTACCTGAAGTAGATGTGAATGTCGATATGATTCGGCGCGTTTTAATTAATCTCATGGAAAACGCGGTGAAGTACACACCCGCCTCTAGCAAAATTGAAGTTGGGGCAAAGGTAGATGGGCAATGGTTATCGGTTTGGGTTGAAGATAACGGCGCGGGCATTCCTGAAGCAGAGCGCGAACGCATTTTTGAAAAATATACCCGCCTTAAAGGGTCTAGCGCGGTTGGGCTTGGGGTTGGTTTAGCTTTTTGTAAATTAGCTGTCCAAGGACACGGTGGAAAAATTTGGGTAGAAGATGCGCCTAAACAAGGCTCTCGGTTTACTTTTACTTTACCCATTGCCAAGTAATTTTAATAATTTTAGGAGTAGTAATGCAACAAATAGCAGACAATGTATATGTAGAAAATCAATACCCAGGGGTAACGTTAGCGGCAATTTCTTTGCCGCAAGGATTAATTCAGCTAGATTCGCCTCCCTCGCCAGAAGATAGCCGCTCGTGGCGTGCTACTTTGCTTAATCTCGGTAGCGGTGTTGAACGTATTTTAGTCAACCTTGATTCGCACCCAGACCGCACCATCGGTGCGCGCAGTATGGATTGCACAATCGTTGCTCACGAAAAAACTGCTCAAGCTTTTCGCAATCGCCCTTCTACTTTTAAAGCACAAAATGAAGATACCGGCGCAGATTGGGAAACTATTTTAGGCATTGGCAGTATTCGTTGGGCGCCGCCAGAAATTTCTTTTAGTAGCCATATGAGCTTTGAGTGGAATAACACCACAGTTAAACTAGAATTACATGCCGGGCCAACCATGGGCGCTATATGGGTGTTACTTCCAACTGAAAAAATAATTTTTGTTGGCGATTTGGTAGTTAAAAACCAACCTCCCTTTTTATATAATGCCAATTTAGACAAATGGATAAGTGAACTGGAGTTATTGCTTAGCCCTGCCTATCGTAACCATACTATTGTAAGTGGGCGTGGTGGCTTGGTTACACCAGAAGAAATTAAAGCTCAACTAAAGTTTATGAACGACGTAAAAAAGAAATTAAGCGGCTTAGCAGAAAAAAAAGCAGCTCCAGATGCCAGTGAAGCATTGGTACAGGGGTTTTTAACCCAAATGAAACCTCCCGCCGAAAAAATGAAACAATATACACAGCGTTTAAGGTATGGCTTGCGCCAGTGTTACATTCGCAACTTTCATTCTAATGGCAGCACCCTGCCAGAAGAGGAATAAAAGTTGGCTGAGCCTTACCAACCCGTATTTGAATTAACGCGCGGCAACACAATCGAATCCATTCATTATGGCGCTGCTGTCGTCGTCGATTCACATGGCCGTTTGCTCGCCTCTATAGGTGACCCGCAAACGGTCACTTATTTAAGGTCAACCGCCAAACCGTTTCAAGTAATGCCTTTTATCGAGCGAGAAGGCCACAAAGCCTATCAGTTTACTCAAAAAGAAATTGCCATCATGTGCGCGTCTCATTCGGGCACCCCTCAGCATGTCGAAGTTGTTAAAACTATTCATAAAAAAGCACAATTAAATGTAGAAGATTTGCAATGCGGCACTCATTACCCCTATCACTTGGCTAGTGCCGACGCGATGAAAATTAAAGGTGAAGAGCCAACAGCTTATTGCCATAATTGTTCCGGAAAGCATAGCGGCATGCTGGCGCATGCCAAAATGCGAAACCTGCCCATTCAAACCTACCTTCAACCTGAACACCCCATTCAACAAGATATTTTAAAAACCTTTGCAGAAATGGCAGATATGCCTGTTGAACAAGTGGCGCTCGGTATCGATGGCTGCTCGGCGCCCAACTTTGCCAGCCCGCTTTATAACGCGGCTTTAAGTTATGCCCGCTTGACAGACCCGTTTGGGTTAACCGCCAAGCGCGCCGCGGCTTGTAAAAACATCACCCAAGCCATGATGAATCACCCAGATATGGTTGGCGGCCCAGAGCGTTTTGATACCCAATTAATGGAAATAGGGAAGGGGCAAATTTTAAGTAAAGAAGGGGCAGAGGGATTTCAAGGCTTGGGGCTGATTCCAAATGCCCTCGTTGCGGGCTCACCCGGTGTCGGTGTGGCCGTTAAAATTAGCGATGGCGACCCTACAGGTCGCGCCCGCCAAGCCGTAAGCATGGCTATTTTGCAGGCATTGGGTGCATTAAGCCAAGCGCAATTAATTCAACTAAAAGAGTTTGGCCCTTCAATAGATATTTTTAATTATCAAAAAATTACAGTGGGTAAAAGCCAGCCTACCTTTACTCTCGAACCCACTCGCATACATGAATAACTTCTCAGAAATTAAAATGCAAGCATTGCAAAAACGAGCTGTCAAAATTCATCAAACCTTGCTTAACGCTTTTGGGCAGCCAGTTTGGCGAACCCCCTTGCCCGCCATCGATGAGTTGGTTTCAACCATCCTTTCTCAGAATACCAACGATATTAATCGTGATAAAGCTTTTGATGCGTTAAAAGCGAAATACCCCACCTGGGAAGCGGTACGAGATGCCTCCGCCGAAGAAGTAATTAATAGCATCCGTTTGGCTGGGCTTGCCAACCAAAAAGGTCCGCGCATCCAACAGGTATTAAGAGATATTACGGCTGAACGCGGCTCTTTAGATTTGTCTTTTTTAGCAGGCATGCCTGTAGAAGAAGCCCGCAATTGGTTAATTAAATTTAAAGGTGTTGGCCCAAAAACAGCAGCCATTGTTTTGTGCTTTTCCTTAAATATTCCCGCTTTTCCTGTGGATACACATGTATACCGTGTAACAGGCCGTTTAGGTTTAAGACCAGAAAAAATTAACGTAGAAGCAGCTCACCCATTTTTAGAGCAGGTGTTTCCGCCAGAGACATATTACGCCGCTCATTTAAATATTATTCGCTTAGGTCGTGAAGTTTGTCATGCCCGCAAGCCTAACTGCTCGGCTTGCCCAATTAATCATCTTTGTGAATTTGTAGGGAAAGTTTGACAATTTTTGTAATGGAGGTTGCTTGCCTTGTGATGCTGAAATCGTTACAATTTAAAGACCAATTATTTCAGAGAGGAGGTATTCTGGTGAACGCAAAATTTGAACGTGGACAAGGACTGGTAGAGTACGCGTTGATTCTTGTCTTTGTCGCTATCGTAGTTATTGCTGTAGTTACAGTTTTTGGCCCGCTGATTGGTAATAATTTTACAACCGTTAATTCTGTTATGCCTTAAATTCCATTTATTTTATTAAACAAAACACCCCATATATATGGGGTGTTTTGTTTAATGGGGTTAGAGTACTTGCAAAACGGGTTGGCGTATGAGGTTGGCTTGCATAGACCAAGGACCGGTCCAGGTAACGGTAACCGGAATCAGCTGGCCCTGCAGGTTTTCATCTGATTCAACGAAAACCAGCTTGTTGGTGGGGGTGCGGCCCTTCCAGCGGCCTTTTACTTTTTCTTCAAATAAAACTTCTACGGTTTCACCGAGATATTTTTTGTTAATTTCGCCTACAATTTCTTCTTGCAAGTTATCGAGCATGTGCAAGCGGCGAAGTTTGTCTTCTTCGGGCACGTTGTCGTCCATGCGGCGGGTGGCAACCGTGCCTTCACGCATGGAGTAGCGGGCGAGGTGAGCAACATCTAACTTTAATTCTTCGAGCACTTTGTAGGTTTGCATAAATTGCTCTTCGGTTTCACCCGGAAAGCCAACGATGATGTCGGTGGCGATGGAGCAGTTGGGGATATTCGCGCGGATTTTTGCAATTAAATCGCGATATTGTTGTTGGGTGTAGCCGCGCTTCATGTTGTGCAGCACTTCGTCATCACCAGCCTGAATGGGCAGTTCGATGTGCGGCATGACGCGCGGCAGTTCGGCAATGGCCTGAATTAAATCATCTTCGAAATAATTGGGGTGCGAGGTTAAAAAGCGGATGCGCAGCAAGCCATCTACATCGTGCAAGACTCTTAGTAGCGCGGCCAAATTTGGCCCGTCTGGAATGTCTTTGCCGTAGCGGTCTACAATTTGCCCCAGCAGGGTGATTTCTTTAACGCCCTGACGCACGAGTGAGCGTACTTCGCCCACAATATCACCGACCGGGCGAGAGCGTTCTCCGCCGCGTTTGGAGGGGATGATGCAGAAGGTGCAGGCATGTGAGCAGCCATAAACAATGGGCACGTGCGCGCTGATTAATTTGCCTTGCTCGGCAACTGGCAAAATTAATTCTTCATCCATCATTAAGAAGCGGCGCGTGGTTTCAGAATCTTCGATGGAATGAATTTCACCCTGGGTAAGGTGTGAAATTAATGGCCCGGGGTCTGAGGGCGGCGAGAAAACATCCACATAGGGGAGTTTTTCTCTTAATTTTTCGGCGCCGCGTACACCCACCATGCAGCCCATTAAATTAATGACCAAATTGGGATTTTTCTTCTTAAGCGGCATGAGCGAGGTAACGCGCCCCATGGCTTTATCTTCCGCCGATTGGCGCACAACACACGTGTTTAAGACGATCACGTCTGCATCTTCGATAACTTCGGTTAGGCTGTAACCTAAATGTTCTAAAGAAGAGCCAACTCGTTGTGAGTCGGCCACATTCATTTGGCAGCCTTCTGTCCAGATATGGTATTTCATAGCGGTCCTTTACAAATAAAACAAGTAGGCGCGAATTATACCAAGGGAGTAGATAGTTTGCTCTTTACAGTATTAAAAACATCCTTAAAAATAAATCTAGCCGCCGGTTTTGCGTGGCGGCTAGATTTATTTTTAAATTAGGGACAAGAATAATTACCAAAAGGTACGTTTAATGTACCGTTATTTAGGTTATAGCCATTTGGGTCAGTAATATTTACTGGATCTCCGGTGACTTTACCTTCACTTTGGCAGATTTGAGCTAAACCAGGTGGGTTAGGGTCGAAAAATGATGAAGAAGAAGATGATGATGCTACGGCTGAACTGCTTGCTCCACCAGCCCCGCCACCACCCACTGCCAAACCATCATTGATGGTTGTAAAAACGTTGCCAACAATGGGGCCCAACACGGTTAATACCGCAATGACAACCACAGCCACCAGCACTAAGATTAAGGCATATTCAACTAATCCTTGTGCTTTTTGTTGCTTTTTGATTAAGATTTTTTTGTTCATTTTTTCTCCGTTTGAATAATTGAAAAGCAATGAATAGAGAATTAAATACTTTGTAAAATGCTCAACAAAGAGGCACGCGGGGCGGTTTTGTCCGCTACTTTATGCGCGCCATATTGCAGCGCCATTTGTTCTTGACCGGGCACTTCTCCGCTGGTTAAGGCCACAAGGTAAGCGGTTGGCAGCAATTGTCTTAAAATTTTTATGGCTTCTAAATCTTCGTAACCCGGGTGCCCAATGGCAATTAAAACTAAGTCAGGGTGTAGTGTTTTTAGTTTCTGAAAGATGGCCGAGCCTTCAGAAACTTCTGCCAGAACGGTCAGCCCTTCTGCCGTTAGCATGCTGCTTAATGCGCTGCGCATCAAAGGCTGGCTTTCAATCACAATTGCGGATGTCCGTTGGTTAAGCATGCGCCTATCTTATGGATTTTGGTTGTTTAACGCATCTGAGCAGTGTGTAAAAATCGTTTAAGTTTTTGTTTAAATTGTCTTTAAACAAAAAAAAGCCCAAAAGGGCTTTTTTTAAATACAGAGGATTAAGCTATTTTTGTTTAAACCGTTGATGAGCGTAGGCCACCGCTTGCGTTCGGTTTTCTAATCCTAAGCGTTGAATTAACTGGTGAATGTGAGCGCGAACCGTAGATTCTTCTAAATGAAGAACTTGGCTAATATAGTTATCAGAATGACCTTCAGCCATTAAAGTTAAAACTTCTAATTGACGAGCGGTTAAGGTAATTTGTGAATCATCATTAACTTGCACGAGCTTATTTTTTTGTAAAGCCTGAAACAACTTTAAAGTAATTCCATTAGGCATATATGGAATTCCATCCGCTACTTTTCGAATCGCCTCTAATAAATAATCGCGAGATGCCGTTTTAGGGAAGTAGCCCAAAGCGCCAGCTTGCACCGCGGAAAGCACCCTAATTTCATCTTCTAAGCTAGTAAGCATTAAAATCTTTGCCGTAGAAAATCGTTTTTTAATCTGCACGGTTGTTTCAACGCCATCCATACGCGGTAAAAGAATGTCCATCAATATCAGGTCTGGCGCCAACGTTTCTAACATAAGTAAAGCTTCTTCGCCGCTGCCTGCTTCACCAATAACAGTTAAGTCTTTCTCTGTTAGAAAGGTAGTTTTTAATGCTTCGCGCATCATCGGGTGGTCATCTACAATTAAAATTTTTATCAAATCTACCTCATGCCTCTTTTGGGATAGTTAAAAGCACACTTGTGCCTTTCTTCCGCGATGATTGAATCACAAGGGTACCTTTAAGTAATTCGGTGCGTTCTTGCATTGTTCGAGTGCCAAAACCAGCTATATTTTTAAGGGTATCAACCTTAAATCCAATTCCATTATCTGTCACTTCTAATTTAAAATACTGGTCTGAATAATCAATTTTAATCAATACCTTTTCTGCTTGGGCATGTTTCAGGGTGTTATTTAAAGCTTCAATCGTTAACCAATATAAGTTTTCATTCCAATCTTGTGGATAACTGGCATTATTACTTCCCACTACCTTTAATTCTGCTTGTATTCCCACGCGATGCTCAACCAGTTGCAATCTTTTTTCTAAAGCATTAATTAAATTGTCATTTTCATTATAGGTTTGAAATTGGCTTTCATAAACGAGTAAGCGAATCTCTTTCAGCGCCTGTCTCCCGCTTTCCTGAATCCGGCTTACGAGATGTAAAGCCTGCTCTGGTTGTTGTTTTTTAAGCAAAACAGCCAATGTTTCAGAAAACAATAATAAACCATGAATAGATTGGTTAACCGAATCGTGCATATCACGCCCAATTCGTTGTCGTTCTTCCACTTTTGCAAGTATGCGTTGTTGTTCGATTATCTTGGTTTGACTTTTTTGCAGGTTTTGATGTAAATTTTCAGTTTCAAGTAGTTGTTCTGCTAAAGAAACCTCAATTTTTTTGTATTCTGTAATATCTCTGAGTGAGATTAATCTTCCGTAAATTACGCCAACTTTATTTTTAAGAATGGTTATGTTTGCATCAAAAAACTTAGCTTCATGCTCATTCTTGAAAGTGGAATGTATTATGTTGATTGTGCTATCTGAGGATAACTCGATTAATTGAGGCCAATCGATTAATACATTTTCAATTTTTTGCCCAATGTGTGTTTGGTTTATTTCAAATAAGTTCTGTGCGGCAATATTAAAATCTACAATTCGGTTTTCTGTATCTAAAACCAATACACTATCTGCCATCCATTCAACTATCGTGTGTCTTGCAATGGGCACAATATTTAATAAACGGGTGCTATATAAGGCTATCAAAATTAATAACCCTGAGAGCGAAAGCGCAATTGAACTTCCGTCTACGCCTTCAAGACCAGAAAAACCAGATAAATAAATTAAATTACCAATAAGGGGTACGCCTAATGCGGCAAATAGTAAACCAGCTTGTTGGCGAGCCAAATTTGGCCCTTGGCGCGATGCGCGCCATAAAACAGCAAACATTGTTATTGCCAATAAATACCCAGTAATAGATGCAAAATAAAAACCGCTGCCATGATAGAAAATTAGTACATTATCTTGTACTGGGTTAAATTGATAATGTGTCCAATACAAATAATGAAATTCATTTGTAAATGCCAATAGAATGTTAATCGCGGGTATTCCCCAAAACAAAAACTTAACCCAAGGTTTTTTAATCCACTCTTCATAACCCCCGTAATTAAGTGCAAAGATGGTTAATAAAACCAAAGCACTGTTATAGCCAAGGGTTTCAAATTTTGCAAATAAAACCTTATAGCCAATCACCGTAGCCGAATAATCTAACCCAGTCATTAATGTCCAAAAAGTAATCGCTAACATCCCCAAAGCAAAATACAAACCACCTTTGGCTTTTCTTCTTTGCCAACTGATATAGGTTGTGATGAAATTAATGAAAGTTGTGATAAATAATAAAAAACTAATTGTTGTTAATTTAAACATATGTTTTCCAAGGTCTTAGTTTAATCGGTTTTATCTTAATCATTTTTATCATTACTCATTTGTAGAGTCGTAAATATAAAATAGATACTCGTATTAATAAGCAATCAGAATAGATATATCGTTGTTATGGTAGAATATCTTCCGCCTCCTAAGAAAGTTAGGGGCATGGAGGGATGGCCGAGTGGCTGAAGGCGCTTGTCTTGAAAACAAGTTAGGGGTCAAACCCTACGTGGGTTCGAATCCCACTTCCTCCGCTGTGGGTTCATGATAGAATACCCAACGTTTAAAGGTGATTTAGCACGGGTTTGTTTGAAATAACCTGACCTTTAAATCAAATATACGGGGAGGTGCCAGAGTGGCTGAATGGGCTCGCCTGCTAAGTGAGTGCTGGGTAAAACCAGTCGC
>CAYOGW010000024.1:6241-9585 GCA_964403635.1 uncultured Anaerolineaceae bacterium | reverse complement strand
CCAGAGTGGCTGAATGGGCTCGCCTGCTAAGTGAGTGCTGGGTAAAACCAGTCGCAGGTTCGAATCCTGTCCTCCCCGCCACAATCAAAACACGCCGTAAGGCGTGTTTTGTATTTCCCCGCAGGTATAATCACATCAATGAAACCTGTAAAAATCACTTTTCGCCACATCGCTTTAATTAGCTTGTTTTTTATTAGCAGTTCTTTATTGCTTTCGTTGCTAAACTTTATTCAAACCACTTATCAACCCAATTTGCCGCGGTCGGGGTTTTCTATTTTTAGCATAGCTATCATTGTTTTGTTTTTTAGTATTTTTATTTCATTTATCACTTTATTAATTAAATCTTTTTTTCAAAAAACATATATCGATCACTTTTTAGTTTGGATAAACAACTCTTCAGGCGGGCTCACCCGTTCCTTTTTTGCCGCTTCGATAGGGTTTATTTTTAGCTGGTGGCTTGTTTACACCCCAACAATTCAATGGGGGTTTTTGGCTGGCTACGCCCAGCGAATGCAGCCATTTTTTGTTTGGTTGTTTATAACCGTTAGCTTTTTTTCATCTTATATCCTTGTTTATCAACTTACTTTTAAAAAAGAAATAATAAAAACCCACTTAATCAAGCAAAAACGACATATCCAACTATTCGGGTTAATCCTTTTCATTCTTACTTGCTGGTGGCTATTCACTCTATCAACAGGTTATGGCTTGGTTTCAAAAGAGCCGTACTGGAATCAAATTGGAGTGCCAATACTTGTACAACAAATTGTGCTGGCTTTGGGCATAACAGGCTTGTTCCACTTAATAGAGAGAAAATGGCTCGTTAAATTTAATTATTCCGATACCGTAGTTTTCATCCTTATTTGGTTAATCGCAAGTTTAATTTGGACAACAACTCCCATTGAAGGTAGTTTTTTTAACCCTGGGCCCTATCCACCATCTCATGAGTTTTATCCACTTTCAGATGCCGCCAGGTTTGATGTGGCTAGTTTAAATATTCTTGTGGGTGGTGGTTTTGGCTCCAAAAGCATTGCCGACCGTCCGGTTTTAACTTCTATTTTGGTGTTGTTTCATTTATTTTTTGGTCCAAATTATCAGCCTGTAATGGCAGCCTATGCGGTGCTAATGGCGCTTTTACCAGCGGTTTTATACTTAATTGGCAAGTTAATCTTTGGACGCGGTTTAGGTATATTTTTAGCAACCATCATAACCATACATGCTCAAAACGCCATTTTGCTAAATCGGTTGGTTAGCAGCAATAACCCGCAAGTTCCCCTTTCAGATTATTTAAATGGTCTTTGGTTGAGTGTATTGCTGTTGTTTTTATTAAGTTGGAATAAAAAACAACAAAAAGTTGAATATTTAATGCTCGCAGGTTTTGCATTGGGTTTGGCTACTTTAACCAAGCCCAATGCTTTAGCACTTCTGCCAGCTCTTTTTTTCGGGCTATGGTTTTTGCTTAATTCAAACAATAAAAACTTTTTACAAAAAAGTTTATTTTTAATGATTGGGTTAGCTTTATGTATAGGGCCGTGGTTTATTCGTTACAGCACACAAAGCTCTAAACCACTCTTTATTTCTCGGTTAACCGGCATTTTAAATGACCGCGTTTCTCAACTAGATTGGGCGGAGGATAATCCCCAACAAAATAATAACCCAAGCTGGTCAACGTCTTATACAAACTTACCCGCTTATGCTTCAGCTCATTGGGTACATAATCTTAACGCCACATTTTTAATGCTGCCTACTTCTCCTTTTATGACGGAATTAAAAAGCACAGTTCAAGCGGAAAATTCGCGTTGGCGCAAACAATGGGATGGCAGTTTTAACGGGACTGAAATCGGTTTTATTTTTATTCATTTAATGGTTTTAACCTTAGGATTAATCACTGCTTGGCGAAAAACAGGTTGGGCAGGTCTGCTGCCAATTTTGATTTTGATGTTCTATTTTGCAGGCAATGCCTTGGTTCGTACTTCTGGCGGGCGGTATATTACCCCGGTTCAATGGGTGATTTTTATTTATTACGGCATCGGTATTTTGCAGGTATTCGGTTGGGTACTCTCTCTATTTAATTTGTCTTTCAAAGCCCAACAGCCAACCGTTCAAACGGCACAACAGAGTAATATGCGCGTACGTTTATTTTCTTTTGCGGCTTTATGTTTGGCTGGTTTTGGTTTTATTTTTTTAGAAAATATTTTTCCCGAACAGCGGCCACAGGCAACTCAAATGGAAGCCATTCATTTATTAAGTGATTCTGCAATTCAATCTGCTGGGTATACCCGCTTGGAGTTAGAGAATTTTATATTAAACGGAGGGCAGGCTTGGCAGGGGCTCGCCCTCTACCCTCGCTTTTATGCTCAAAATGATGACGAAGGCAGGTTTGGTAATCATCAAGCATTGTTTGCCGATTATCCATTTCCTCGTTTAACTTTTTTTACCTTAAGTCAGCAAGAGGTTCGCGAGGTGATTTTGCCGGGCCCTTCTTATAAGAACTTTTCTCATTTTTCAAATTTAATTATCCTTGGCTGTGAAAACACAGCCCGCAGCCAGAACAGCGGCAGTTTTGCATTAATGGCTTTTATGCCCGATGACATAGTTTTTGCGGCTCAACCGCCTTTGCCACTGGCTTGCCCCCTACCAGAAATTATCTGCGATAATAATAAAAGTTGCTCGGCGGTTCCTTAATTAAAGAAAGCACAAATGACATTTTGGACAGGTAAAAAAGTATTAATAACAGGTGCGGCGGGTTTTATTGGCAGCCACTTGCTGGAGCGTTTGGTGCACGAAGGCGCCGATGTGCGCGCGTTTATCCGCTATACTTCGCGCAATGATATTGGCTTGCTTAAATTGCTGCCGCCAGAAACCCTGCAAAAAGTGGAGTTGGTTTTTGGCGATTTAAGAGACCCTTACGCTGTTTTTTCTGCGGCGGCGGGGGTAGATACGGTTTTTCACTTAGGCGCTTTAATTGCCATTCCATATTCCTATTTGCACCCGCAAGAGGTGATAGAAACCAATGTGTTGGGCACACTCAATATTCTTAACGCTGCCCGCCAACAGGGTACCCGCCGCATTGTTCAAACTTCTACCAGCGAAGTCTACGGCACGGCGCAATACACTCCCATTGATGAAGACCACCCTCAACACGGGCAGTCGCCTTATGCTGCCAGCAAAATTGGCGCCGATAAAATTGCCGAAAGTTTTAATAAATCTTTTAATTTGCCAGTTGTTACCCTGCGCCCGTTTAATACCTTTGGGCCGCGCCAGTCTGCCCGCGCGGTCATCCCGACCATCATTGCGCAAGCCTTAACCCGCAACGAACTGCGCCTTGGCAGCTTAGAAACCTACCG
>CAYOGW010000024.1:0-6141 GCA_964403635.1 uncultured Anaerolineaceae bacterium | reverse complement strand
GTTATCTTAGCTGGCGGCAAAGGCACACGCTTAGCCCCCTATACCACCATATTCCCTAAACCATTAATGCCTATTGGCGACATGCCCATTTTAGAAATTGTGCTTCGCCAAATTGCTCAGCATGGGTTTAATGAAGTTACCTTGGCAACTGGTTACTTAGCCGAGTTATTAATGGCCTATTGCGGAGATGGTAGTAAATTTAATATTCAACTTAATTATTCAAGAGAAGAAACCCCCCTCGGTACAGCCGGGCCGCTTTCTTTAATTAATAATTTAACCGAAACTTTTTTGGTTATGAATGGCGATTTATTAAACAATTTAAACTATACCGATATGCTGGCTAACCACAAAAAACGAGGCGCCATTGCCACAGTTGCAGGCTACCAAAGAGAAGTAAAAATTGATTTGGGCGTGATGCACATTAATGAAGAAAATTGGGTAACCGATTACATAGAAAAACCAACCTATCACTTTTCGGTTAGTACCGGAATATATTTATTTGAGCCAGAAATATTGCAATATATCCCTAAAAATGAGCGGTTTGACTTGCCCGATTTAATTTTACGCTTGCTAAAAGAAAAAATGCCTGTCAATGTTTATCCATTTAACGGGTACTGGTTAGATATTGGCCGCCCAGATGATTACGAGATTGCCATTCAACAATTTGCTAGCCACCGCGAGCAATTTATAAAAACAGAATGAATCATTAATGGATATTGACTTTATTAAACTACTAAAAAAATGGCAAACTGGTTCTCTTAATCAACAAATAGCCAGTGGAGCATTGGTTGTGGCACTGTTTAGCGGGATAGCAAAATTATTGTTGCTATCCCGCGAGCTTGTATTAGCCGCCAACTTTGGCACCAATGATGTGTTAGATGCCTTTTGGATGGCTTATTTAATCCCTTCTTTTTTTGTAAATATACTCACCAGTGTTTTGTTTGTCAGTTTAATCCCTGCTTATATGGAAGTGCAAGAAACGCAGGGGCAAACACAAGCAAAGCAGTTTGTGGCTCAAATCACTGCTTGGAATTTAGTTTTATGTTTGGTTCTGTTAATAATCGGCGTGATAGTTATTGCTTTATTTCTTCCTGTTTTTGCAAGCGGTTTTAATGAACAAAAAATAAATTTAACGTTTCAATTGGCTTTTGCACTTATTCCTTTAATTTTGCTTGGGGGCGTTGCTTCGGGTTGGTTAGCGTTTTTAAACGCAGAAAAATTCTTTAGCTTACCTGCCGCGCTGCCAGGGGTTACTTCTGTAACTGTGATTATTTTTATCTTATTGGCAGGGGCAAATATTTGGTGGGTTGTAATGGGTTTATTGGTGGGTCAGTTTGCCGAGCTAGTATTAGCAGGCCTTTTAATGGTAAAAAAACGATTACCTGTATTGCCAGAATTTTCGGCATTAAACCCGCAAATTAAAGCGGCTTTTGGGCAATATGTGCCTTCAGCGGCGGGGGCGTTATTAATGGGAAGCACGCTGGTGGTGGATCAGTCTTTCGCGGCTAGCTTAAATAGTGGTAGTGTATCCATCTTAAATTATGGTAATCGCATTGTCTCGTTTCCATTAAATATGCTGGCGGTGGCACTCAGTACCGCCGTTTTTCCATATTTAGCTCAGATGAGTTCTCAGCAAAATTGGCGTTTGCTCAAAGTTACTTTAAGGCGTTTCGCATTAATTTTGGTGGCAGGGTCTTTGCCTTTGGTGGCTGTTTTATGGTTTTTTGCTGAACCGTTAATTAAATTAACGCTAGAGCGCGGCGCCTTTACCGCGGCAGATACGGCGCGGGTGGTGCAAGTGCAGCAGTTAGCCGCGCTGCAAATCCCTTTTTATTTGGTTGGTACTTTAATTGTGCGAACCATTTCGGCTGTTCGCAAAAATGAAGTATTAATGATTGTTTCTGTTTTTAATTTGGTAATTAATATTTTGGCCGATTGGTATTTTTCTCGCTGGCTGGGGGTGGCTGGCATTGCGCTTTCTACTTCTGTTGTGTATGCTTTTTCTTGCACGTTAAATGGAATAATTTTATGGCATGTACTATTAAAGGAAAAGAATGATCATGCGTGATAATTCTTCAGAACGTTTTCAGTTTGGCAAAAATTGGCAGGCTTTTTTGGCTGGTGTGAACGAAACGCATATTTTAAAAGCTGAAGAATCCCTTAAGCAAATGTTAGGGGTTGAAACACTTAAAGGAAAAACTTTTATTGATGTGGGCTGCGGCAGTGGTTTGTTTTCGCTGGCGGCTATTCGGCTGGGCGCCAAAAAGGTGCATTCGTTCGATTTTGATGCGGCCAGTGTTGCTTGCACGAAGGAGATGAAAAACCGCTTCGCACCAAACGCATTAAATTGGCAAATTGAGCAGGGGGATGTGTTGGACACAAATTACCTGCAAACCCTTGGGCAGTATGATGTGGTTTACTCGTGGGGTGTGCTGCATCACACAGGGCAGCTTTGGCAGGCTTTGGCTAATGTTCGCGGGTTGGTAGCGAAAAGCGGATTTTTATTTTTAGCCATTTATAACGCCCAAGGCCGAACGAGCAAAATGTGGGGCTGGGTTAAAAAAACCTACAACCAATTGCCGCCGTTTTTGCGTTTTTTGGTTTTGTGGCCCGCGGCTGTGGTGTTGTGGGGGCCAAGAACCTTGCTCGATTTGTTGCAAGGAAAACCATTTGATACTTGGAAAACGTATGCAAAAAACAGAGGCATGTCCGCTTGGTATGACTTAATAGATTGGGTGGGGGGCTATCCCTTTGAAGTGGCAAAGCCGGAAGAAATATTTAATTATTATTATACGCACTCGTTTACACTACATACTTTAATTACATGTGGCGGCGGTTTAGGCTGCAACCAATTTGTGTTTATTAAAAAATGAAACGGCTGTTCATCCTCATTCGCTCTCTTGATGCGGGCGGCGCAGAAAGACAATTAACCGAGCTTTTAAAGGGCTTGGATAAAACCCGCTATCACATTACAGTGGCAACTTTTTATGAAGGCGGGCGTTTTTGGGAAACAGTGAATGCCATTGCGGGGGTTAAATTAATTTCGCTGCAAAAAAAAGGCCGTTGGGATTTCTTCTCATTTTTTATGCGATTAATAAAAGAAATTCGTTTGAGCAGGGCTTCTGTCATTTATAGTTATTTAGATGTAGCCAATATTTACGGGTTTTTGGCAGCAAAATTAAGCGGTGTTAAAGTTGTTTTTGGGGTGCGCGCCAGCCAAATTAATTTTCGTCACTACGATTGGACAGCCGCTTTCACTTTTTACCTTGCTGGGTTTTGTTCACAATTTGCCAATGCGGTACTTTTTAATTCATTTGCTGGATTAAATTTTTACCGGCAAAGAGGTTTTTCTTTGAAAAATAGCCAAGTAATTGTTAATGGGGTAGATACGGATGTATTCAGGCCCAGCCCAAAGCATGGTTCCGTTTTACGAAACCGGTGGCAGGCTGGGGGCAGCCCGTTCTTAATCGGCTTGGTAGCCAGGCTAGACCCCATGAAGGGATATCCCGTTTTTTTGCAGGCAGCTGCTCAGGTGATTAAAACACATCCCAATGCGCGTTTTGTTTGTGTTGGCACCGGCGAAGAAAGCTACAAAAACCAATTAATGAAACTGGCTGATGAATTAAAGTTAAAAGAAAATTTAATTTGGGCAGGGCATATTGAAAATATGCCAGCTGTTTACAACGCCTTAGATATGTTGGTTTCAACTTCTATTTTTGGAGAAGGCTCTGCCAATGTGTTGTTAGAAGCAATGGCTTGCGGGCTGCCCTGTGTGGCAACAAACGTGGGTGATGCCGTTGAAATAATCGGCATAGATGGGTCTGTTGTTGCTGCGGGCGATGCGTTTGCTCTTGCGAATAAAATAGTGGAAGTGATGGTGTTGCCAGAACAGGAAAAAATTAAAAAAGGGCTGGCGGGGCGTGAACGGATGCAAAGGTTATTTTCTATTAAAACAATGGTTACAAAAACCAGCCTAGTGTTAGATGGATTAATGGATTAATGCGTACTCGCCGAAGAGTGATTCACTTAATTACAGGGTTGGATGTAGGCGGCGCAGAGCTTTATTTGCTGCGTTTGTTAAGCCAATTGGATGCTAATTTAATCGAATCAAAAGTGATTTGCTTGCGCTCGGTTGGTGTTGTGGGAGAGCGAATGAAGCAATTGGGTATTGCCGTAGAAGGGTTAGAAATGCAGCCCAGCAAACCCACTTTAACTGGTTTTTTAAAACTGATTCGAATATTAATGAACGAAAAACCAGATGTCTTGATGACTTGGCTCTATCATGCCGATTTGATGGGCTTGTTGGCTGGTAAGTTAACTGGTGTAAAAAACATCATTTGGAATATTCGCAGCGCGGACATGGATATGTCTCAGTACCATCCGCTTTCGGCTTGGGTGGTGCGGTTGTGCACTTTTCTTTCTGGTTTTCCATCTGTAATTTTTGTTAACTCGCGGGCGGGTTTAACCGCTCATCAACAGGCTGGCTATCGCCCTCGCCGCTGGGAGTGGATACCCAACGGGGTGAATGTGGACGAATTTTTGCCAAATAAAAAAGCGGCGGGGTTGCTGCGAAAATCTTTAAATTTGCCGCTTAATACCCCATTGGTGGGTATGCTGGCTCGCGTTGACCCAATGAAGGATCACGCTACATTCTTAAGAGCGGCAAGGAAAGTTGCCGAATTGCAGCCGAAGGTTCATTTTTTATTGGCTGGTGAAGGGTGTGTGCCGGAAAATGGGCAGTTATCTCATTTAATTAATGAGAATCAATTGCAAGGTAAAATTCATTTAATCGGGCTCAGGCAAGATGTTTCGGCTCTATTTGCTGGTTTGGATGTATATCTCTCATCTTCTATTACAGAAGGTTTCCCGAATGCGATTGCGGAGGCAATGGCGTGCGGGGTGCCGGTTGCTGCCACCGACGCGGGGGATTCGGCTTATTTAATTGGGGAGACAGGTTTAATAACGCCGGTGGGGAACGCGCAAGCCTTAGCAGAGTCTTGTTTGTTTTTATTAAATGAAACAAAACTTAATAAACAAAATCGGCGGGGGTTAACCCGTAAACGGATTGTCGAAAATTTTGATTTAAGGCACAGTGTTAAAAAATACCAACAATTTTTATTAGGAAAAGCAGATTAATATGTGCGGAATTACAGGTTTTTGGCAAAAAAATAACCCAACTGCAGAAGAATTAACCCACACTGTAACCCGTATGAGCACCGCCATTCAACACCGCGGCCCTGATTCTTCGGGCGTTTGGGTAGAACCGGAAAGCCAACTGGCGCTCGGTTTTCGGCGATTAGCCATTTTAGATTTAACGCCGCTCGGTCATCAGCCAATGCTTTCTGCCAGTGGGCGTTATGTGATTGTGTTTAATGGTGAAGTATATAACTTTGCCGAACTGCGCGAACGGCTTTCATCTCAGCATGGAGCAGTATTTAAAGGCGGTTCAGACACGGAAGTGATGCTGGCAGCCATTGAAGCCTGGGGCATCGAACCAGCCATTCAGCAATTTAATGGCATGTTTGCAATGGCTATTTGGGATGCGCGCGAAAAAACGTTAACCCTAGCCAGAGACCGTTTGGGTATTAAACCACTCTATTACGGCTGGCAAAATGGCACGTTTTTATTTGGCTCAGAATTAAAATCTCTGCGGGCACACCCATCTTTTAATGCTGAAATTAATCGAGATGCGATTGGATTGCTTTTGCAATTTAATTACATTGCCGCCCCTTATAGTATTTATAGGGGCATTTACAAACTCCCCCCAGCCTGTATTCTCACCATTCGAGCACAGTCCAGCCCTGAGAGCAGCCAGCCGCAACCCTTTTGGGATGCAAATGAAATCGCTCGGGATGGTTTGGTAAATCCATTTAATGGTTCAGATGAGGCAGCGATTGATTGGTTAGAAAGCCATTTAGAAAAATCAATTGGTCAACGGATGATTGCGGATGTTCCGCTGGGGGCTTTTCTTTCGGGTGGTATTGATTCTTCTTTAATTGTGGCTTTAATGCAAAAACAAAGCAGTTTGCCAATTCGTACTTTTAGTATTGGTTTTCACGAGCAAGAATTTAATGAAGCGCAATATGCCAAAGCGGTTGCCAACCATTTAAAAACGAACCATACCGAGTTGTATGTTACTCC
>CAYOGW010000023.1:13553-27828 GCA_964403635.1 uncultured Anaerolineaceae bacterium | reverse complement strand
AAAATTATTTTTCCAGCATAAAGGTATCTGGGATTTGAACCGCCAATACTTCTCCTCGCGCGGTTTGAACCCCTTCAGCATAAACCTGAATGGTAATAATCACTTTTCGGCCTTTAATTTCTTTCACTTGCCCGCGCAAGGTTAACGGACCAGCCAGCGGGGTTGGCTTGAGATAATCTACATGCAACGAACCGGTTACAAAACGGTAGACAGGCCCATCGGGAGAATCCATCTCGCGGCCTTCTGCGCGGTACATGGCTGCCGCGGCAGTGCCGGTTCCATGGCAATCCACCAGCGAGGCAATTAATCCACCATAGACAAAGCCCGGCACAGCCATGTGCTCTGGCAAGGGCTGAAAAACACTTAGCGATTCGTCCCCATCCCAATACGTTTTAATTTGATGGCCGTTACCGTTTAATCGTCCACAACCATAACAATGAGAAAAAGAATCTGAATAATAATCTTGAAAGGCTTTTGGCATAAGTTCATTCTCCTATAAAAAAGTATAGCATGCGGGCGCATTTTCTCGTAAACTATGTAGCAGGAGATAGGATTAATATGTTAATTAAATTATCTGATTGGTTCTATAAAAACAGCCAAAATAATAAACTAGTCGTTGGTTTTTTATTGCTTGATTTAGTTTTTATGGCAGGAGTAATGCCTCAGCTTGGGATGGCTTTGGCTACTGAAGCAGGGCGCGAGCTTAATCCGCTCGATTTACACTTAATGTATACCCCGTCGGAAGCAGTATCCATTTTAGATGGCTTTGGAGAAAATGGACGTGCGCTGTATCGCAATATAGAATTAAGCGTAGATATTATTTATCCAATTATCTACACAGTGGCGTTTGGCTTGCTTATTAGCTGGTTGTTCGCGCGCTTAATTTCTGAAACCAATTGGTTTTGGCGGGCCAATTTATTACCTGTGGGGGCACTACTATTTGATCTATTTGAAAATACATCCATTGCGATATTAATTAATGGTTACCCAAATCCGCCCTTGTTTGTAGCCACGCTCGCATCTATTTTCACACCCATTAAATGGTTTTTTGCTTTTGCCAGTATTTTGCTGATAGTGTTTGGGCTAGCCGGTTGGTTAATTAAACGCTTTGCGAAATAAGATTAAATAAAACAAAAACATCCTTAATTAAGGATGTTTTTGTTTGTCGGGGCGGGCAGATTTGAACTGCCGACCTCACGGACCCGAACCGAGCGCGCTAGCCGGGCTGCGCTACGCCCCGAAATGCGTTTGGCATTATACAACCCTTAAGATTCTTTGACAAGCGTTTGGTATAATAAGGGGTCTGTGAGCACACTCCACAGAGACACTCGGCCCAAAAGTATTTGCCTTGTGTCTCTGTTCTTGAAAAAAGGAAATCCATGGAAATCGGTACCGTTCAACAAGTAAACATTGACCAGCAAATGCGCGACGCATTTCTCGATTACGCCATGAGCGTCATCGTAGCCCGCGCTTTACCCGATGCGCGTGATGGCTTAAAACCCGTTCATCGCCGCATTCTTTTTGCCATGCACGAACTGGGATTAAGGTCCAATACCGCCCACAAAAAATCGGCACGTATTGTGGGTGAAGTACTAGGTAAATACCATCCGCATGGCGATAGCGCTGTATATGAATCAATGGCGCGTATGGCACAAGACTTTTCCTTACGTTATTTAATGGTAGATGGTCAAGGTAACTTCGGTTCAGTAGATGGTGATGCTCCGGCGGCCATGCGTTACACCGAAGCCCGCCTGCAAAAAATGGCGGAAGAAATGTTAACCGACATAGACAAAGATACGGTTGACTTTGGCCCAAACTTTGATGACTCTCTTGAAGAACCTTTGGTGCTACCCGCCCGCCTGCCCAACATGCTACTCAATGGCACATCCGGCATCGCCGTGGGTATGGCAACCAACATCCCGCCCCACAATTTAAGAGAAATCGCCTCTGCCATTGTGTATATGATCGACCACTACGATAACCTAGACGACATCTCAGTAGAAGACTTAATGCAGTATGTTTCAGGGCCAGACTTTCCAACCGGCGGCATTATCGTTGGCAAAGAAGGAATCCTGCATGCCTTTAGTACTGGTCGTGGCCGCCTCGTTTTGCGAGGCCGCGCTCAAGTAGAAGAAATGAAATCGGGCAGAAATTCCATTGTCATTACCGAAATCCCCTACCAAGTTAATAAATCCAATTTAATTCAGCGCATCGCCGAACTGGTACGCGAAGATAAACTAGACCAAATTTCAGACCTGCGTGATGAAAGCGACCAGCGCGGCATGAGCATTGTCATCGAGCTAAAGCGCGGCGCGCAACCCAAAAAAGTTTTAAATCAACTTTACAAATACACCACTCTTCAATCCACTTTTGCTGTGCAAATGCTGGCTTTGGTAGACAATGAACCCCGCACCCTGCCGCTTAAACGGGCGCTGCACATCTTCATTGAACATCGCCACCAAGTGATTACCCGCCGCACTCAATTTGATTTAAACAAAGCCCGCGCCCGCGCTCACATTTTAGAAGGCTACCTCATTGCGTTGGCAAATTTAGATGAAGTGATTAAAACGATTCGGGCCGCTGCCGATGCGGAAACCGCCCGCGAGAACTTAATCACACGCTTCAAGTTAAGCGAACTGCAAGCCCAAGCCATTTTAGATATGCAATTGCGCCGCCTCTCCGCGCTAGAACGCTGGAAGATTGAAGAAGAAGCCAAACAAATTCGCGAACAAATTAATTATTTCGAAGACTTGCTGGCTCACCCCAAGAAAATACTTGCATTAATTAAACAAGACATTGAAGAACTATCTGAAAAATATGGTGATGACCGCAGAACATTAATCGCCGCAGACGCGAAAGAAGAACTGCGCGAGGAAGATTTGGTGCAAGACGAAGCTGTATTAATTACCTTAACCCAGCGCGGATATATCAAACGCACCAACGCCTTGGCCTACAAATCTCAAAACGTTGGCGGTAAAGGCATTACCGGGCACACCACCAAAGAAGAAGATACCGTACTCTACATGTTCCCTGCCAGAACTTTGCAAACCTTGCTCTTCTTCTCTTCAAAAGGGAAGGTCTATAGCGAAAAAGTCTACCAAATCCCTGACGCGGACCGCACCGGCAAAGGTGTTTCTATCTACAACGTACTTTCCATGGATGCGGATGAAAAAATCACTGCCGCCCTGCCTGTTGCAGATTTCAGCTCGCATGGCTATTGTGTCATGGCTACCACCAAAGGCAAAATTAAACGAGTCGATTTAAGTGATTTTGCTAGTGTTCGCCCCTCTGGTTTAATTGCTATGGGCCTAGAAGACGGAGACGAACTTGGCTGGGCACGCCTAACCAGCGGAAAAGACGAAATTTTACTCATTACCGAACGCGGTCAAGCTTTACGCTTCGCCGAAACCGCGGTCCGCTCGATGGGTAGAGCCGCAGCAGGTGTAAACGGCATTCGCTTAAGCAAAAATGATAAAGTAACCAGCATGGAAATTGTAGAAGAAAATGGTTATTTATTGGTTGTCACCCAAAACGGTTACGGCAAACGCACCCCGCTTGAAGATTATTCCGCCAAGGGCCGAGCGACCAGCGGTATCACAACCATTGACCAAAAATCACTCGACATCATTGGTACCATTGTGGCTGCCCGTGTCGTTCAACTTACAGACCATGTGACCATTATCTCGAATAATGGCATTATCTTAAGATTAAAAATTAAAGAAGTAAAACAATCCAGCCGTGCTACACGCGGTGTACGCTTAATGCGCCCCCACGAAGGAGATGGTGTAGCCGCCATTGCTCGTATGGTGACAGGCACAAAAATAGACACGGACGAATCCAACCCCGACCAAATACAACCAAACTTAATTTAATTTAAAAACTCGGCGAACTGTTTCGCCGAGTTTTTAAATTAACCCAATAAATTAAATGGGCAATTTTAGACTGCCTGTAATAAATAACATCATAACGCCCATCATACAAACCACAATGCTTAGCAAAACCGATAAGATTAAGCGCTGCATAGCAGTCATACCTAAAAATTTTCTACTACGACCCGAGGCTTTCTTTTTCTCATCAACAGCCGCAAAAGGGTCTGGGCTGTCATCTTGAAAATAAGGAGTAGCCCCTTCATTCCAATTTTCATTTGCCATAATCACCTCTGTTTAAAAAAGTATATCACAGCGGGCGCAGGTGAATTTCACCATAGTGAACCACCCGAACATCCTTTTCTGTAATTTTTAATCGCAAAGCGCCGCCCGCTTCTAAACCATCTAACTTTCCGGTAACAGGGGTTTCTCCATCCTGCCAAACCTGCACAGTTTCCCCACGAAAAGCCAAGTTATTTTCCCAATTTAGTAAAAAATCATCCGAGGCTATGTCCTCTCGAAGATGATTAATTTTGGCTAACATCTTACTTAGCACTTCAATTCGTTCAATCGGTTGTTCCGTTTCAGCCTGAATGCAAGTGGCAGGATAACTGAGTAAAGTTTCGGGTGGTACCGCCTGCGGATGTACATTTACGCCCATTCCTACAATTAAATTTTCTACCTGTTCACCCACCCAAACCGCTTCCGTCAAAATCCCTGCTATTTTTTTACCATTGACCAAGACATCATTGGGCCATTTAATTTTTGCTGAAATATTCATTTCGGCGAGTGTCTGAACGAGAGCCACCGCTCCCAAACCAGCGAACAGGCCCACCCGCGCTTGCTCTGCGTTAAATGGGCGGAGTATTAAGCTGAAAGCCAGCGCTGAGCCAGCCGGGGTATACCATTTACGGTTGGAGCGGCCCCTTCCGGCGGTTTGCTCATCGGCAAAAACCAGCGAAAAATCATTTGCGCCCTGAGCTGCCCATGCCAAAGCAATATCATTGCTAGAGCCAACGGTTTCAAAATATTGCAAACCACCCAACGGCAAATGAGAAAGTTGATTTTGGATTTCTTTTTCTGTTCTGTTCATATTAAAAAAAGAGCGGGTTACCCCGCTCTTAATTAAATCTTATTATGGCAGTACAAACCATGGGTTTACAAAACCACCATTTAAACGAACTTCAAAGTGAAGGTGAGCGCCGAAAGAATTGCCGGTATTGCCAGACAAGCCGATTAATTGACCCGCCCCAACACTTTGGCAAACACCCACATTAATTTGGCTTAAATGCGCGTAAACGGTGGAGTAACCATTGCCATGATCAATTTGAATAACATTGCCATAGCCATAATTCCAACCACCGGACGCCATAGTCACAACACCGCTATCTGCCGCGTACACGGCTGCGCCTTCGCCTGCGGCAAGGTCTATACCCAAATGGCCAGAGTAGTAGTCATTCCCAGAAACGTAGGTGTTATCTGTCGGGTAAACAAAAGCACCAGAACCAACCGCACCGCCGCCGCAAGATGTTCCGCCGACACTGGATGTACCCGAACTGCCGCGAGCAGTCGTAGGGACAATCCATTGTTTAAATTCACGTTTGCCGCCCGGCACCATGACAAACTGACCAACAGAAATTTGAGGGTCTGTTAAATCTAAGTTATTGCCGGGCCAAGTGAGAATGCTCTCTGGGCTAGATTCTAGCTCCGCCGCAACAGCATCAATGGTATCGCCTTCTTTCCATTGATAATAAACCCCGTCTGTCGGCGGAACATTTAATTTCATCCCTGGGCGTAGACCATGCGGGTCATCTTGCAAAACATCATAATTAGCCCACAGCAAAGACTCGGGCGTAATTTTATACTCGCTTGAAATAGCAAAGACCGAATCGCCGCGCATAACGGTATGAGTGATCACTTTATAGCGCGGGCGTTCGGGAATATTGGTTTTTAAGGTTACTTTTCGAAGAATAGAAGGCGGGTAGAGCACATCTGGAATTGAACCCGGAGCCGCGGATTGAACGGTGCCGCTTGAGGTAGATTCTTCAACCATTGGCGCGGCAGAAATCGAAACCTGAGTCTGCGAATATGCAAACCCGATTAAACCAATCACCAGCAGGCTAGTAATTACCCAACTAATGGGTGTAAACCATTTAGATTCGTAAAAATTTTTGATCATAAATCAGTGAGGTTTTCTAAAAATTCTTGATTATTTCGAGATTTTATCATACGCTGCAAAATGGCTTCTGTCGCTACGGTTTGATCCATCCCTGCCCCGCCGGGTGGGTTACTAATCATTTGGGCATACATACGGCGCATTAACCATGCTTTCTGTAAAATATCTGGGCCAAGCAACAAATCTTCACGTCGCGTAGATGAGCGTTCAATATCTACTGATGGGAAGATGCGGCGCTCTTGTAACTTACGAGACAAGTGCATTTCCATGTTACCCGTGCCTTTAAACTCTTCATATACCACATCATCCAAGCGCGAGCCAGTATCAACCAAGCAAGTAGCAATAATGGTTAAGGAACCGCCTTCTTCTAAATTACGCGCTGCACCAAAAAAATGCTTGGGGGGGTATAAAGCCGAAGGGTCCATGCCACCGCTAAGGGTGCGGCCAGAGGGATTAACAGTTAAGTTATACGCACGCGCCAATCGTGTAATCGAATCCATCAAAATGACCACATGCCGCCCCACTTCTACCAAACGCTTGGCTCGTTCGAGAGCAATTTCTGCGGTGCGAACATGTGAAGTAACCGGCTCATCGAATGTGGAGGCGATCACTTCGGCATCTACCGAGCGATCCATGTCGGTTACTTCCTCGGGGCGCTCGCCGATTAATGCCACCATTAAATGTACATCGGGATATTGGCTAGAAATGGCATTGGCAATTAATTTCATAATGGTGGTTTTACCAGCCTTTGGCGGCGAAACAATTAAGCCGCGCTGCCCGCGCCCAATAGGCGAAACAAGATTAATTAAACGGGTGGCTAAAATATCACCAGTGGTTTCTAAATCAAATCGTTTGTCGGGGAAGATAGGGGTTAAATTTTCAAACTTGGGTCTAAATTTGGCTTGCTCTGGGTCTAAACCGTTTACGCTCTCAACTTTTAATAAACCAAAATGTCTTTCGCTGTCACGCGGCGGGCGAACGTTACCAATTACCAAATCGCCGTTTCTTAAGCTATATCTTCTTAATTGGGCTTGCGAAACATAAATATCGTCTTCGCTGATGGTGTAGCGGGCAGAGCGCAAAAAGCCAATTCCTTCGCCCATTATTTCCAAAATTCCGCCGCGAATTTCAACCCCTTCACGCAGCGCTTCTTCTTGCCTTAACCGCAATACCAAGGCTTCTTTTTTTAATCGATTCGCGTTGGTAATATTAAATTGTTCAGATGCCATTTTACGCAGTTCGGCAAGGGGTTTATTCTCAAGTTCAAGAATGTTCATATATGGGTCTCATGTTCCTATTTAAATATGGAAGATACAAAATAAACCTTGCTGTAAAAGCAAAGGATTAATAAAAATTAATTTAATTTTTGGGATTGGGAAAAATTCATAAATAAGTTAGGATGCCAAAATGGTGATTTGGCTTGCTGAATTTCATCAATTATTAAAATTGGGGAAGTAAACAAATTATAGCACAAAATGAGATTTTTCCTTTACAAAAATGTCATTGCCAGCCCATCTGCGCGAGGGTCAGACCCACCCGCCAGTGTGCCACCGTTTTCTCGAAGGATGACCTGCCCCCGACCAAAAAGCGCGCGTGCCATGCCGCTCACCGGTTGAATGCTATGACCCATCTCAGCTAAACGGGCTGCCGTTTGCCAAGGGATGCCTTCTTCCAGCGAAACCACGCCACCAGAAGTACCATCCGCGATACAAAAACGAGGGGTATCTAACGCTTCTTGGGGATTTAATCCATCCAACATTAAACCCAGCCCCACTTGCACATGGCCTTGCGGCTGCATAAAACCGCCCATCACCCCAAAAGGACCAAACAAACTGGCATCTTTTTCTCTGGTAATTAACCCAGGGATAATAGTATGGTACGGGCGTTTATGAGGGGCTAAATGATTGGGGTGTTCAACATCTAAACTAAAGTTATGCCCGCGATTTTGCAGGGTAAACCCAAAACCCTGCGGAACAATCCCTGTACCGAAACCCATGTAATTACTATTAATAAAAGAACAGGCGTTGCCTTGAGCATCGACAACACAAAAATAAACCGTATCTGAAGATGCAAACGGAGAACCCTTTTGTTGATCAATGGTTGCTTTGCGAGGGTTAATTAATTTTCGGCGCTCGGCCGCGTATGGCTTAGAAAGTAATTGCTCTAATGGTATTGGCTGAACAGCAGGGTCTGAAATGTACCAACGGCCATCTGCAAAGGCGAGGCGCAAGGCTTCGATAACGAGATGCAGGCGTTCGGGAGCCAGCGGATGCATCTCAGCTAAATCAAAACCTTCTAACAAGTTTAAAGCCAGCAGAGCAATAATTCCCTGCCCATTGGGCGGACATTCATGTACACGATAATCACCATAGGTAACACTGGCGGGGGTTTCCCAAGTGGAATGATGGGCGGCTAAATCTTCTAGGCTTAAACAGCCACCGGCTTGTTTTAATGTTGCAACAAGAGTCTCAGCAATTTCACCTTCGTAAAAGGCTTTTTTGCCACTTTCGGCAATTAATTGAAATGTTTTTGCCAACCCATGGTTTTGAAATATTTCTCCAGCGTGAGGTCCGCGACCCTGAATAGTTAATTCTTGTCCGTTATGAGCACTTTTAAGTTGGTTTTCTGCACCCCGCCGCCAATAATGAGAAGTAAGCGGAGCAACCGGAAAGCCCTCTTCTGCTAAGCGAATGGCTGGCGCCAGAATTTGAGAAAGCGAGAGAGAACCATGCCGATTAATTAAATCATCCCAACCGGCGCAAGCACCTGGCACCGTTACGGTATAAGGGTGAAAAGGCGGAAGCGCATTTATATTTTCACGTTTTAATCGTTCTAAATTAAGCGCAGCCGGAGCGCGCCCCGAACCATTTAAAGCCGTTACTTGGCTGGTTTTGGCTTCGTAGTAAAGAGCAAACATATCGCCACCGATGCCGGTGGAGGTAGGTTCTGTTACATTTAACGCGGCGGCTGTGGCTACTGCGGCATCGGCGGCGTTACCGCCTATTGCCAATATTTTTAACCCAGCAGCGGTAGCCAGCGGCTGAGAGGAGGCAACCATTCCACCGCGCCCGTACACTGGAGAGCGATGAGAATTAAAATTAAAAGGGGTTTCTTGCATGAAAATTAATCGCCGGATAATTTTTGAATTTGAGAAACAACCATCACCTTATCTACTCGGTTGCCATCCATATCCACTACTTCAAAATGCAGCCCATTCCAATCGACCATGTCCGTTTCGGTGGGCACGCGGCCTAGCTGAGTCATTAAAAAGCCGCCAAGTGTTTCATACTCGGTTTCGTCTGGCATGTGGCGGATATTAAATATTTCTTTAAAATCATCAATATCAATCATGCCGTCCAAGAGCCAAGAACCATCTTGTCTTTGGGTGGCTTGTGGTTCGCCATCTTCAATATCGCCTACGATTTCTTCCAAAATATCACTGATGGTTAAGAGCCCTTGCACCGAGCCAAATTCATCTACAACGATTAACATTTCGGCTTGACCTGATTTAAATATTTCAAGCGCGCGTGAGGCATGCGAGGTTTCTGGCACATAAGTAACGCTTTGTAGGTTAAGTTTTAACCTTAAGGGTTCACCGTGCAAACTTTCTAGCAATAAATCGCGCGCTTTAATCGTCCCCACCACAACATCTAAACTATCTTCACATACTGGGAATTGGGAAAATGGACTGTCGGCGATGGTTTGTTTAATTTCTTCTGGCGTATCGTTTACATCTAACCAAACAATTTCAGAGCGGGGAGTCATTAGTGAAAATACCCTGCGGTCATGTAAACGAAACACCCCTTCCACCATGTCATGTTCCACTTCTTGAAAGACACCCGCTTGGGTACCTTGGTCAAGCAGCACTTGCAATTCTTCTTCTGTTACAGGGGGTTCGTCGTTTTGCTTCACCCGTAGAATTTTTAAAATTAAATCAGTGAGACCGGTGAGCAAATAAACGAGTGGAGAAAATATTTTAGAAAGCAAAAACATGGGGCCAGCCACAATGGCTGCAATTCGCTCTGGGCTTTGTAAGGCTAAACGCTTGGGAACAAGCTCGCCAAACAGCAGGGAAAAAAGTGTAATCAGCACGACAACGATAATTAAACTAGCCGATTCCGCGTACGGGGCAGAAAGCTCGAAACCCATTAAAAAAGCTGTGAGTTTTTCGGTTAAGGCTACCCCACCCACGGCGCCTGCCATGACCCCGATTAATGTGATACCAACCTGAACGGTAGACAAAAAGACATTCGGCGATTCACTTAATTGCAAAGCCAACCGACTGGGCAAGTGCCCCTCGTTTATTTTTTGCTGTAGGCGTGCTTTTCGAGCCGAAACGATTGCCATTTCGGAAAGTGCAAATACTGCATTCAGCAAAATGAGGAGAAATAAAATAAATAGTTCTGTGCTTATATCAGACATGTTGTAGAAAAATCTGCCAACCTTTATTTGGCAGATTTTTATTTTACCCTTAATTAACCGCGGATTACGTTAATCTTATGTTTTTTTTCTATTACGTGACCAATTTGCCAAATTGGCTGCTCAAGTTCGGCGGCTCGGGCTTGGAAAGCCTCCCATTTATCGGGGGAAAGGCTAAGGAGCAGCCCGCCGCTGGTTTGGGCATCAAACAGGAGCATTTGTTCAAACTCATCAATATCTTCTTTGAAAACAACGTGTTTTTTGTAAAAATGACTGTTATCTAAAGTACCACCAGGGAATATGCCATCTTGTGCAAATTGTTTAGCAGAACGGGTAAATGGTATTTTATTTAAATCCAGTTGTAAACCGAGCTTTGAAGCTTGGGCAATTTCGGATGCGTGCCCCAGTAAACCAAAGCCAGTAATGTCTGTTCCACCGCGAACATCAAACTCTCGAGCCAATTGACCTGCTATTTTGTTTAATTGGCTCATCCAACCAATGACTTCTTCTATATCTTCTTGGCTGGCTTTTCCACGTTTAAGAGCGGTGGTTGTCACTCCAAAACCGAGAGGCTTGGTTAAAATTAGCAAATCGCCCGCTTGAGCGCCGCTTTTCGAAATTATTTTTTGGAGATGAACAAAGCCTAAAACGACCATGCCAAACTTAGGCTCTTTGTCTTGAACGGTGTGCCCGCCAGCAATGACAACGCCTGCTTCTAAGGCTTTGCTTGCACCGCCACGCAAAATTTCAGCAGATATTTCAACGGGTAAATTGGGCGGTAAAGCGGCAACATTTAAAGCCATAAATGGCTGACCCCCCATGGCATAAATATCTGATAGGCTATTGGCAGCCGCAATGGCACCGTATTCAAAAGGGGTATCTACTACGGGTGTGAAAAAATCGGTTGTCACCACCAAGGCACGCTCTTCGTCTAACTTCCAAATCGCGGCGTCATCTGGTGAGCCTAGCCCAACCAATAAATTAGGAAAATCGCTTGGATTAAACATCCCAGCAACTGGACGCAGAACCTGCGTCAGCGTTTCCGCATTTAATTTAGATGCTCAACCCGCGCAATTGGATAGACTGGTTAACCGAATTTGTCTGCCAGATGGGAAAGTTTCGTTCATAAAAATCCTAAAGGGGATGAGCCGCGAAACGGCTCATCCCCTTGATTAATTAACTTTGTTTACTGTCCACCAGTAATATCTGGCAATGGGAACACAAACGGAGCGTTACTCGGCAAGAGCATCACTTCTATGTTTGGACTCAACTGATTAATATATTGATAGGTCAACAAACTTGGGTTATCGGCCAATACTTGAGCAATAAGTTCTAAGGCTTTTGCTTCAGCTTCCGCTTCAATCAAGCGGGCGTTAGCAGCGCCTTGCGCGGCAATCACCGCGGCATCTGCCTGACCTTGCGCCACTTGACGGGCTTGTTCGGCTTCTTGCTTGCGCTGATCTACGACAAAGGCGGCTTGTTGAGCCAATTGCTCTGCAATTTGCTTTTGTTCTACCGCAGCCGCATATTCGTCGCTAAAACGAATGTTGCGCAGCAAGAAATCTACCAAAATTAAATTATTGGTTGCCAAACCCGCTTCTAACTGAGAAGCAATCATTTTCTCCATTTCGCCACGTTTGGTAGAAACAATTTCTTCTACGCCAAACTGCGAAACAGCGTCACGAATCGCGCCACGAGATTGGGGTCTTACGACACCATCTTCGTAACGATTTTGCCAAGTAATGTGCATATCAATAACTTTGGTAGGGTCAATGGCATAAACTACAGAAGCATCAATATACACAATCTGACCATCTCGGGTGCGTGCCTGAATCGAATCGTCGCCGGTCACATCACCTTCGTTAGAAACCGAAGACATGGTGTAGGTCTGGCGAGAAATTGAATACAAGCGAACATTTTCTGCAAAGGGAATGACCCACTGCAAACCTGGCTGTAAGGCTTCTGAGCGATAACCCTTCTGCTGAACAGCCGAAATTACAACACCGCGCTCTTCGGGTTGAATAAATACCAACCCAGCTGAAACCACCGAAAGCGCGATGGCAGCAATAAAAATACCCACCAAAAGGCTAGAAAGCCCTCGAGCAGGCTGTGCACGGCTGGCTCGAACGCCAATGACAACAATCGTTGCCACCACGCCCATCCACAACAAACCAGCAAATAAACCAATAATCTCTGCAATATTCATAGTATCTTCCTCCTAGAAAATATTATAACGTGATAGCATATACGCATGCAGACGGGAAAAGGCCTCGTTAATGAAATACAATTACAAGAAGAACGCGCCGTACATATTTCCTGCTCTCCTGCCTTAATCCCCGCTCCCGGGCAATACCTGCTCGCCCAAGCCGAATCCGAAACAGACTCCCCCTTGCCGCTTTCCATTTTCGCGAGCGGTACTACCCCCAAAGGTTTTTTTGTTGCCGCACCGACCCCAGCCCATTGGGCGCTTGGCAGTCAAATTAACTTACGCGGACCGTTAGGGCGAGGCTTTCAAATTCCCAACACAGCGAAAAAAATCGCCTTAATTAATCTCAACAACAATCTCAATTCCTTGTTAGCGCTTTTGCAACAAGCAATTTCCTTAAATAAAGAAATCACATTAATCACTCAAACCAAACCCGAAACCCTCCCCAGCGAAATTGAAATCTTGTCGCCTGAGAACACATCCGAAGCCATCCGCTGGGCAGATTATGTAGCTGCCAGCCTAGACCGAAATCAAATCAGCACCTTCGCAGAAAAAGTACCCACCGAAGCTCACATTTATACCCAATTGTTAATTAATAGCGAAATACCATGCGCTGGCTTAGCAGAATGCGGGGTATGCGCTATTCGCACGCGCAAAAGCTGGCTGACCACTTGTAAAGATGGTCCAGTGTTTAATCTCAGCGAACTTCTTAATTAAAAAAGCCGCTTAAGCGGCTTTTTTAATTAAGAAGGCTTATTGCCATATACGAAAAGACGTTTTTGTTTCTGCTTGCAAACCCTCATATAAAACTTGCACTTTAATTAAAACCAAGCTGCCATGGGTTTGACCAGCTACAGCAAATGGCAAAATTACCACCCCATTTGCATTGGTCGGTAAAGAAATGCTCTGCTGAGCGCCGCCTGCCCAAGTAACAGTAACCACCACAAACGCGTTGCGCACAGGGGTTAATGTTTGGTCTTGCACAACAACATATAAAGTCTGCTCATCATTTGAGGAAGTTGCTGCTTTTTCTACAAACGCCAAAGCTCGAATGTTAAGAATATTTTCGGCGATATTTGAAGCTTTCACTGGTGTGAGCAAATTGGGGTCTTCACCAATAAAGTCAAAATAAATTCGACCCACTTCTGCCAAGCTTACTTTTTGCCCTTCATCTAACTCTGGATACCATTCAAAGCGAGCCCGCTCAAAATATTGAACAATTCGTCCGTTATAAAACTCAAACGAAGAAATCGGGGCACCGAAAACGGCTTCTCCGCCATTTGCTTCAAAAAAGTCTAAAAATGCGTAACAACTAGAAAACCCCGTTGCAAATGAGCGGCAGCCCAAAGCTGTTGGCATATTTAATGCGTTCCCAGGCTGATAAAGCGTTTCTCCCAAGTTGGTTAAACGTACCCGCTGGCCTTCAGGAAATTCTGGATAATACTCAAACCGTGCGCGTGTAAAATATTGCACCAAACGACCCGAACGGGCATCTGTAAACGCTTCGGTTAAGGGATAGCCAAATACCAATCGGGCTTGGGGAACACTTTGATAATAAAGCCAAAAATCACCGCTGACGTTGTGGCCCGTTTCTGCAAAAAATTGGGA
>CAYOGW010000023.1:0-13453 GCA_964403635.1 uncultured Anaerolineaceae bacterium | reverse complement strand
GCTGGGTTTAACTGTTTAAACTGAAGGTGGCTTACCAACAAAATAACTAGCTCGGCGTTTGCCAAGGCATCTTCTAGGGTAGAAACCGTTTGAAGATCTCCCACCACAGCAGCGGGCTTATACGGGTCAAAGGCTTGCACCACGGCGCCCGCTTGTTGTAAGAGATTCACCACTTCAACGGCGGGGCTTTCCCTCATATCATCTACATCTGGCTTATAAGCCAAACCTAAGGCGGCTATGCGTTTATTTTGCAAATTGTCACCAAGCATGCGGCGCACCAAACTGAGCACAAAGTGCGGTTGCTGATCGTTCACTTGACGAGCGTTCAAAATTAAAGAACTAATGTCTGGCGCGGCTTCAACCAAAAACCACGGATCTACTGAAATACAATGCCCACCAACCCCCGGGCCAGGATTAAGTATTTTAACGCGCGGGTGCAAATTTGCAATTTGGATGGCTTCCCAAACATCTATTCCAAAGCGGTCTGACAGGCGAGAAAACTCATTGGCAATGGCGATATTGACATCCCGATAGGTATTTTCCATCACCTTTACCATTTCGGCTGTGGTGGCATCCGTTTGGATAGTTGCTCCTTTTACAAAAGCTGAATAAAGTTCTTGTCCGGCTTGAGCTGATTCTGGAGTAATACCGCCAATCACCCGCGCGTTTTCTACCAGCTCTGTTAATATTTGCCCAGGCAGCACTCGTTCTGGAGAGTACGCGAGATAAAAATCTTTACCGGCTTTTAAGCCCGATTTTTCTAGTACGGGCACGAGCAATTCTACGGTGGTGCGCGGGGGAGATGTTGACTCTAAAACAACCAAGTTGCCCTTTTGTAAATATGGCACAATGGCTTCAGCGGCAGAAAGTACAGCCCGCATATCTGCTTTTTTATAGGTTACATTTTCATATTGACCCGTTTGCCCTTCCTGAAAAGGTGTAGGCACAGCAATTAAAAAGGCGTCTGCTTGCGCGGGATGGGTATCAAAGCTTAATTTTTGAGTGTTTACGGCTTGGGCAAAGGCTTCTGCTAGCCCAGGTTCATGAATATGAATTTGACCCGACTGTAAAGTTTTAATAATTTGAATATTAATATCAACGCCCAGTACATCTAAACCGTGTGTTGCAAACATGGTGGCTGTAGGCAAACCGATATAGCCTAGCCCTAAAATACAAATTTTATTAAATTTCACTGGTGCTCCTTGAAAATTCTTTGCTCTATTTAATCAACAATTATAAAGCCACAATCTAAAACTAATTTTGATAATCATCGTATTTAATTAAGGGATTAACTAACCGATGTATAATGACTTAAGGAAATGACCAATGGAAATATTATTAGACCCTAACATTATTTATATTTTGTTCGTACTCGGCACTATGCTTGGGCTTTTGGCATTAACCACACCCGGCACTGGTGCATTAGAGCTGGGAGCCATTTTCGTATTATTCATGGCAGGGTATGGCGCTAGCATCATTCCCATAAACATTTGGGCGTTGATTGTTATTGCTCTTTCAGTTTTTCCATTTATTTTGGCTTTCTTATTGCCCAAATGGCGCACAATTTGGTTAGCCAGCACGATTCTTTTTATCTTATTCGGTTCTATATTTTTATTTCTCGATTCTCACGGCTGGCCAGCCATTAATCCAGTCATTGCTATTTTCACATCATTAATTTCTGGCGGCCTTTTGTGGTTTGGTTTTGAAAAGGGATTCGCCGCCATGCAGGTGCAGCCTACCCAAGATTTAGAACGTTTAATTGGGATGACTGGTGAAGCCAAAACAGCGGTTCACGCCCAAGGCTCTGTTCAAGTTGCTGGAGAATTATGGAGCGCCCGAAGTAAAGAACCGCTGTCGAAAGGGAGCCAAATTAAAGTTGTAGAACGTCAGGGGTTTGTTTTAATCGTTGAAAAAATTTAATTAATTCCAAAAGGAGCGTACTCTCATGACCGAAGGTGTAATTTTTTTCTTATGTTTAGGGATTGTCATTGTTGTCCTAGGTTTATTCATCCTTGGCAACACCGTTCGCGTTGTATCTGAATATCAACGCTTGGTTGTATTTCGCTTTGGGCGCTCGATTGGCACCAAAGGACCCGGGCTGGTATTTTTAATCCCATTAATAGACCGAGTGGTCACTACAGACTTGCGCGAACAAGTTCGCGAAATCCCACACCAGACCGCTATTACCAAAGACAATGCCGGCATTCAAATAGATTTTCTTTGGTATTTTAAAGTATTAGACCCAACCTTATCTGTTTTGGCAGTTGGAAATTTTGAATTAGCCGCTCAAGGTATGGCTACTACCACGCTTCGCGCGGTCATCGGCGGTATTAGTTTGGATGATGTCCTTTCTCAACGCGAACATATCAACATTACTTTACGCACAAAGTTAGATGAAGTAACTGAACGCTGGGGCGTTAAAGTAACCAATGTTGAAATTCGTGAAATTGTTCCACCGCGAGAAATTTTAGAAGCCATGAACAAACAAATGTCAGCAGAGCGTATTCGCCGCGCCTTGGTTACTGAATCAACAGGTACCCGAGAAGCCGCGATTAACGTGGCAGAAGGTGATAAGCAATCTTCTATCTTGAAAGCCGAAGGGCAAAAAGAAGCGGCTATCCTCTCTGCGCAAGGTGAACGAGAAGCTCAATTGCTCCGCGCCGAAGGTTTTGCAGAAGCGTTAGAAAAAATCTATAGCGCAGCCAAGACTGTTGACCAGAAGACAATGACCCTACAATACTTCGAAACACTCAAAGCAATGGGCATGAGTCCTTCTACAAAATACATCTTCCCAATGGAATTTACCAGCATGCTGGAAAACTTTACCAAAGGTAAGTAAAAAGTTTGCCAATAAATAGTACAATGAGAGCCTCCTGCTAAAACGCAGGAGGCTCTTTTTATTATGATTATGGATATTCAAACTGCAAACATTACTGACTTAAATGCGCTAAGAAAGTTAGAACAAGTATGTTTCCCAAAGGACGCTTGGCCATTATTTGATTTAATGGCTGTTTTGAGTTTTCCTGGCATTGTTCGATTAAAAGCAATTCAAGACGGCAAGATGATTGGCTTTGTCGCCGGAGACCCCCATCTTAGCGAAGGCATTGCATGGATTGCAACCATTTGTATATTGCCAGAGTGGCAAGGGCAGGGGCTGGGAAGTCAACTTCTTCAAGCTTGCGAAGCCCGTTTAACCTTGCCGCGCGTTCGGCTGTGTGTGCGCGCCAGCAACAACCATGCCATTCGCATGTATCAAAAAGCAGGCTACAGCTCCGTCGATCACTGGTTAAATTACTACAACGACGGAGAACATGCCCTCATCATGGAAAAAAAAGTCTTACCGATTAACCCATTAATGAATACACTATAATCTGTCTATGCTTCGCGAACCGCTCTCCCCGCCCATTTGGATTGACAAACAAGATACCCTTCAAAATCTCGTTAAACACCTTAACCAACAAAATCGCATAGCAGTAGATACAGAAGCAAACTCCTTACATGCTTACCACGAACGAGTATGTTTAATTCAATTCTCTACCCCTCAAAACGATTATCTGGTTGACCCTTTTAATTTAGTAGACCTCTCCCCACTCGCTGCAATCTTTTCAAACCCAAAAATTGAAAAGGTTTTTCACGCTGCCGAATATGATGTCTATCTTCTTGAACACGAATACGGTTTTACCTTTGACAATTTATTCGACACCCAAATCGCCGCCCGTACGCTAGGCTACCCCGCCACAGGATTAGGCTCGCTGCTGGCTACCCATTTTGAAATTAAATTAGATAAACACTTTCAAAAAGCCAATTGGGGGCAGCGCCCGCTGCCCGAAAACTTGGTAGATTACGCTAGAATGGATACACGCTATCTGCTCGCCCTGCGAGATATTCTTCAACAAGAATTAGTAGAAAAAGGTCGCTGGGAACTCGCTCACGAAGACTTTCATCGTTGTTGTTATAGCAATGGGCACAACCACCAAGACCCTCGCGAACGTTGGGAAAAAATCAACGGGCAAAGCGACCTAACTTCTCGACAAAAAACCATTTTGCACGAACTATGCTTAACCAGAGAAAAAATTGCTGAAAAACTAGACCGCCCCTTATTTAAAGTATTAGATGACCGCACTCTGCTTTCATTAGCCGAAGCCATGCCAACCAGCCGCCAAGAACTCGAAGAAACCGGCTTATCCCTCCGCCAAATAGACAGGTTCGGCAAACCCATCCTAGAAGCCATCCAAAAAGGGCAGCGCGCCCCACTGGTTAAAAAAACCATTGTCGATCGGCTCTCCAATGCAACTCTTAACCGCATTAACAAACTAAAAACATGGAGAAAAACCGCCGCCAAAGAACTTGGCGTCGAATCGGATGTGATATTGCCGCGCATCTACATTCATGCCTTAGCCGAGCAAAACCCACGCACAAAACAAAACCTAAGCGAAGTCCTCTCGGCCATCCCATGGCGGCTAAAACAGTACGAACAAGAATTAATGAAAGCCCTCGGAATTAAAGAAAGTCAACCTTTCCCCAAGGAGTGACCCATGAAAATCCGTTTTCACGGTGCTGCCCAAACTGTAACCGGCTCTATGCACCTCATAGAAATTAATGGCAAAAAACTTCTGCTCGACTGCGGCTTATTTCAAGGACGCCGCCAAGACACCTACGAGCGTAATAAACACTTCCCCTTTCAACCCAGCCAAATTAACGCGGTCATCCTCTCTCACGCGCATATAGACCATTCTGGCAACCTACCCAATCTCGTCAATCAAGGTTTTCAGGGTTTCATTTATGCAACCCCAGCCACAAAAGATTTAACCGAAATTATGCTGCGCGATTCAGCCCACATTCAAGAATCAGATATTCTCTACCTTAATAAACGTCGCCAACGCAATCATCAAGCCCCTGTCGAACCACTTTATACAAAGGAAGATGTAGAACAGGTGCTGCCTAAGCTCATGCCTGTTCCCTACGGCGCAGAGTTTTCACCGCTCCCGGGCGTTACCGCGCGCCTGCTTGATGCGGGGCACATCCTCGGTTCTGCCAGCGTTCACTTACAACTAGAAGAAAAAGGCAAAACCACCAGCTTGTGCTTCTCCGGAGACATTGGCAGAAGAGATTTACCCCTTTTGCAAGACCCCGTTCTCCCTGAGCCAGCCGACCTGTTAATTATGGAAAGCACCTACGGAGACAAAAATCACAACGACCCGCAAGCCGCCATTTCAGAATTAAATCAAGCCTTAAGACACGCGGTTGAACATGGCGGGAAAGTGATTATTCCGGCTTTTTCGGTTGGGCGCACCCAAGAACTGGTTTACAGTATTCACAATTTAATTCACGAAAATAAAATTTCACCGTTGCCTGTCTATGTAGACAGCCCCTTAGCGGTGAACGCCACTGATATTTTCAAAAAGCATCGCGAGTGTTTTGATGAAGAGACATGGCAATTTATGCAACGCAACCAACACCCCGCGTTAGATTTTGAAGGGTTAACCTATATTCGTAGTGTAGAAGAGTCGAAAGCATTAAACGAACGCAAAGACCCCATGGTGATTATTGCTGCTTCAGGCATGGCAGAAGGCGGGCGTATTTTGCATCATTTAAAAAATAATATTGAAAACCCCAAAAATACGGTTTTAATTATCTCTTGGCAGGCACCCCATACCTTAGGGCGGCGCATTGCTGATAGAGATGAGAAAATTAAAATATTTGGCGAAACCTATACCCGCCGCGCCCAAGTGATTACCATTGGCGGCTTCTCTGCCCATGCTGGGCAAAGTTTATTAACAGAATATGCAAAAGCGGCGCAAGCCAAAAAACATGGGGTTTACTTGGTGCACGGAGAAGAAACGCCCGCGCTGGTTTTAAAAGAAAAACTAGCAGAACAAGGAATGAAGAATGTGCACTACCCCGTGCTACACCAAAGCCTAGAAGTTTAGAGTATAATTTCGCCCGCTAAGCCTATGGAGAGGTGCCAGAGCGGTTGAATGGGGCAGTCTCGAAAACTGTTGTGGTCTTCTGGGCCACCGAGGGTTCGAATCCCTCCCTCTCCGCCAAAACAGCCCCGTTATTCGGGGCTGTAAATTTTTAAGTAGCCAATAAATTATTTAATAATTTCTTTTATTTTTTCAGCCAGCGCAGTCCCGATTATTTCATGCCCAAGCATATTCATGTGACCCTTCATAGGTACTGTATTCCAAAACCCATGAGCAATATACCCATTTTTCAGCGCATCATCAAATTGGCTAACAGGGTATAAAACATACCAATTTGGATGTTTTTCCAAAATTTCTTTAATACGAAGCTCGTTTTCATTTAATGAATACGAAAACCCTTGTCGGGAAGAAGGACTAGGGATAATGATAAAAATAATAGGAATATCTTTATAAGCAGCGCTTAACATTTCTACTACTTTAACAATTCGCATATTTTGCAGGGCAAGGCTCGGCTCTACTTTGGTTTTATCTTTAATAATCTTATTCGGTTCGGGCTCGCTCCAAAAATCCAAATCGTTTTTCTTAAAAAAATCGAACGGCTTAAGTTCAATTTTTTGAACAGCTAAGGCTTGGTCCAAAGATACGGTCTTAAAATCTATGTTATAAAACCTGCTTTTTGAATAGGCATTGTTTTTTGCGACAAAATCATCTGTCGTTTCTTCACGATTCAATAAAACTTTACTAGTAGCAACATCTTCGGTTAAATAAAAAAAACCGTTATCCTTTCTATTAAAACTTTCAATAACAAATTCCTGATAAGTAACTTGAATCACCACTATATTTGGAGAATAATTTTGTATTAAACCTGGTGCCATTCCTAAATAATCTGCCAGCGACAAATCACGATAGCCGAAATTTCTTATATTAATATTTTGAAACCCCTGTTCTTTTAATTTGTTTTCAGCTATAGATGAATAATTTAACCAATAAGGAACTTGTCGAGCTTCAGTATACGAATCACCTAACACAATAATATTTTCATCCCCATCATTTGACGAAGTTAAAATTTCCATATTGCTATCGTAAGCAACAATTCCGTAACCTTCGTAACCATAAACTTCAATTCCGCCGCCATGAAGAACATAAGAACTATTTAAAGGAGAAATGACAAAGATTCGAAGGAATATTTCTGTTCCTAAAAGAAAAAAAAGTAACCAAATTATTGCCTTTAACAAATAATTAAAATTGATACGCATCATATTTTATTCTCTAAAATTGGAAGTAAATAAAAGGGTTAACATTCACTGGGGCAAATAAATAAACCCAGAAAAACTCCATCAAAAGCAAAGGAATCGCATAGGGTTTATCCAATGTCAAATTTGGCAATTTGTATTTGCCAGATGAAAGTAATAAACCACCCACAAAAATAACTGGTACGAAAACCAAGGCTGGTAAATAAAACCATTGAACTCCACCACCAATCAACAAAAACATTTTTGACAAGATTTCTATAGTGATTTCATTTGAAGATGAGCGAAAAAACACCCAAGTTATACTGACAATACAATAAACAAGAAAACTTCGCAGCCAAAAAGGAGTATTTTTTTGAATATCACCAATGAAATTGTTTTTCTCAAACAATCTTTCAAAAAGTAAATAGAATCCATGCAACCCGCCCCAAATTACAAAATTCCAGCTAGCCCCATGCCACAGCCCGCCTAACAACATCGTAATAAATAAATTCAGATTAGTTCGAATAATTCCTTTGCGGTTTCCGCCTAACGGAATATATAAATAATCCCGCAGCCATGTGGATAATGAAATATGCCATCTTTGCCAAAATTCTGTTAAGGACTGAGCAACATACGGCAAATTGAAATTTACCGGTAGCTCAAAACCTATTATTCGAGCTATACCAAGCGCCATATCGCTATAACCCGAAAAATCAAAATATATTTGAATAGAATAAGCAAAGACGATTAACCATATCGACAGGAAATCAAATCGTTCAGGATTTTTAAAAATAATATCTACCCCTATCGCTAACCGATCAGCAATGATTATTTTTTTAATTAACCCCTGAGCAAACAATTGTGCCCCTGCGTATAAATTAGCAACATTTAAAGTCACACCCTTTTTTAGCTGAGGTAGAAAATGGCTGGCTCGCATAATTGGACCAGCCACAAGGCGCGGGAAAAAGGATATGAATATTAAATAATCCAGTAACGTATCAGCGGGTTTTGCATCTCTTCTATAAATATCAAAAATATAACTAATCGTTTCAAAAATAAAAAATGATATTCCAATAGGCAATATTATTTTGAAAGTTTCTAAATGAAAACCTGCAATCCCAATGTCATTTAAATTATCAATAAAAAAATTGTAGTATTTAAAATAACCTAATATTCCTAAATTTAAAATGATACTAATTGACAGCAATATCTTCCGATGAAGCTCATTTTGAGAGATTTGCAAAAGTTGAGAAATAGAATAATCTACAACACTAATAAATATCAATAATAATAAAAAATGCCAGTCCCAAAATGCATAAAACAGGCCGCTTGCAATTAAGATGATGAGTTTTCGTATTAATTGATTTTTAAAGAGAGCCAATGAAAAGTACACAGCCAAAAATAAAAACAAAAACTCAAAAGAAACAAAACTCATAGAATTATTCCTACTTTATTTTTCTATAGTCTATCATTAAGGAAATACGATTTACCTACAAATAAAGAGCCTGCTTATAAATAATCAGGCTCTTTAAAACTAATCGATACTACAACAGAATTATCCTAAAACTCCTTAGGCTTTATTTAATCCCAGAGAAGTTCACCTCGCTAAAATCATCGAATAAAATAGTTCCGGAATTCGCACCAATTCTAAACGTCCAATTTAATCCTGCCCATTTCTCTCCAATCGTTTCATGATATTGAATCACCTTCGTTGGGTCAGCTGGGTCCCACATAATTGCTAAAAACTCTCCATTTTCGCCAAGAGCAATTAACATCTGGTACCAAACACTGGCTTGAGGGCGAAAATTTCCGTGCAAATTTAAATTACCTAGAGGGTTTGAACTTTGCCACAAACTTGCAACTGGGTAGTTTCCAAATTGAATACCAAAACTCCTATATTCATCTGTACTCCAAGCGCCATGATCCATAATGACATCAAAAACTGAATCTGGAGAGTACGTGAATTTAATTAATATCCCCTCATGTTCATGAAAATCTCTTACATTTAGTACCAAGCCGCGCCAGTTATCTCCTACAACTTCTAATACCCCATCTTTGATTTCTCCAATATCAAAACCCCAACCCAAATTCTCATCGAAGGGGTCTACATAGGTAATAGTGACATCATTAAGATATTCATTCAAAATAGACGGTGGCTCAACTGTTGGAGTTGGTATTACAGGCGTTGCGGTTGGCTGTGGGGTTTTAGAAGGCACGGGCGTAACCACAATGGTTGGGGTTACGGTACTGGCTTCTTCTGCAGCCGATGATTGACAAGCCACCAAAAAAAGAAAACAAACTATCATAATGAAACGACTTTTTTTCATTTTTCTCCTGCCTTATTTAAATAAAATGTGGGACGTCCGTGCCAAAATTGTGACATAATTTCATTACAAAATATCAAAAGAAAAGGTTTCGAAAATATTAAATGAGCAAATTATCTACGTTGTTGCGTCAGCATCGTGAACAAGCCAATTTGAGCCAAAAAAAATTAGCAAAAAGGATAAATTTCTCACATACTGTAATTAGCAGAACAGAAAAAGATAACGGAGGTTACATCCCCTCCGATAATTATTTAGAGATATTTTGCAAAGAGCTAAACCTGTCTGAAACAGACAAAATTGCTTTGTATAAAGCGCTTTCTTTTGAACGCGTGCCACAACAAGGGCTATTTAATTTAATTTCTAATCATTTTTCCAGAACAACAAGTATCTTAATTCTTTTACTGGTCATTGCAATGATGTTTGGCTTTTGGCTGGTAACTAACCCAATTGCTCATGCTGAAAATCCGCTTTTTGAAGCCAGCCAATATGGCAAAGACATTTTGTATGCCAACGATTTTGAAAATGGAAATCTTTCTGCTTGGCGCAGCTTAAATGACGGGCAATGGGAAATCGTAAAATATAACAATTCGTTAGGCTTGGGTGTCCAAAATCAAAATCCAGACTTTATTCCAAACATCTATTTGCTTTCGTCAGATGATTGGATTAATTATTCTTTTTCTACCGATGTTATTTTTGAATCAGGACCATACGAGCAAATCTATTTGGTTGTACGTACCGCCCAACAGCCTAACTGCAGCGGATACCGAATTGGAGGCAACCGTCTTGCTGTTTCAATATTCAGGTTTGATGATTTTGGCTACGCCTGCAAAGGAGTAGCATTAGCAGAAAACGCAGACCACCCCTTAATTTCAGGCGTGCCTTACCAATTAAGAGTAGATGTGTACAAGAACGAAATAAAATTTTTCATTAATAACGAATTAGTCCTGTATGCGGTTGATAATAAGTATCCCAGCGGAGGAATCAGCTTGCTGGCTTATCAAGTAAAGTTTGCTCAATTTGATAATATGATCGTGACTCAATTGGAAAAATAATATTTGCCACTCGGAGAAAATATGACCCATCCACTCGTTGAACAACTGCGCTTTACCCGCAGTGAATGGCTGCGCGCATTGAACGAACTGCCCGCTGCTGATGCCGAAAGGCGATTAATGCCGATTAACAGCATTTCGTGGACAGTTGGACACCTTGCTTGGCAAGAACATACCTACTGGCTCATCCGCGCCCAAGGGAAAAATATTGCCCCGCATTTAGATGCGCTTGTTGGCTTTGGCGCACCCGCCAGCACGCCACCCTACGAAGAAATGTTAACCACTTGGAAAACAATCACCAGCGCGGCAGACCCTTTTCTAGATCAATTAACTGTCGAGCAATTGCTTACCCATCCTATTGTCAATGGAGAACCACATTTTCAAACGCTTGGGAGCATGATGCTCAGAATGACTTACCACTACTGGTATCACATTGGGGAGATTATGGCGGTTCGTCAAGTGTACGACCACCCCAGCCGACCCGATTTTGTTGGAGATATACAGTCTCAAGCCCCTTTTCGTGTTTGAAGCAGCCAAAAAGCAAAAACTCTAATAAATTTTTTAAATTTTTCAGACAGAAATTAAACAATTGGCGATTAAATTAAGGCTGTATTTCAAACCAATCATTTATTCAAAAGGAGGTTCACTATGTCCAACATTAAACTTTGGGAGCCCGTGCGCGAGATGATGACGCTTCGAGAAGCAATGGACCGGCTGTTTGATGACGCCTTCACGCGCCCCATCAGCACCAGTGGAGTCTCTGGCTCGCCCGCCATCGACATGTACCAAACCAACGATGCGGTTATCGTTAAGGCTTCCCTGCCCGGCATGAAAGCCGATGATGTGCAAATTTCTGTTACCGGCGACATGCTCACTTTACGCGGAGAAACGAAACAGGAACAAGAACAGAAAGATGTCACCTATCACATCCGCGAACAACGGGTAGGCATGTTCGAGCGCACCATGTTGCTCCCCACCATGGTTCAAACCGAAAAAGGCAAGGCAGATTTTGAAAACGGTATTCTTACCATTACCCTGCCAAAAGCTGAATCGGCTAAACCCAAAACCATTAGCATTAAAGCCAAATAAAACCCTTAAAACAAAAAGCGGAGCATTAATGCTCCGCTTTTTGTTTTAACCATACAACTCTTTTCTAAAAAACTCTGGTAATGCAAAAGCGGCTTTATGAACATCCGCATTTATATAATTATTTACCCCAGGAGGAGTAGGCTTGTCCAAACCGTCTGTCCATGGCACATCTGAAACGTACATAAAGCCAATGCCGCCACCCGGGTATGTGGGGATTTGAGCATAGTAATATGCCGGATTTTTACTTAATTGCTTGGCCGATTGATAAATGGTCTTAATTAAGCTGGTATCAAAATAAGGTTGCTCACACTGGGTAGCCGCCGCCCCGCCTGGCGCCAAAGCCCGCACCATAAGTTGATAAAACTCATCGCTGAACAAACGCTCAGCCATGCCAATTGGGTCAGTTGTATCCGAGATAATCACATCAAACTGGCCTGGGTTCGCTTCCAGATAGCCAAACGCATCTTGAACGAGCAGCGTTGCTCGTGGGTCTGCCCACGGGTCTCCAAATCCTTTAAAGTAAGCACGAGAGTAATCCACTACTTTCTGATCTAACTCACACACAATCGCCTGCTCAACCGATGGGAAACGCAAGACCTGCTGCAACGTACCGCCGTCGCCGCCACCCACAATTAAAACACGCTTGGGATTGGCAACCGCCTGCATCGGCACATGCGAAATCATCTCGTGGTAACCCATGTTGTCGCGTTCGGTTAATTGAATAATGCCATCCAAAATTAAAGCATTGCCAAAAAACTCGGTTTCAACCACTTGCAAATGCTGAAATTTTGTCTGCTCATCCACCAACACACGTTTGACGCGCACACCCTTGCGGTAATAAGGGTGAAGTTCTTCCGTAAACCAAATACTCATTATTCCGCCACCGGCAGTTGAACGACTGTCGGCGCATGCAACATTGGAGTCATACCATTTACTTCTGCGTCGCGGTCAATTTTTCGCAGCGTAAAGTTATCGGCACCGAAAGCCTGTTTAATATTTTGAATAACCGGAACCATATCCTGCCCAATCGCGCAGGTGAACAAATCGATGGCGCAGTAGCCATGTTCAGGCCAAGCGTGCAAACTGGCATGCGACTCTGCGAGCAGCAAAAAGCAAGTAAAGCCATGTGGGCTAAACTTGTAAAAGCCTTCATCCACAACCGTTAAGCCGCTCTCACGAATCGCTTTAGAAAACAACGCATAAGACCGCTCACTATCCATCAAAATTTCTGGGTTGCAGTTCGAGAGATCACAAATATAGTGCTCTCCCAGTTTCATCGAAACGCTCACTCTCACCTCCGTAGGGTTAATTAAAATAGGAGCGCCGATTTTCTATCCAAACCCCCTCTATGTCAATCTCTGCAAGGCATGAATTAAAATTAAATATTTATCCCTCAAATTAACCAAACTGCACTGCAAAAACACACACATCACGAAAATACATAAAAAGAGATTCTCTAACAACGAATCTCTTTTAGCCTTTTACACAATTGTCAAAAAACGCAAGGAACAATTGCCGATTATGGATTTTAAGGCGATTAAACAAGGGGATAATTGCCGATTAAGCAAAATTCAGGCGGGCTGCCCTCCAAATTTGCTGCCATTTAATTAAACCAGCCCCGCCTGATACTTGCCCGCAAACAAAGCCGGTTGACCGCCGGTATGCCAGAAAAGGATATTCTCACCTTTTTTAAAGAAACCCTTACGGATTAAATCCAGCATGCCACCCGCCGCGCGGCCCGTGTAAACAGGGTCTAGTAACAAGCCTTCGGTTCTGGCAAATAAATGCACCGCTTCACGTTCTAACTCGGTTAACACCCCGTAGCCAGCCTT